>JBARMQ010000649.1:0-10914 GCA_049802535.1 Bryobacteraceae bacterium | reverse complement strand
GCTTGAGATATGGGGCCGTCATAAAAGAATAAACTGATCGTTCGCCCGCTCAGTGTCTTCAGGAGGTACGGTTCCCGAGGATCGACTTTCGATCCGCTGACATCCCGCCAATCGCCGCCCGAGAGAGGCCGCACCGCTTTAGCCTGGTGCGGTGCTAGAATCGCGAATGTTAGACCAGCCTTTGCCATCAAGTCGAGAGATTCCAAATCCACGGCGGTTTCGGGAAGCCACATGCCTTCGGGCAAGCGGTTAAATCGACTGGCGAAATCTTCGAAGCCCCAATGAATCTGCGTCCACTTGTCCCGGGAATTGGCAAGCGGCAAAATCAGGTGGTTGTAGGCCTGCGCCATAGCCGAACCATGGCCGCCAAACCGTCGCTGGCTTTGCCGATCCGCATCGATCAGGTTTGCATACAGCTCCGGTGCGTGTTCGACTGCCCAAGACAGTAATGTGGGACCGAAGTTAAAACTGATGCGAGAGTAGTTGTTAACGATTCGCGTGATGCGGCGTTGATCGTCAAGAATGCGCGCCGCTAAGTTGGGAGCGTAGCACTCGGCAGTAATCCGGTCGTTCCAATCGTGATAGGGGTAGGCCGAGTCCTGCAGCTCAATCTGTTCCAGCCACGGATTCTCTCGCGGGGGCTGGTAGAAGTGAGCATGTATGCAGAGCGATTTCATTGATATCGAATCTCGAGTTGAAACATCGCGGCGCAATCACTAGACGCATAGAAAGGGCGGCGGGCATCACCCATTTACATTCCCGGCCCAGGCGACAGGCAAATGAATAGTGAAGATAGCGCCGCGCGAGGATTCGCGGTTCTCGGCAGTGACGCGGCCGGAATAGCGCTTGACAATCGTCGCAACGATATGCAGACCCAGCCCGGAACGCCGGGTGCTGGCTTTCGTTGAGACGTGAGCGCGGAAGACGCCCGGTAAAATGTCTTCCGGAATACCGGGCCCGTTATCTGCGATGGTAATTTTCAGCGCGCCTTCAATCTGTTCGGCAGAGATTTCGATGCGACCCGGTTTGCGCATAACTTGAACGGCGTTAAGAAACAAGTTGGCGAATACACGCTCCCAATCCTTATCGGCTCCGGGAAGCCGAATGTCACACTCTGGTAAATTGCGTACAAATGTCATGTGTGGTTTGCGAGCGGCGGCGGCGTAATCGGCGGCATTCTGGATGGCGTCTTCGATCACGATTGCGAGACTCGGAGTGCTGTCCGGGATCGCGCCGATAAGACGCTTGCCTCGTGCCACGCTACGGGTGAGGGTGGCGGCAAGCGGCTTCCAGTGACGATCGGCGCTGAGCAAATCCGCCACTTCGGTAATGGTCTCAAAAACGTTGTTGAGATCGTGAATCAGACTCTCACGAGTGAGATCTGAGTCGGTCGCTTCATCCATGTGTAGGGTCTATTGTGCAATCTGCCGGAGAGTGGAATAGAACTCGGGGAAGGAGATCGAGGCGCATCCGGCATTTTGCATTGTAGACGAATCAGACGCTAAAAGGGCGGCAACGGAAAACGCCATGGCAATGCGGTGGTCGTCAAAGGAGTCGAGCTCCGCGTGGTGCAGCGACTGGCGGCCAGGAATTTCAATGGAATCGTTGGTGGTATGGACGTTAACGCCCATGCGTTGTAAATTATTCGCGATAGCATCAATGCGATCGGTCTCCTTAACTCGCAGTTCGCCGGCGTCGCGAATCATGAGGCCGTCCTGACTGACAGCGCCAAGAACGGAAAGAATCGGTATTTCATCGATCACCGCCGCGGTCGTTGAACCTTCGATGACGCCGCCACGCACACGCGACGATTTAATTTGAAGATTTCCGATTAACTCTCCATTTACCTGTTCGATGTGCAGCACGCGAATGTTCGCACCCATACCGCCCAACACATCCAGCAGCATGGTACGCGTGGGGTTTAGACCCACGTTGGTTATGACGAGATCGGAATCGCGGACCAGTAACGCTGCAACAATAAAAAACGCAGCGGACGAGATGTCGCCGGGAACGATGAGGTTTTTAGCGGTAAGCGGAGCGCCTGCACGAACACGGACATGGCGAGGCTCAATCGTTATGTCGGCGCCTAGCTCGCTCAGCGCGAGTTCTGTGTGATCGCGTGTTGCCACGGACTCACGAACGGAGGTTTCCCCATTCGCATATAAACCGGCTAATAGGAGACAGCTCTTTACTTGGGCGCTGGCGACGGGCAACGTGTAGTCGATGGCGGAGAGTGGCGAGCCATGTATGGTCAGGGGAGGAAACTGATCGTTCAAAGCATCGATGCGCGCACCCATTTCACGCAAAGGCGCGAGGATGCGCCGCATCGGGCGTTTGACCAGCGAACCGTCACCGCTGATCTCCGTGGTGAAAGCTTGCGCTGCGAGGATGCCTGAGAGCATTCGCATGGTAGAGCCGGAGTTGCCGGCGTCCAGAAAACTCGCGGATTGGCGAAGCGAACGCAAACCACGCCCATGAACCGTTAGCAATGGACGTTCCTCGCGCTCGCCAAACTCATAGCGCACTCCTAGTTTCTCCATGCAGAGCAGCGTGGAGCGGCAATCCGCGCCCGTTGAGTAGTTGAGGATTTGCGAAGAACCTTCGGCGATTGAGGTTAGCATCGCAAAACGATGTGAGATGGATTTGTCGCCCGGGACACTGATGGCGCCGTGGATACTGTGCGCCGGGGAGATCTGTTCGATCATGAAACCCGTATTGTAGCGAGGGGCTTATACTCGACATCAATGCGGCTTGTCCGGCTGAGCACTCTATTCGTCTATTCGGCAGCCACTTTGTTGGCGCAAACGAACACAATACATCCATTCACCGCGGAAGATTGGTCGACGTTGCGTTCCGCCCAGCCGCATGCTGTGTCAGCCGACGGGCAGCTGATTCTATACACGGTGGACCACGGCGCCGCGAAAGGGCCGACGCTGCATGAATGGTGGACGATTCGGCCGGATGGTTCCAATGCTCACAAATTAGATCTGCCCGCAGACTTCCGTCCAGCGGGATTCACGCGTGACGGTTCCGGCTTGTATGGCACCTTCACGATGAATGATCAGGGACAATTTGCGGTTTTCGCTCTAAATGGAGTCAGTGCTACCTCCATGCCAGAAACCGCGGCCTTCCTGCCGAATGGAATTGAGGGGGTAATAGCTTCGCCCAGCGGAGCGCGTTACGCAATCGTGGCCGATCCGCGACCGCACGATACGCAAGCGAAAGTGCGTACAGTCATTCAGCCGGGCGAAAGCAGCCTTTATGTTGTTAACGCCGACGGGACCCAGGGGCGGTGGTGGTGTCCGGAAGTCAAGAGGATCGGCGGCCTTCTGTCTGTGGCGTGGTCAGCCGACAGCAGTTCGTTGGCGGTGTTGAGCAGCACACCGAACCTTGGCTTTCATTCCATCAAATCCTTCGTCGACATTTGCACAGCAAATGGAACTAAGCGCGTGACCGAGATCCCGAATTCCGCGCAAACGATCGGATGGATCAACAACGGGCGTGAGCTTGCAACCATCAGCACAAGCAACTCCGTGTTGACGCCGGAGCACGTCTGGACCGTGCCTGCCGGTGGTGGTACGGCGGTCGACCGAACGCCAAATCTTGATGCCACTGCCGTTGCGCTTAAAGTGGATCCGCATGGGCGGGCATGGGTTCAGTTGAATCGGGGAGTGCGCACCGAAGTGGATGAATTCCGGGATAACAGCCTTTCGCGAAAGCTGGACTGGCCTGACGGATACGTTGACACGCTTCCCATCTGGTCTGAATATGAAGGGTTCGCGGAACAACTTGTGGTTGGCGTTTCCGATCCGAAGCACAGCGCGAATCTGGCGGTTCCCGGGCCTTCGGGCCTGCAACGAATTACGCATGAGGGTGACGACCAAATCGCGAAGCTAGACCTGGGAGCTGTGCAAACAGTCCATTGGACCAGCAAGGAAGGAATTGCGCTCGAGGGCATTGTGACCTTTCCGCCGGAATATACGAAAGGCACGAAATATCGCTTCTTAGTCCTGCCACACGGCGGTCCCGAAGCAAGCGATTTGCTTGGACTAGACGCGTTCGCGCAGATTATCGCCGGGATGGGTTATGTGGTGCTGCAACCTGAATATCGCGGCTCAACCGGAGCCGGCGCTAAGTTTTTAGAAGATATTTATCAACACTTCGGCGATCGCGCATTCCGGGATGTGGACAGCGGGACCGACTACGCGATCGCGGAAGGATGGGCGGATCCGAAGCGGTTGGCGATCTTCGGTTGGAGCGCGGGAGGGTTTATGACGTCCTGGACGGTGACACAGACCAACCGCTATCGTGCGGCGGTGGAGGGCGCCGGCATTACCGATTGGTCGAGCTTCATCTGGACTAGCGATATTCAGCAGTTCGACTACGATCAGCGGTGGACTGATGAGGACCCAGAGGCCTTTCGAAAGTTTTCGGCGGTGGATTTCGCCTACAAAGTGACGACTCCACTGCTGATTCTGCATGGCGCCGCCGATCGGCGCGTGCCTACATTTCAAGGCCTGGAGCTTTATGCGATGCTGGCGGCGCGAGGGAAGACGACGCGCATGGTGGAATATCCCGACTCACCACATTTCCCGGTGTTGTGGGAGCAGCGCATCGACATCTTCCGGGAAATCGCGGAGTGGCTGAAGCGATACAATCCGTAGGATTCGACCTGGCTGGAGTACGCTTAAGGCTCACGAACCTACAATGTCTCAATTCATGCCTGCCGAACAGCAGCGGCTCGCCGAAGCAGAAGCTCGCACGAAACACTGGAAGCGATGGGGCCCCTTTTTATCCGAGCGGGCGTGGGGAACGGTCCGCGAAGACTACAGTGCGAACGGTACCGCATGGGAGTACTTTCCGCACGATGAGGCAAGGTCTCGCGTGTACCGCTGGACGGAAGACGGCATTCTCGGCATCTGCGACAACCACCAATATCTTTGCTTTGCGCTGGCCTTCTGGAATGGGAAAGATCCAATCCTCAAGGAGCGCTTATTCGGCCTGACTGGTAATCAGGGAAACCACGGCGAGGACGTCAAGGAGCTTTACTACTATCTGGACGCCACTCCGACGGCCTCCTATCTGAAGGGTTTGTACAAGTACCCCCACGCCGAATATCCATATCAATGGCTTCTCGATGAAAATCGGAAGCGAGGAAGGGAGAACCCTGAATTTGAGATTCAAGACACCGGGGTGTTTGCCGATGGACGTTACTTCGACATTTTTGTTGAATACGCAAAGCACGATTTCGAAGACATCCTGATCCGGGTAACGGTTGCCAACCGCGGTCCGGATGCCGCGACACTAACACTGCTGCCGACACTCTGGTTTCGCAATACCTGGTTGCCGACCGGGCAATCGCAGCCCGACCAAATGCCTCTCGTTCGCGCGGCGTATCCAAGTCAGGCCCTCATAAACCATCCGTGCTTAGGTGGCTTTTCGTTGTCGTTAGACGGCGAACCAGACATGCTCTTTACCGGCAACGAGACAAATACGGAACGGCTGTGGGGGTGGCGCGGAGCAAACATATATTACAAGGACGCATTCCACGAATATCTAATTCACGGCAAGAAAGAAGCCGTGAATCCACATCATCAGGGAACGAAAATGTGCGCGGTATATCGTCTGGACTTAGCTTCAGAGGAGCAGAAGGTACTGCATTTCCGCTTCAACAAGCTCGGCAACCCCGATCTGCCTCGGGAACAATGGGACGCGGTGTTCAATGCCCGCATCCAAGAGGCAAATGAGTTTTACTGCACCCAGTCTCCTGACGATGACCCCGAAGGGGTGCGTGTGCAGCGCCAGGCGTTCGCCGGCATGTTTTGGAGCAAACAGTATTATCACTTCGTTGTCGAAGACTGGTTGAAGGGCGATCCGGGGATGCCTGCGCCGCCGCCGGAACGCTGGTGGGGACGCGATTCTCAATGGCGTCATTTATTCAATGAAGACGTCATTTCTATGCCGGATAAGTGGGAGTATCCATGGTACGCGGCATGGGATTTGGCATTTCATTGCATGGCGATCGCCTTAGCCGATCCTGATTTTGCAAAAGCCCAGCTTTCGTTGTTTTTGCGCGAGTGGTATATGCATCCGAACGGCCAAATTCCGGCCTATGAGTGGGCGTTCGGCGACGTAAACCCTCCGGTGCATGCCTGGGCTTCGTGGCGCGTATTCAAGATCGATCAACGTATCAAGGGTAAGCCTGATTTTGCATTTCTCGAGCGAGTTTTTCACAAACTGCTGATGAATTTCACCTGGTGGGTGAACCGCAAAGACTCCGAAGGCGCAAACATTTTTGAGGGCGGTTTCTTAGGGCTGGATAATATCGGGATTTTCGACCGCAGCGCGCCGCTGCCAACTGGTTGGCTCTTAGAACAATCGGACGGTTCCAGTTGGATGGCGATGTATTGCCTGAATATGTTGAAGATCGCGTTGCAGCTGGCCAACATAAATCCGACCTATGAGGACATTGCCAGCAAGTTCTTCGAACATTTTCTATATATTGCGTCGGCGATTAATCACAGCCGCGGGGCCGGATTGTGGGACGAAGAAGATGGTTTCTATTACGACCGGCTGCGGACCAGCGCGGGAAACGACATTCTGCTGCGCGTTCGCTCGATGGTTGGCATTGTCCCGCTTTTTGCGGCGGACACATTGGAGTCGTACCACGTGGAACGGCATCCCGGCTTCCGGAAACGGCTGGAGTGGTTTGTTACCCATCGTCCCGATCTAACTGAGGGAATTGCATCGGTTACCGAGGGAGGAATGGAGCAGCGGCGGCTACTCTCGGTTGTGAAGCGAGATCGCTTGGAGCGCATCTTCGAGCGCGTTTTTTCAGAAGCCGAGTTTTTATCTCCCTACGGCATTCGCTCTTTGTCTCGCGCTCATCTGGATCATCCCTACGTACTGCCGATCGACGGCGCCGTTTTTCGAGTCGGTTATGAACCTGCCGAATCCCTGACTGGTACCTTCGGAGGCAACTCGAATTGGAGAGGACCGGTATGGTTCCCGATGAACTTTTTGATCATTGAGGCGCTTCAACGGCTCGATCACTACTACGGCGATTCGCTGCGGGTTGAGTTCCCCACCGGTTCTGGCATGAGAGTAAGCTTGGCGGAAGCTGCGCGACTGTTATCTAAACGCCTGAATGCAATTTTTCTGCCGGATGCCAAAGGAGACCGGCCGGTGTTCGGTCAGAACCAAATGTTCCAAAGCGATCCGCAGTTCAAAGACTACATTCCGTTCTACGAATACTTCCATGGGGATAATGGCGCCGGCCTGGGAGCAAGCCATCAAACCGGCTGGACCGGATTGGTCGCAAATCTGTTGAGGCGAAGCGTTTGACGACATTGGCCTAGCCGTCGCCGCCGGTCCGAGTCTCCTCCGCGTAACATGATGAGATGCGGCGATCCCCCTCTGTACTCGTAATTGCTCTTCTCGCGACTCGAATATTCGCGCAAACAGATCTCGAAAGCAAAATACCGCCGAAGGCCGAGGCGGCCCTGAAGGAGAGCGGAGTCCCCAGCGTATCGCTTGCAGTTGTTTCAGACGGAAAGATCTGGGCCAAAGCATTTGGAAAGGCGAACCTCGCCGAGAATCGGCCCGCTACCGTTTCGACGCGTTATGCCGTGGGATCGGTCAGCAAACAATTTACGGCGGCGGCAATATTGTTGTTGGAAGCGCAGAGCAAACTCTCCCTGGACAACGCTGTCGGGAGGTACTTCCCAGATTTGACGCAGGCAAACGAGATCAGTATTCGAGAGCTGCTCTCGCACACTTCTGGATATGAAGATTATGCGCCGCAAGATTATCTGATTCCGGCCTGGACAAAAGCGACCACTCCGCTGGCCGTAGTGGATCACTGGGCCAAACTGCCGCTAAACTTTGATCCTGGCACCAAGTGGCAGTACAGCAACACAAACTACGTCATCGCTGGATTGATCGTGGAAAAAGTGTCGGGGCAGACGCTGCTCTCGTTCCTGCAGGAAAAGATATTTAATCCGTTGGGAATGAAATCGGCTGGATTTTGCGATGATAAGAGCCTGGAGGATGCCGGAGCCTACACGCGGTATGCTCTAGGGCCTGCGCGGCCTATCGAACGTGAGGCGCCTGGTTGGTACTTCGGAGCCGGCGAACTGTGCATGACCGCCGAGGACTTGGCGAAGTGGGACATGGCTTTCCTTAACCATGAAATTCTGTCTCCACGCGCGTATACAGAGTTCACGCACGAAGTTTTGCTAAAGGATGGTGACCACACCAACTACGCTTTAGGCCTGCAAGTAGGCCAATTCCATCACATTCCCCTTATTTCTCATTCGGGCGAGGTGATGGGCTTTCTGGCATCGAATACCCTTTACCCAACCAAGAAGACGGCCGTAGTTGCGCTCTCAAACGAAGTCGGGGTGAATATGTTGTGGCCTTTAGTGGACGAGATTTCGTCGCTATTGCTGGTGCCGGCGCAATCGACAGCTCCAGAGCAGGAATTGCGTTCTGTACGCAACATTCTGGAAGGATTACAGAAGGGCAAGATCGACTCGGCTTTATTCACCAGCGACGCAAATTTCTACTTTCGATCGGCACTTGCCGATTATCAATCGTCGCTTGCTCCCTTAGGCGCTTTGAAATCGGTAACGCGAAACAGTGAAAGCTTGCGAGGGGGCATGATTCATCGCAGTTATCACGCGGCGTTCGAAAAGAAATCGGTCGATCTTAACTGCTATCTGATGCCAGATGGTAAGTATGAGCAATTTCTTGTGGAGGGCGAGTAAGGTGCGGAGTTCACTTGCCTCTAGAAGCCTGCCGCACCCGCTTCGGCAACCGCGTGGTCTTGATCTCCGGAACCACCGCTGACACCGATTGCTCCCACCACTTTTCCATCGCGCTTCAGTGGAATGCCACCGGCAAAAATCATGATGCGACCGCCGTTTGAGGCATGTATGCCGAAGAATTGATCTCCCGATTGCGAATGCCCGGCGAGATCCTTTGTCGATATATCAAAGGCCCGGGATGTGAAGGCTTTCTTGATCGAGATATCGATGCTGCCAATCCACGCCCCGTCCATTCGCACATGGGCGACTAAGTTACCGCCTTCGTCAACTACCGCAATATTCATGGGGTGTTTCATGTCTTCGGCCTTCTTCTCGGCTGCTGCAATTACTCTACGCGCATCTGCAAGTGTCACTGCAATCTCCATTCTTCAACGTCGTTTTGAGTCGATTATGAGACTCGGCGTCTCAATCATCGTTACTACCAGATGATAAGCCGTCTTTAAAAGTCTGGTCGCGTTTAGTGCGCGGCGGGCGTTTCGCCACCGGCCGTTTTAGGTGGACGCTTCATGAAGAAGCAGAATGGAATAAGACAGACCACCAGGATCGCCATCCACGAGATGACGTCGATGTAGGCGAGGCTCGAAGCTTGAGCCTGCATCATGCCCCAAAGTTGATGATAGGCCTGCTGGGTTGCGCCAAAGGCGCCCTGAGCAGCGCTCCCGTCCCGCAAATATGCGCCACTTAGATTCTTAATCATGGAGTCGAAGGCAGGATTCCCGGGAACTGTGTGTGCCGTTAAATAAGTTAAGTGCCGTTGCGTCTGCCGAACTAACAATGTGGTCAATACCGCGATACCGATGCTGCCGCCAATATTGCGGGCAAAACTGTTGATACCGGATACCTGGTTGTTCTTCACTCGCGGAACACCGATATAGGCCAGCGTGTTCGAAGGCAGGAAAATAAAGGCGAGACCCAGAGTCTGATAAACACGCATCATGGCGACCGTGCCGAAATCGATGCCGATGTACAGTTTGGTTAAATACAGCAGCGAGAGCGCCGTAGAGGTGAAGCCGATGGCGATCATCAAACGTTGGTCCATGCGGCTGACGAGGATACCCGCTAGCGGCATCATGACGATCATGATGGCTCCGCCGCCAGACAGAGCCTCACCGGCCTTCACAGCCGGATAACCCAGCAGAGTCTGCAGAAATTGCGGGATCAAAACCGTTGATCCAAATAGAACTATCCCGAGCATGAAGGTGAAAAAGATCGCCGTCGAGAAATTCCGAAGCTTAAAGAGCTTGACGTCGACAATCGGATGATTGTGTTGCCACTCCCAGAAGACGAAGATACTTAGGGTGAGAACCGAGGTTATCAGGAGACCGGTGATCCACCAAGTGGAAAACCAATCGGACTCCTCGCCCTTGTCCAACACGACCTGCAGACAACCAATTCCAATCGCGATCAAGCCCAGTCCGAAAAAGTCGACACCGATCTTGCCAACACGCGCGCGTTCCTCAATTAGATACGGCGGGTCTTCCACCATCCTATGCGTCAGGATCAGTGAAAGTATGGCAATGGGAACGTTTATGTAAAAGATCCATCGCCAAGTGTAGTTGTCCGTGATCCAGCCGCCTAACGTCGGACCGATAGCAGGCGCAACGACAACCGCCATGCCATATATGGCGAACGCCATGCCACGACGCGCCGGGGGAAAGGTGTCGGCAAGAATTGCCTGTTCGCTGGGCGCCAAGCCGCCGCCGCCAAAGCCCTGCAGAATGCGGAAGAAAACGAGTGCGCCAAGGCTGGGAGCAAGCCCGCACATAAAGCTGCTGATGCCGAAAAGCGCGACGCAGCTCATATAAAACCGTTTACGGCCAAAGGTGGTCGCGAGCCATGCGCTGATGGGTAAGATGATGGCGTTTGAGACCAGGTAGCTGGTGAGTATCCAGGTGGCCTCATTTTGGCTGGCGGATAAATTGCCGCCGATGTGGGGCAGCGCCACGTTGGCAATAGAAGTGTCCAACACTTCCATGAAAGTTGCCATTGTGACGGTTAGCGCAATCAACCACGGATTGTGTTTCGGCCGCCAAGCGGCGTGCGCGCGCTCAGCGGCCTGGTGCCGCGCTAATGCTTCGTTCTGATC
>JBARMQ010000648.1:0-18354 GCA_049802535.1 Bryobacteraceae bacterium | reverse complement strand
CCAGCGAAAGCAGGGGCGGCACAGCTACAAGCAGGCAGAGGGCTACGTGCGTCTACATCTCGACCCCTCCCTGGGCAAAATCAAAGCATCCGAAACTGCCACCCGAATGATTGATCGGTTTATCGAGCAAAAGCAAAACGCAGGTTACGCCAATGCAACCATCAACCGTTGGTTGGAAGCGCTCCGCCGAGCCTTCACTCTGGCGCTGAATTCTTTACCCCCGCTTGTGTACATCTCGCCGAAAATCGAAATGTTGGAAGAGGATAATGTCCGGGAGGGCTTCCTCGAGCACGATGATTATCTTCGCTTCCGGGGCGAGTTGCCAGACCATCAAAGATTAATTCTTGTTATCGGCTATCACCTCGGCATGAGGCGCGGCGAGATTCTTAAATTGCGCTGGGACCAAGTTGACTGGAAAGAAAACCTTATCCGATTGGAACGGAAACAGACCAAAGGCAAGCAGGCGCGAGTGGCTCCACTCTATGGCGAACTTCGAGCGTAGTTGGAAATGGCGTACGCCGCTCGCCCCGAGAACTGTCCATACATAATTTCATGGAAGGGTAACGGGATCAGCGAGGTAAAAACCGCTTGGAATAAAGCTCGCATAAGAGCCAAACTTCCTCGGTTGCTCATCCATGATCTGAGGAGGACAGCAGTTCGCAACATGATCCGCGCCGGCATTCCAGAGAAACAGGCCATGCGCATCAGCGGTCACAAGAGTCGTAGCATTTTTGACCGGTATGACATTACCGATGAACGGGACATCAAGATTGCCGGGCAGAAACTTGCCCGGTATCTCGAGCAAAAAACCGAAATTGGAGCAGAAGACCCTGGCGGCGTGAAGCCTGAAAAACAAACCGCCGGCCAGCGATCGCGAGCGCTGCAGTAGTCCTCCGGACCATTTTCCTCAAATGCATCTGCCCGAAGCGGCGGATCCCGCCATCACGCGGGAACCGCAGGCCCGAAAGTACTCCATGTGCGACCGGAAGGATCACCTCACAATCAGCAGCACCCGATCTTTACCTCCCAGAGTCGGGCCAACGTGATTCGCCCGAACCCAGAAAATCAAAAGTAGTGACAAAAATAGTTACACGACGGACTTGGAGCGTAATCCTCGGTAGCGTGTAAGCAGAAGAAAGTGAAAGACTTAGTTTTGGCTCCTCGAGTAGGATTCGAACCTACAACCCTTCGGTTAACAGCCGAATGCTCTACCGTTGAGCTATCGAGGAGCATCTCGCTCTGCGCTGCACGCCGGTAACTCTACCGTGCAACGTGAACCTTTTCCATTAAACCACAGCCAAGGGCCCTATAACGTGGCCGAATGCGGTGCTGACGGGATCGGAATGTTCCGGGTCTAGGCGCTCTCCTAAAATAGAGTTGTTATGCCCGAAGATAATGAGTTTCCCATCCCGCCCGCAAGCTTTTCGTTTCTTGTCGAATCGATCATGATGCAAGTTCAAATGCAGCTTGGGCTTTTTCGTTTCGGCCAAGAGAAAGACGACGAGAACCAGCCGAATTTGCCGCTGGCGCGCCATTCGATTGGCATGCTGGAGGTGCTGCAGAAGAAAACCAAAGGCAACTTGACCATCGAGGAACAAAGACTGGTGGACAACGGGCTGACCGAGCTTCGGTTTCGCTTTGTTCAAGTTTCCGATGAACTGAAGGCCGGGAAGACCGATGAAATTGCGGAATCGCCGGACTCCACAGACAAACCAGTGGAGAACGACGGACCGCGCATCATCACAGCCGATGGAGGCAAAGGAACCAAGACGGCTTAGATGCTGGATCAATTCGAGCGCGCCTCGATCCTGGTCCTTGGTTCGGGCACCAGCGTCGGCGTTCCGATGATCGGGTGCCACTGCAAAGTGTGTTGCTCGACCGATTCGCGCGACAAACGCCTGCGTCCTTCCATTCTCGTGCGCCTGGGAGAGCACCGGATCCTGATCGATGCAGCCCCTGACCTGCGTTACCAGGCTCTGCGGCACTGTATTGAGCGTGTGGATGCGATCCTTTTTACGCACGCGCATGCGGACCATGTCTTAGGTCTTGACGACATTCGTCCGTTCAACTACATGCAGAAGGGCGAAATCCCGATCTACGGCTCAACCGACACGTTACACGCCATCGAGCACATCTTTTCCTATGTCTTTGCGGCGGGCCCCACCCAATCGACGCGGCCGCGACTGGTGCCACGGAACTTCGAAACGGGCCAGATCAATTTATTTGGCGTCGAATTCGAGCCAATTCCGGTTTTCCATGGCAAAGGGCAAGTGCATGGCTTCCGATTTGGCGATTGCGCCTACCTAACGGACCATAATGATATCCCGGAAGAGAGCCTGGAGCGCTTGAAAGGCTTAGATGTCCTGTTTCTGGATGCGCTCCGCCACAATCCGCATCCGACGCATTCAACGGTGCAGCAGTCGCTGAAGACTGTCGAGTTACTCCAACCGAAGCGCACTTATTTCACTCATATTTCGCACGATTTGATGCACGCCACGGTGGAGGCGCAGATGCCGTCGCATGTGCGGATTGCCTTCGACGGTTTGGAAATTCCGATCGGACGGAGCGATCGAGCATGAAGGCGACGATTGTTCGCGATTTGGACGCTGCCCGGGAGAAATTTGCGCCCTGTGCGGTGGCGATTGGAAATTTCGATGGCGTGCATATTGGACATCAGGAATTAATCCGCCGTACGGTTGCAGCCGCGGCATCGGGAGAAGTGATTCCCACAGTTTTGACGTTCGACCCTCACCCGGCGGCGATCGTAGCCCCGGAGCGCGCGCCATTAAATATCGTCCCTTTGGACGAAAGGCTGCGTCTGATCGAGATGTTAGGCGTTCAACAGATCTTGGTCTTGCCCTTCACTCAGTCCGTAGCTCAGATGACGCCGGAGGATTTTGTGAAGCGTGTCCTGTCGGGCCCGCTAAAGTCACGGGTCGTCGTCGTGGGCGAAAACTTTCGCTTCGGTACGCAACAATCCGGACATGCTGACACGCTGCGGGAGTTGGGGGCCGCAGTCGGTTTTGCGACGCATTTTTTAGCGCCGGTGGTTTTTCGCGGCGAAGTCGTTTCAAGCTCTGCGATACGCCGGCGGTTACTGGCTGGGGACGTAGAACGGGCCGGACGATTGTTGGGCCGCTGTTTTTCTGTGAAACAGCCGGTTGTCGAGGGACACGGCATCGGATCGAAGCAGACTGTACCGACATTGAACCTATATCCCGCCGCGGGACAAATTTTGCCGAGGGGCGTGTTTGTGACTGAAACGTTCGATTGCGACGATGGGCGCCATTGGCAGTCGATTACCAACTGTGGCATTCGACCTACCTTTGGGGGCGAAGATGTCACGGTGGAAACCTTTCTGCTTGATCCGCTTGATGGCGAGACGCCGAAGCAGATTGAGGTGCAGTTCCGCCACTTCATCCGTGAGGAGCGAAAGTTCGCCAATCCCACGATGCTGAAGGAACAAATTCTACGCGATGTAGCCAAGGCCAAGACCTATTGGCGGCGCGCCGGCGTGGTTCCCTCCGTGCGATAGACTGAGGTTTTAGAAATCAAACCCGTATATTTGAAGGAGTTCGCGTGCAGCTTTCTGAAGGCAAAGTGAAGCACATGAATGCGTTATCGAACGCGCAAGGTGTTATCGCAGCAGCCGCCATGGATCAGCGCGGGAGTTTGCGTAAATCGATCGCATCGGCCAAAGGCGTTTCGCAAGACAAAGTCACCGATGACATGATGGCGGAGTTTAAAGTCGCCGTTGCGAAGGTCCTGACGCCCCATGCCAGCGCGATTCTGTTGGATCCCGAGTTTGGCATTCCCGCAGCGAAAGCGCGAGCAAAGAATGCCGGGCTGTTATTGGCATATGAAGAGAGCGGCTACGACAATACAAAAACCGGCCGCTTACCGGACCTGCTGCCGCACCTTTCCGTAAAGCGAATTAAGGAAATGGGAGCGGACGCTGTCAAGATTTTGATCTATTACTCGCCCTTCGATCAGGCGGACGTCAAAGATATCAAACACGCCTTCATTGAGCGGATTGGCGCCGAGTGCGATACGTACGATGTTCCATTCTTTCTGGAATTTGTGGGTTACGATCCCGCCGGCGGCGATGAAAAGGGGCCTGAGTTCGCCAAGATGAAGCCGCAGGTTGTGTTGGGGTCGATGAAAGAGTTCGGCAAGCCGCAATATAAGGTGGACGTGCTGAAGGTGGAAGTACCGG
This sequence comes from Bryobacteraceae bacterium, assembly GCA_049802535.1. Classification (GTDB taxonomy): domain Bacteria; phylum Acidobacteriota; class Terriglobia; order Bryobacterales; family Bryobacteraceae; genus Bog-105. The sequence continues at coordinate 14,138 of JBARMQ010000648.1, read as the reverse complement.
TGAATGCGGAGTATGTTGAGGGCAGCAGCGTCTTCAAGGGACAAACGGTTTATACGCGAGCCGAGGCAATTGGATATTACCGGCAGGCGGCAGAAGTAGCGGAAAAACCATTCATCTATTTGAGCGCCGGGGTTAGCAATCCGCAGTTTGTAGAGTCACTAAACATGGCGGCAGAAGCGGGCACAGACTATTCGGGAGTATTGTGCGGGCGCGCGACGTGGAAGGACGGAGTGCCGGTCTACGCGAAACAAGGGCTGGCGGCGTTGGAAGATTGGCTCGCGAAGGACGGCGTGAAGAACATCGAAGCCGTCAACGAAGCCATTAAACCCGCTAAGACCTGGCGAACGAAGTACGGCATAGCCGCGACCGCCTGATGGCATTTGCCTCAATTCCAGAAGCAATGGAGGATTTTCGGCAAGGCAAACTGTTGATCGTCGTCGACGACGAAGACCGTGAAAACGAGGGCGACCTGACCATTGCCGCTGAGGCGATTACGCCGGAAGCGATCAACTTCATGGCCACCTATGGACGTGGCCTGATCTGCCTTGCCCTAGCGCCGGAGTTGTGCGCTAAGCTCGATCTCCAACCCATGTCGGCAGTCAATACTGCGCGCTTTGGAACGGCGTTTTGCGAAGCCATCGATGCCGCGGAGGGCGTAACGACAGGCATCTCGGCCTACGACCGCGCGCACACGATACGGGTCGCCATGCGCCCGGAAACGCGGCCCCAGGATCTAGCACGGCCGGGACATGTGTTCCCTTTACGCGCTCGCCCGGGCGGCGTGTTAGTGCGCACCGGACAAACTGAGGCTGCAGTAGATTTAGCCAAACTGGCGGGTTTTGCACCTGGTGGCGTAATCTGCGAAATCATGAACGAGGACGGCACAATGGCGCGTGTGCCGCAGCTTCTGGAATTTTGCAGCAAGCACAGCATCGGGATGATCTCAGTAGCGGACCTGATTCGATTCCGCCTGCACAACGAGCGGTTCATTGAGCGAGAAGCCTCCGGCTGCATCCGTACCCGGCAAGGCGAGTTCCAAACGATTCGCTATGTCAGCCGATTGGATGGCGTTGCGCACCTGGCGCTGATCTACGGGGACATCGCCGGTAAATCGGACGTGTTGGTCCGCATGCACAGTCATTGCGTATACGGGGACGTGTTCGGATCGACCGAGTGCGACTGCCATCAATTGGTGGCTAACGCACTTCAATCCATTGCCCAGCGGGATTGCGGCGTGTTCGTTTACCTGCACCAGACCGGGCCCGGGATTCGCGACGCATGGCATGAAGGCGAGCACCGGTTGCTGACACATGGACGCGGCGCCGCGAGTTTCGCGCAAACCGATCGGCATCAGGCGTTGCAGCATGAATCGGGTATCGGCGCTCAGATACTTTCGGACCTGGGTCTGACGACGATCCATCTGTTGACGAACCATCCGCGCAAGGTAGTAGGACTGGAAGGATTCGGTATACAGATCACCGGCCAGGCTGGGTTCTAGCAGCGGCTCCGCGATGTTTGTCGCGGGCGCCGCGTAATTCTGCTGCGCCTATATGAGCGGCTTGTTACTCTTTGAGGAAGCTCTTCGTCTCTCGATTATGGCCAAGTCACAGATGGCGCCGGCGCCTGCTTCAAAACCATCGGACCCTTCGCCTTCGCCCGATCTGGTCATCATTACTGGACTGAGTGGTTCGGGCAAAGCCACCGTTCTGAAGGCGTTTGAGGACCTCGGCTACTATGCGGTCGACAACCTGCCCATTACTCTGGTGCCTAAGTTCGCGGGCCTCACCCACGATTCCAAAGGGGCGCGCAAGGCGGCACTGACGATTGATGTTCGCGAAGGCGAGGCCCTGAAGGACTTCCCGGCAATGTACAAGGCCCTGAAGAAACAGGTAAGCGCCACGCTGCTATTCCTCGATGCGGACGACAATGTATTACAACGGCGCTACAGTGAGACACGGCGACCGCATCCGCTGGGAACCGAGTCGACAGTGCTTAGCAGTATTCAGGACGAAAGAGCCGCCCTTGCCTCGATTCAACCGCTGGCCGATCTGAGCATCAACACATCGAAGCTGAATGTCCACGAACTACGCAGCTTAATCAACGAGAAGTTTGAAGGTACGAAAGAAGCGGGAAAGATTGTCGTCCATGTGAACAGCTTCGGCTTTCGCAATGGTGTTCCGCCCGACAGCGACTTAGTCTTCGATGTCCGGTTTCTACCAAATCCGAATTACATTCCCGAATTCAAAAAACTAAGTGGACGGCACCCGAGCGTGGCTCGCTACATACGTTCCTATCCACAGACGATTGAATTTATGAATCGTATTTCGGACCTTCTCATCTATCTGCTGCCGCATTACATCCGGGAAGGCAAAAGCTATCTAACGATCTCCTTCGGCTGTACCGGCGGCCAACACCGCTCCGTCATGATCGCGAATGAGATTCGCAAGCGATTGGCGAAGGCGGGATACAGTGTCAAAGAGAGCCATCGCGACATGCACCGCTCTTGAGCGGTCGGTCTTATTGAAAAAGCAGCGGCGCGAAGTGATTCAGATCCCTGCGCCACGTCTGCCATTCGTGCGCAGTTTTGGGTGACTCGAAGAACGTCACGTGCACGCCGGCGGCTTGCAATGCATCCGCAGCGCCTTTGATGCCGCCGTAGAACTGCTTTTCTTCGGTGCCGACGCCCATCCAAAGAAGCTTGACCTTTCGATTGAAAGCCGCTGGGTCGGCGAATGCGCCGTCATACGCGGTTTTGGTATCGAATTGGTGGCCTGATCCTGACCCTGAATTGACTCCGGCAATGATAGGTCCGCTAAAAGAGCCGATGTAATCGAATTTGTCCAGATGGTGCAGCGTGATGAAGAGAGTTTGCATGCCTCCCATGGAAAGCCCCGCCATGGCGCGATGTTGCTTGTCGGGAATGGTTCGGTAGGCAGAGTCGATAGCCGGTATCAGATCGTTAATGACCACGTCTTCAAATGCGCTGAAACCCTGTTGAAAGTTTCGAATGGACGATCCAGCGGCGGCGATTGGGGCACCAGCCCGGGTCGCATAGCCACAATCCATCACAATGATCATGGGTTTGGCTTTGCCTTCCGCGATCAAGTTGTCCATGATGAAGTTTGCGCGGCCCTGTTTGGTCCAGCCGGTTTCGTTCTCGCCTGCTCCGTGCTGAAGGATCAGCACCGGATATCGAGTCGTCAACGATGAGCCATACCCCGGAGGCGTATAGACGAATGCGCGCCGCCATTCGCCGGTAGTCTTAGACAGGTACGGGTGAATGCGCACCTCGCCATGAGGGACATCTTTGATGCCGTAGTAATCGGCGCCGGCTTCCGGCACTTCGATGCCGCTCGTCTCCTTACCATATCCGAAGTACGTTTCGCTGCCGGGATCATTTACCGAAACACTGTCGAGAACAAACCAGTAGTAATGAAAACCGGGCACAGCAGGCGGAGTGGTAACGGTCCAGATGCCACTCGCATCTTTGGTCATCGGAAAGGGGCCTTTTCCGAGACCATCGCCGCCTGCCACTTGAACGGCATGCGCATCGGGCGCCTTCAGGCTAAATGTTATGCTGCCATCCGCATTGATGGCGGGGCTCTTCGACCCACGCACGTTGGAAGTCGCTGGCTTTGGGTCGCTCTGCGCGCCCGCAATCGGCAATAGAAGAGTGGCGCAGATCGATGAAGCGAGAAGAAAAAGGCGTACCAACGATTTAAATCCCCGTTGGGTAGTATACGTGGGGAACACCTCGGGGTAGCTGGTCGTACATCCTTAGCAGGGAAGGTCTCAACACTCATGGCATCTCAGAACGCGCCGCAATCGCATAAGGCTTTGGCCCTCGGCCTTTTCTTCGTAGCTCCTCTGTTGGCTGAGTTCCTGCTGGGTAACTTGCCGATCAAAATGCTGCCGGCCTTGATCGTGCTTGCGCCACTGTATGGAGGCGGCGCTCTGCTGATTCGCGAATGGGCCCGCCGCTGTGGACGGGGTTGGCCCACGATGGTGATACTCGCGGTGGTCTATGCCATTGTCGAGGAGGCATTCACGACGCAATCGCTTTTCAACCCAAATTATTTGAAGTTGAACTTGCATCTGCTGGATCCCGGATACATGCCGGTGCTGGGGATTGGAGCGTGGTGGACACTCTTTGTCCTCACGCTGCACGTGGCTTGGAGTATGTCGGCCTCGATTGCGCTTGTCGAAGCGCTTACGCCTTCCGCGGCAGCGGCGCCCTGGTTAGGCAAAGTTGGGCTGACAATCACGACGTTGCTTTTCATCTTTGGAGCCGTCGCGTCGACGATGATCGGCTATCGTCAGGACCACTATCTCTCCGCGCCTTCGCAATTAGTCTGCGCTGCCATAATCTGTGTAATTCTCGCGATGGTTGCTTTCAGAATTCCGCCGCTAGGCGCCATTGTGTGGCGTGCCGTTCCCAGTCCGTGGCTTGCCGGCGGCTTTACTCTTCTGGCGGCCTCGGGCGTATTACTCATACCCAAGAATTGGGGCTGGTGGGCAGCTATCTCCGTCTTGGTCCTGGATCTATCGGTCTTATTCGCGGTCCTGTTTTGGTCGCGATCGACCTTGTGGAACATGCGGCACAAACTAGCGCTGGCGAGTGGCGCGGCATTGGCCTACGCTTGGCACTCCTTTATTCAGACTCCCGCCATCGGTGGCGGTGCTTTTCCGACGCGGGTCGGCAACGCGATTTTCACAGCGGGCGCAATCGCTTTAATCGCAGTGGCAGCCATGAAGAACCGCGATGTTGTGACGTCTCGGCCAACTCCGATTATTGAAGCTGAACGGAGTTGATCGTCTCGGCGATCTCCTTCTTGAGACTTGCCTGCTGGGCTGCATTTGCTAGGCGTCGCAATAGGAGAAGAGTCGCGGATGGGTCATGCGCTTGACGGGGGATGCGGTCGGATCTCTCGAAAGCGGCGTGGACAATGCGAACGACATTTTCCGTCTCCTCGTCGGATAGACCGTTGACGCCGATCAGCTTTTCGATCATGGCTGCGGCTTGGTCTCCGTAGAGGCGTGGCGATAGACTCTGCTGCGATAAATTGTCCGGCGCAGTGGAGAGCAACGACTCCAGTCTTCGCATGTCATATTGCTCCGCCGTCATGTGAACAGGCGCGACTCCCCGCACTTCGCGGCCGTCAGGGGTCCGAAAAGAGTCCACTTCAGATGGAGTGGAAAAGCTCTTTCGCCCGTCCACAGTCTCACATGTCTCGGCCATGGCTGCACCCAAATAAGCCACGGAGGTTCGGCCGTCTTTTAAACATGACGCCTCGATCGAAATACGGATGAGCGGAGTGGCCCGGCTGCCTACAGACCAGACCTCGGCGATAGAGCCGAAATCGCCGTCACGGAACTGCCCCTGCGTCGACCAATGTCCATTGGAGTCCGTTTGACCAATCACCGGACCCCAATCGGTTCGCCCATTGTCGATAGTCCGCACGCTCACTGGTTGATCGGGCGCGCCAGTGACTGCAATCTGAAACCGATCGCCCATTTGGAAGCCGTTCGCGCCGGGGCGGCTGATGTTAGAGATTTGCGCGACGGGACTCTGCCCGGCCACGAGGGCTGCGGCGAAGGCTAGGATCAACGCGAAACGCATGGCCGCTGGACGGGCGTACGGGCCGCATGGTTGCAACAACTTACTCTGACCGAGTTTGAGCGTGGCCTAACCCAAGAATTTGAGATATGCTGAACCAGAGGTGACTCAATGTTGCGTCCCATCTCTCGTCGTCGCTTTGTAACTTCAACTGCCGCCGCAGCTGCCTCCGTGTTGTCGATGAAGGCTTCCCCGGACTATCCGTTCGTACTTCCCCTGTCTTCCGTTCAACAAGAGTTGAAAAGAAATGAGTCGGACACTCTTAATCGGCTTGCTGAAATTGGCTACCGGCGTGTCGAATTAGATTCTTCTTACCTGGGCTGGAGCGTCGCCGAGGCAAAAGAGTACCACAAACGGCTGGCGGACAATGGTCTGCGGTGTATTTCTACTACGAACCCGCGCGAAGTCTTCGAGTCAGCGCAGATCGACAGAGCGGTTGAATTGAATTGCTGGCTCGATTCGCTTTTCGTGGTGATGTCGGAACCAGGTAACGTCACGACGTCCGATGACTGGAAGCGCCTCACTGACGTCTTAAACCACGCGGCCCACACAGCAAACCACGCACGCTTCGGAGGTATACAGGTCGATTACCGGAGCCACGAAATCGAATGGAAGCTGGTCGATGGTGTTTTGCCTATGCAGTTCATGGTAGATAACCTCCACGAGTGGTCGAGCATACAGTTTGATGTCGGCGCGTGTTTGAAAAGTGGTTACGATCCTGTCCCATGGATTATTTCAAAGTCAGGTGCGTATAGGATTCCGTACCTCCATGATTGGTCTCGCGAAAAGGACTATGATGTCATTTTCGGCGAAGGCACCGTACCCTGGCCAAAGTTTTTCTCCGCCTTCGAGAAGCATGGCGTGGTGTACTACGTCCTGGAACCGGGCAATTCAGATCTTCCGGAACTCGATGCTGCCAAAGCAGCATTTGACAACTACCAGCGCTTGCGCGCGTAGCTTCGGCCAGAGACCTCGCATACCAAAATCCTGATCAGCTGCACGACATTGGATGATTGTCAGCAGCCATGCTTTTCAGCCTTTTGAGAAACAACGCTTGACATACGAAAGCCTTACTAGTAAAGTCTTCCTAGATGGCCACGCTCCCCAGACCGACCGACGCAGAACTCGAAATTCTGACCGTGCTCTGGAGTGTCGGACCATCGACCGTGCGCGGCGTTTACGACGTGCTGAACCGAAGACGGCCGGCGCAATACAGCACGGTCTTGAAGTTTATGCAGATTATGGCGGACAAAGGATTGGTGCGCCGCGATGAGACGCAGCGAGCGCATATTTATGAGGCCGCTAAGCCGCGCGAATGGACGCAGCAGCAGCTTGCTGGAGACCTTCTAGACCGCGCATTTAGCGGTTCGGCGAAGGCCCTGTTAGTCGGAGCCCTCTCGGCCCGGAAGGCGACTAAAAAGGAGCTGGACGAATTGCGCAAGTTGTTGGATGACTATCGGACGGAGAACAAATGATGTTACTGGAAACATTCATCCATAGCGCACTGGCGAGCGCATTGGGCTGGACGGTGCTGCATTCCCTTTGGCAGGGTGCGATTGTCTCCAGCTTGCTCGGCATTTTCTTGTTGGCCGTTCGATCTCCGCGCGCGAGATACGCGGCAGCTTGCCTGGCGATGCTCGCCATACTGGCTGGCTTCGCCATCACTCTGATTTACCTAATGCCTGCGGGCGGAGGGGCACTGTGGACGCCGCACCCCGTAGATAGAAGCCTCGGAAGTCCTACGCTTGGGCCGGCTATACCGGATGCTTGGGATCGCGGTCTTACGACGGTTGTCCCGTGGCTTGCGCCGTTCTGGATTCTCGGGGTCTTCCTCTTTTATGCACGGCATGTCTTAGGCCTCATCTCCATCAGCCGTCTGCGGAATCGTGGCGTCTGCGCCCCTCCGGCACAATGGCAAAGACAGATTACCCGCATAGCAGAACGTTTACAACTTTCGCGGCCGATTCTGCTGCTGGAATCGTGTTTCGCGGAGACACCCATGGTGATTGGCCATCTTCGACCATTGATCCTGATGCCCATAGGCGTTTTGTCCGGCATGCCTAAGGAACAAGTCGAAGCCATTTTGTTGCATGAGTTGGCGCATATCCGCCGCTATGACTACTTAGTCAACTCAGTGCAAAGGTTAGTCGATGGCTTCTTGTTTTATCATCCGGCAGCGTGGTGGCTTACCCGGTTAATTCGCACAGAACGGGAAAACTGCTGCGACGACGTTGCCGTTTCGATCAGTGGCCGAGTACGCGAATACGCCGTTGCACTCGCGTCGTTAGAGCAAGCGCGATGGTCCGGGCGTGAACCGGCCGTTGCAGTCAGAGGAGGAAACTTAGTGAAGCGCATTCAACGTTTGTTATATCCCCAGGGGCCAAGCAGTGCTTGGACGCCAATTTTTGCGGCGCTAATCTTAGTCGTTACTGCCGCATTCTCGCTAGGCGCATGGCAACCGGGTAAGTATGGCTCCCCGGCCACTAACTCACAGCCAGAGGGCGTCAAGAACGCCGTCTATTCCAAATGGCTAAACGAGGAAGTTGTCTACATCATCAGCCCGCAAGAACGCGAAGCGTTTGAAGGCCTGACGACCAACGACGAACGAAATAAGTTTATTGAGCAATTCTGGCTACGGCGCGACCCAACTCCTGGCACTCCCGAAAACGAATTTAAGACAGAACATTACAGGCGAATCGCATTTGCAAATTCCCACTTCGCGTCCGATCGGCCAGGATGGCAGACGGACCGGGGCCGCATCTACATTCTGAACGGACCGCCGGATGAGATTGACTCGCATCCCCGAGGAGACGCAACGATAGCATTCCCATACGATTGGTGGCTCTATCATGGCAACGATAACCGCGGCAGTTCTCAGGCTTACACCTTTGTCGACCGCGATCATAACCGCGATTATCGTCTAGAAAATTGAGGCATTCTTCAGAGATCGGTTCGGGGGAAGGCTTCTGGATCTGGTTCGTCACCGGAATCGTGAAGGCACTCCAAATCCTTTTCAATCGAAACCTTGAGCGGATGTTCGCCGGCCGGAAAATCGAAGTAAAGACCAATTTCCTGGCCGGTGGCCCACTCAGAAATCGCCGCCGATGGAACTGCGATACGCATCGAAGTGCCATCGAATTGTGCCGCAGCGCCGTCAGTGCTCGGCTCCAAACAATAGCAGAAACGGGTGCTGGCAGGAAACAATACTTGCTCTTCGAGAATGTTGCCTGAGGCGAGCCGGTCCACGTCCTGCCGATTCAGTCGCAACCGAATGCTATTCCCGCGAAGGCGCAGCTTCATACACTCTTGAGTTTAGTCGCCGCTCCCCGGAATAGACATTGCAGTGGCCTTCGCGAAAGAATCCGAGCAGTGTTAGATCGTGTTCACGCGCCATTTCAATCGCGAGGCTAGAAGGACCGCCAACGGTTGCGAGTACCGGACATCCCGCCATTAGCGCCTTCTGCACCAGTTCGAAGCTGCTGCGGCTGCTCATGAAGATCAGCCGATTGGACACCGGTAGCCGGCTCTCCAGCAGACAATAGCCGATTAGCTTATCGAGAGCATTGTGGCGTCCGATGTCTTCAAAGACCACCTCAATATTTCCCCCGCGATCGACCAAGGCGGCAGCGTGCAAGCCACCAGTCCGCGCGAAATCTTGCTGGCGTTCGCGGAGGCGCTGGGGTAGATTGGCGATATCCGGCCAAGCGATCTCTAAGCTGTTGTTGGGAAGTCTCGGGATGCTTTGCCAGACGGCTTCCCTGGTTCTCTTCCCGCAGACGCCGCAACTCGAATTGACATAGCCTCGCCGCGCCAATGCAGGCATATCCGCCTCAACGCCGGGCCCGAGTTCCGCCAGAATTTCATTCGAACCCGCATCGGCAGTATTGCCCAGCATTCGCAGATCCAGCAGATCGTCTACGCTGTGCAGCATTCCTTCGGAGTACAACAAGCCCGCTGCCAGCTCACGATCGTGACCCGGAGTGCGCATGGTCACCGCAAAGCTTTCGGCTACCCGGGCTTCCTTGAACTGGTAAGCGACGCGAATCTCTAACGGTTCTTCAACTGCCACTTCGTCGGCAAATCGCTTCACAGCGGCCGTGTCCATGCGCTGAACAGAAAAGCGGCGAACGGCGGTCGAATTCACAAGTGAGGGCGCCTTCTCTTCAGAGTTGCACACTCTAGGCACGATCACTGCGGTTGAAGAGGAAGGGCCGGCCTGGAGGGACCTTCTGGCTTTGGGATGGAGAATAGCGGCTACGAAACGGCTGCGGCGCGCTTGCCTTCGCTGGCGGTGAGGGCGAAGTCATGAGCCATTTTGATCTTCGCGCCTGCGGCCGGAAGCGACAGTGCCGTACGCAAGGCAGCATCCAGCTTGCGCGCCAATTCCGGCCTATCGATCAAAGTTTGGCGCGCGTTTTCGCGGCCCTGCCCAATCCGTTCCCCGGCATAGCTGTACCAAGAGCCGCTCTTTTCAACCAAAGCCTGCTGCGTGCCCAGGTCTAAGAGATCGCCTTCGCGCGAAATGCCGTGGCCATAAAGAATATCGACTTCGACTTCGCGAAATGGCGCCGCCACTTTATTCTTTACGATTTTGATCTTGGTGCGGTTTCCGACGACCACCTCGCCATCCTTTAAGGCTGTTGTACGCCGCACTTCGGTACGTACGGAAGCATAGAATTTCAATGCCCTGCCGCCGGTGGTAGTTTCCGGATTGCCAAACATGACGCCAATCTTTTCGCGTAATTGATTGATGAAGATGAGGCAGGTGTTGGCACGGGAAACCGACGCGGTTAACTTGCGTAGCGCTTGCGACATCATGCGAGCCTGGAGACCCATATGGCTATCACCCATTTCGCCTTCGATTTCCGCCTTAGGTGTTAACGCCGCGACCGAGTCGATCACGATGACGTCGATGGCCTGTGAATTAACCAGGGCCTGGGCGATCTCAAGAGCCTGTTCGCCATAGTCCGGCTGCGAAACGATCAGATTCTCAGTATCGACTCCCAGCTTCGAGGCGTAGCCGGGATCAAGCGCGTGCTCGGCGTCGATGAAGGCAGCGGCGCCTCCGTTGCGCTGTGCCTCGGCAGCTACGTGCAATGCGAGCGTGGTTTTGCCGGACGATTCGGGCCCGAAAATCTCTATGACGCGGCCGCGTGGAAAGCCGCCGGCGCCCAAAGCATTATCGATTCCAATGGACCCGGTGGAGATCACGTCCACGGGGAGAGACGCCCGAGAGCCAAGCATGAGTACTGACCCTTTTCCAAACTGTTTGTCCATGTTAGCTAGGGTCGAGAGAATCTGTCGGCGGCGGTCATCCATTTGCGGTCACCTCGGTTGTAATCAGTAAGTCGGCGGCAGCAGGTCCACCTCTCTCGGCATTACCGTAAGAAAACCCCGACTTTGCCCGGCAGACTCTAGGCGAACAGAAGGCGAGTCAAAATGATGGTCCGCGTCGTCTAATAGGCGGGAATTATCGCGATGAACATGGTCAAGACGGTGTTACTGCTGGGAGTACTGAGCGGGGTGTTGCTAGTGGGCGGCGAAGCGGTGGCCGGACGGCAGGGCCTGTATATCGGGTTCGCCTTGGCCATTGCGATGAACTTTTTCAGCTATTTTCTGTCCGACAAAATTGCGTTGGCGACATACCGCGCGCAGCCGGTGACGCAGCAGGAGAGTCCGGAGATTTATGCGCGAGTCGCTCCGATTGTCGGCGGCCTGGCTCAACGGATGAACATTCCAATGCCCAAGCTCTGGTTGATTCCAGACCAGTCTCCCAACGCGTTCGCAACCGGGCGCAATCCGCAACATGCCTCTGTTGCATTTACGGCCGGAATTCTGAATGTGATGTCAGACGCTGAGATTGAAGGCGTCGTCGCTCACGAGTTGGGGCATGTGCTGCATCGCGATATCTTGATTAGCTCAATTGCTGCGACCCTGGCGACGGCGATTACGTTTCTCTCACGCAGCATGTTCTTCTTCGGCGGCGCAGAGGATGATCGTGAAGGCGGAGCGTTTGGTGGCATATTGATGATGATTCTGGCGCCCATTGCGGCCCTGCTGATCCAGATGGCTATCTCGCGAACGCGAGAGTTCGATGCGGATGCAGCGTCGGCGAAGTACACTGGCAATCCACGGGAATTGGTCTCGGCATTGCAGAAGTTGGAGGCTTACTCGCAGCGCGTACCGATGAACGCAACGCCATCGACGGCACATATGTTCATCATCCAGCCATTTTCGGGAGAAAGCTTGATGCGCATGTTTTCGACTCATCCATCTACTGCGGAACGCATCGCACGCCTGCAAGCCATGGCACACTGAGGCACTTGCCGCTTCCCTGCCCTCCTGCTCACTGTTGCTTTCGACGCGCTGACAGGTAGTAGCTCAAAAGGTCCACATTACACGGATGCTTGTCGAGCATTCGCAGCATGCCGACGATTTGGCCGCGATGAAGTGTCGAGTGATTGACGACGTGCCGAAGCAGTTGCCAGCGAGCGAAGTGAAAGTCATGTCCTCCCCTAAGTCGGCAGGTGAGGGTTTGGGCGAGATCTTCTTCGGGCAAAGCCGTCAGCCACGCATCGAGATTGGTCCAGACCTGAGGCCAGGCGCGCTCCAGCTCTTCTAAGCGAGGCTGCGCGGGAACGCCCGAATCGCGGATTTCGTCCATCGGCGGCATACGATTTGTGAGCAGACAATGGGACCAGAATTGCTCACCTTCATACATGTGATTCAAGGTGAGGAGCACGCTTCGATGGGATTGGCCGAGGTCGTGCGTAAGCTCGGCAGCCGTAAGGGCGGCGCAGGCTTCGAGCACGCGGCGATTGGCCCAGGCGGAATAGGCGATGTCGGCCTGCAGAATGTCCTTCGCAATGGTCATCGATGCGAGTGTACAAGGTTACTCATACCGCAGATTTCAAGCCCGTGGCAATAAATCGCGCAAAATTTCCTTCAGCATCGTTGTGTTAGGTGCTGTTTAACAGAAGGCCATTCGCTACTGAGGATGGAGAAGCGCATCGAATCGCGGGGCGTGAAGTCGGCGGCCATGCGGTGTGACCGGAGAAGGCCCTCATACTGGGCGCCGATGCGCTTTAGTGCTGCTTGCGAACGTTGGTTCCGGGCATCCGTATGGAAGCAGACGCGCAACATTCCCCAGTGGTCGAAGGCGTGAGACAGCATAAGCAGCTTGGCTTCTGTGTTGACAGGGGTTCGGATGGCGGACCTGGTGAGCCAGGTGTGACCGATCTCGCACGCATCCGGATGGACGCGGGCATGACGTTCATGCCCGGGCGGCCACAGCCAACGCTCAATATTCCAGAAACGCGTGGACCCAACGGCAGTATTACTTTCGAGATGAACGATAGCGAAGGGCACGGCCGTGCCAGCGTGTTTCCAAGCGAGAGCGGTCTCAATGTAACTGACCACGGCGGTTTCTCCGCGGGGAACAGCGCTCCACTGATAGAGAGAAGGGTCTGCCGCCGACGCGCTTACTAGATCGCCGGTGTGACGAAGGTCGAGCGGCTCGAGACGGATGTACTTTCCTGTCAAAACGATGTCTGCATCCAGTGGCATGGCATTGAGATTTGTAACTGCTAATGGAGCTGGCCGGCCGAGTTTTTAAGAGTGACATCCGAGAGGACGGCGCTATCCGATTTGTCTGGAAGGTGCGAGCAGAAGCCAATACCCACATAAAAAGGTTCGGCGAATGACATGGTGACCGGCGGACCAAATTGGTGCATGGGTTCGCCTTCGAGGCTAATGAAGAGCGCGATGGCATCGCCGTGCTTTTCGATGCCGACGCGCTTGGCTATCACCTTGGCGAGCGTGCCGCCGAAGCGGAACTGCATGTCCTTCATGTTTGCGTCTTGTTCGGGACGATAGGCGAGGTGGATCATGCCGGTGCCGTGCTCGCCGGCCATGATCTCCTTGGAGTCGTCTTCGAGATTTTGGCGAATGACGAGAACGGCTTTGCGGTCGGTGTACCCGTTTGCATCAGGGAAGGTGACATCGGCGGCGAGCGACACATCGCCGGACATCTTTTTCCATAAGAAACGGAACTCGTCGCGCGAGTACCAGATGTTGTAGCCGGCGGAACGAATGGTGTACTGCTGAGTTGCGGAGTCGTAACTGGCGCTGCCAGGCACAACTGCGGCGCCGATGTCCGATTGGCCTTCAAAAATGCCAATTGGTGTATCGAAATTCCTGCTGGGACGATGGAAGCCGGCAGGCGGCGCAACTTGTTTATGAGTGGCAGAGCCCGGTTGGGCCCAGTCCGGTACGACGGGCGGCTGCGCAGTTGCCTGTCGCGGCGCGGTAAAAACAATCAACACGAACAGCGGCGCGCAGGCGGTGGAAATTTTCATGGCGAAGAAACTTTAGCAGATTGTTTCTTTAAAATATTATGTTGAGCGCAAAGGGCATGGCTGCGTGCCACCATTCAGGGCAGGAACTCGCTGTTCCTTCGGGTGGCACGCTCGATCCCGTGCCCGTTTTGCGCGTGTTCCTCAAAAGATCGAAGAGCGGGAGC
>JBARMQ010000647.1:0-6862 GCA_049802535.1 Bryobacteraceae bacterium | reverse complement strand
GTTGCGCCGCACCGCCGTAGGCGGAAACGCCGATGTCCTCAAATACTCGCGCTAAGGTCAAAAACTGAGCTTCGTTGGCGAAACCAATGCCGAGAGCGCCCAAATTGATTTCGGGCTTAGCAATTGGCTCGACGCCTGCGTTCGATAAAGCGGTGCGCAGCAGAGTAACGTGATTGCGCTCATCGTTGCCGATCTGGTTCGCGATAGTTCCGGTGTAAACGCTGTTGTTGGCGAAATTGACTTGGTTGCCACCGTATGTCGGGCCGGTGCCTCCGGATCCACTGATTCCGATCCCAACCTCATCGATGGTTTTGCCCATCGTTGCGACCGTGTAGAACTCAGCCTCGAGATATTCCAGGTTGAGCGCAAACTGCAGGACGTCGACGACGGTCGGTGAAGACGGATCCGCCATCAGCTTGTTCCCGCCGGTGGCGAATACCGCTCCTGCGGCTGCACTCGCGATGCCGATCTTTTTCAAGAGGCTTCGGCGGTTTGGAGACTGTTCAAGTACGTCTGAAATGATGTCGTTATTTTTCATTTATGGCTCTTTAATAAAGTAAGTTACTCAGGGTTAAATAATTAGCGAACGGCGACGCCGTAAGAGGGCTACGCCGAGAACGGCAGGTATCACCAGCCACAAGGTTGCCGGCTCCGGTGCAGCAGACGTCAATGAAGTAGCCTCGAGATTTAGCGCGTAGTTTCCATCGCGAGTGTTCCCCTGGACGTCTGTGAACGAAGTTCCACCAGGACCGCTGAACAAGGTATAAAAATCGCTAGGGGCGGTGTTGCCGAAGCCACTGAACGATGCGGATAGTTGATTGTTAATGTCCGAAAGAATCGCGTAGTAAGTTCCAGCCGCCATGTCGGTAACATAGGCGTCTAAGTTCAGTCCGGTGGCCGGATCAGTGTTTCCGATGGGAGATGCCATTCCAGTCTGGAATGCAACGGCTAAGCCAGTGGTATCGAATATGGCGAGGTTCGGTTGAAATCCTCCGGCGGAGGTCGTCGAGCCATCCAGATTGGTCCCGCCGCCATAAGACGTCGTGAACAACGTGACGTCAGAAGTCGAGGCTAAGGTAAACTCCTCAACGGCAATTGAGCCAGGAGTGCCCGACTCTGAGTCGAGTACACCGGTACATGTCGACGGCAGGGTTACGGTCGCGCCGCAAGCACTTGCCCGAGCATAAGTGGGCGCTAGCAATGCGGCACAGGCGGCAATTGCTAACGTTAAGTTACTCTTTAGTGTCATTAGTGATCCTCCCCGAGAAAATCGAGGTCTTTCTGATATCGGTCCACTCGCAAGTACGGCGAGTAGCCAGTAATGGATCAGCGACTGTTGATAGTCCCGGTACCGAAAACTAGGAGGCTAGTAACAACGCCTGCGCGTAATTATTAATTGAGCGGTAATTGACTTAGTCGATCGCAATAAAGCGATGAACTGGCCGCGCTGCGAAGAAAGCTAATTCGTTCCAAGGGCGAGCTAATTACTACTCGCCGGCGCAGATCTAATGCAAGCAATGCTACCAGTTCGTGATAGATCCGTCGGGGCGGAAGTAAGTCTGGGCTCGCGCGGTCACCGGTTCGGTAATCTCAGCGACTAGCTTAAGCGGCTTGGTATCCACCTCGACGCCGAGACCTGGCCGCTCGTTCGGGTACAACTTTCCGTCCTTGAAGTCCAGACACTGCGGCAGGTACGGGAATGTATGGCCTTGGAAGTTATATTCCATTAGCAGCGGGCCAGAAAACGTTCCCAAACTATTGACCAATGCCGCGGTGGCGATCGGGCCGGTGAAGTGCGGCACCATGCCGACGAAGTGCGTTTCACATAACGCCGCAATCTTCATCATCTCGGTGATGCCGCCCACGTTCGGCAGGGTGGCGCGGACGTAATCAATGGAGTGAGCTTCGACCAGCTTGTTGAAGTCCCAGCGATTGCCCCATTCTTCACCAGCGGCCAAAGGGACGTTCACCTTTTGCCGCAGAATTGGTAAATCCTGGTCAAATGCCTCGGCGCGCACCGCGTCTTCGACAAAGAAGGGGGCGAGGCTCTCAATCAGGTTGCAGCCGCGAATGGCGTCCGATAAATCGAACCTCTGGTGAAAATCGACCGCCCAATCGCCATCCTTGCCGACACCCTCGCGAACCTCCTGGCAATCGCGATACAGCTGGTTCAGCCGCTCATGGGTGTTGTACGTCGTGTTAATCGGCTTGTCCGCCGCGCCCATGCGGAAGGCCCGGTAGCCGGCCGCAATGGTTAGCTGCGCGCGTTCACGCAGACCCATACCTGGTTCCACCCCGGGAATGCGCCCACCCGTGTTGTAGCACTCGCAGTAATTGCGGACCATACCGCCCAGCACTTCGTGAACGGGGAGCTTCAGCACTTTCCCCTTGATGTCCCACAACGCGAGGTCCAGCGCGCCGATGGCATCTTCTTTTTCGCGGCCCGCGGGATAGAAGAAAGCGCGCGACATGTCCTGCCACAAATGCTCAATAAACTGAGGGTCGCGGCCAATCAGACGGCCCGCGCATTGTTCCAGCGTGTCTTTTGCGCCGCCTTCGCCAATGCCTGTAATTCCGGCATCGGTCTCGATGAAAACCACTAGATCGCTCTGATTAAATAGGGGGGAAGCGTTGGGAGGTGAATACACACGGACACGTGTGATTTTCATCTTCGGCATTGCGGCCTGCGCCGCTACGCCAAGCGCAGCCATGGAAAACACGAAGGATCGCCGCTTTATCAGATGTTTTTGCATTTGTTTGGATACCTTTTACTGTCTGAGAGAGATACCATAACGGCATGCAGCGACAATTTCCCACTTCTCACCATTCCCGCCGGGATCTGCTGACAGCGGCAGGCGCCGGTGTGGCTACCCTCGGATTGACCAAGGTTCTAAAGGCCGATGCACCGGCCAGCAGAGTGGCAATTGCGCGCTGCCGCAACTACAGCGACGATGTGCCCGGTAAAATGTCGGCGGCCTTCGATCAGATCGGCGGCATTGGCGATCTAGTGCGTGGCAAAACCGTCGCACTCAAATTGAATCTCACAGGCAATCCAAAGAATTGGCCCTTGACCCCGGATTTGCCGTATCGCACCAACCCCAGCACAGTAGCAACCACCGTACACCTCTTAGCAAAGGCCGGCGCAAAACGCGTTAGCATTATCGAAAGTTTCTTTCCGGCTACCGAAGATCCGGCCCTTTGGGCGCGCTACGGCATCGATGTCGCCGCTATCAACAATCTGGGCACGCAAGTCGAATGGCACAACGTCCAGAACCTTGGCGGTTATAAACAATACGTACGCTTGAAAGTGCCATGGGGCGGCTATATGTTCCCGGCCTACCACATCAACCAGGCATTCGTCGATTGCGACACCTACGTTTCGCTTTCGAAAATGAAGAATCATTGGATTGCCGGCGTCACGATGTCCATCAAGAACAATTTCGGTGACACGCCTTGCTCGCTGTACGGCGGTGATTGTGGTGTGAACGGGAACGAGCAGCCAACCCAGGAACGTGGACCCGTTTGTCATGCGGGCAAAATTGAGCCCCCGGCGGGAGTGGACGCTGAGTTGCATCCCGATTCGCCTCGCGATCCCGGATATCGCGTGCCGCGCATCGCGGTCGATCAAATTGGCATTCGCCCAGTGAATTTGGCCATCGTGGACGGCATTGAAACCGTGCGCGGCGGCGAGGGGCCGTGGCTTCCGGGCGGAATCGAACGCATGACGCCGGGCGTGATTCTGGTGGGCCGCAATCCCGTCTGCGTCGATGCTGTCGGTATGGCCGTGATGAGTTACGATCCGCACAGCGACCGCGGCACAGCACCGTTTGTGCGCGGCAACAGCGCCTTGCTCTTGGCCGAGAAGGTCGGCATCGGAACTACCGATTTGCGGCGCATCGAAGTGGTCGGCGCGCGGATCGCCGACGTGCGCCTGGACTTTGGCCCTGGGCCGGTCGGTAAGACCATGGCTCAATGGAAAGCGCAGCATGCATGACCAGGCGTGATCTGCCGCGGGCTGCCGCTGTAGGTGTGACGGCGCCAAGAGCAGTTGGGGGTCGAGGAAGATGTTGAGGAAGATAATGTGAAGCAGTGTTTGGCGTACGCGCCAAACCTTCCACTCTGACCTATGCGTTTTTCTATCATCTTTTTTTGCGTCACGCTGGGTATTTCTGCACAACAGCCGCCGGCTCCCCAAGTTCCGGCCCGGCAAAACCGGGGCGCGGAACGACTCGGCCAATTTCTAGGACTGGGACCGGCGCCTGATAGCGCGGCCGCAAAGCTGGGTGAGCCCTTATTCGAACGGAACTGCGGGTTTTGCCATGGTCCTGCGGCCCGCGGCGCGGAAGGCCCTAATCTGTTGCAATCGACTCTCGTACTCCACGACGAAAAAGGTGAATCGATTGGCAAGGTCGTGCATGCGGGGCGGCCTGACCGCGGAATGCCAGCCTTTCCTTCTCTCACCGAGACGCAAATTTACGATATTTCCGAATTTATTCATGAAGAGGTCTACTCAGCGGCCAATCGTGGCACCTATAAGGTCCTGAACATTCTCACGGGCAATCCGGCGGCGGGCGAAGCGTATTTCAATAGCCACTGCAATACTTGCCATTCTGCGACGGGCGACCTCGCGCACATCGCATCCCGATTGCAGCCGGCCGAATTGCAGCAAGCATTTCTCTATCCGGGTTCGACCGGCGAGCGCACGCCCGCGGTTGTTGTGGTGACGTTGCCGGATGGGAAGACGATGAAGGGCACGGTGATGAGTCTTGATGATTTTCAAGTTACTTTCCGCGATGATTCGGGCGTCCCCCACTCTTTCGTGCTTGGCAACGGCACAAAAGTTGAGGTGGAAGATAAATTGGCCCGCCACCTGGAGTTGCTGAAGCAATATACAAATGCCGACATGCATAATATGACGGCTTACCTGGCGACGCTTAAATGAACATCGTGACTAAATCGTCTCTCGTCTGCGCAGTGATTGCGGGCGCGGCCCTTGCGCATAGCATGGCGTCCGATAATATCCCGAACCCGGAAAAGCCCGCGCGCATAGCATGGCCCACCTATAATGGCGACTATTCCGGACGCCGGTTCAGCCCGCTGGCAAACGTTAATTCGACCAACGTAAAGGCGCTCTCGGTCGCGTGGATGTATCACATCAGCGACGTCGGAATGCAACGCGGAGTCGGTTCTCCCGACATTAAATCCACGCCTTTGATGCTAAATGGCATCCTTTATTTCACTATTCCCGATCACGTGTACGCTGTGGATGCGCATACCGGCCGGGAATTGTGGCACTTCGACTGGCAGGATAAAGGCGGCCATCTCACCGGCCAGCGGGGCGTCGGGGCTTATGAAAACTGGCTCTATTTCATGACACCGGACGATTGGTTTATCTCGCTTGACGCGCGAACCGGTAAGGAACGCTGGCGCAAGAAAGTGGCTGATGAGAAATTGCAGTACTTCACTACCACTTCCACCGTCGTGATCGGGAATCATGTCATTGTCGGCATCGGCGGCGATGCCATGGATGTGCCTGGATTTCTCGAAGCGCGCGATCCGGAAACAGGTGACGTGCAATGGCACTGGGATAGCGAACCCAAGCCGGGGCAACCTGGTTCGGAGACATGGCCCAACGCCAGTTCGATGGCGCATGGCGGCGGTATGACCTGGCTGCCCGGCACGTACGATCCCGACTTGGATCTTTTGTATTGGGGCACCGGCAATCCCAATCCCGTTTATGCGGGACAAGGGCGTAAAGGCGACAATCTTTGGACCTGTTCGATCGTCGCTTTGAAACTCGAAACCGGCAAATTGGCATGGTATTTCCAATCGTCGCCGCACGACACCCACGACTGGGACAACGTGGAGACGCCGGTGCTTTTTGATGCAGCGGTCGATGGACACCCCCGCAAGCTGCTGGCTCAGGCGGCGCGCAATGGATACTTCTTTGTGCTTGACCGCACCAATGGCAAGAACATCGTTTCTAAGCCGTTTGTTCCGCTCAATTGGTCCAAGGGCGTGAACGCCAAGGGCGAGCCGATTCCCAACGTCAACGAAGAACCATCGGTCGATGGCGTGTTGCTTTCGATTCCGGTGGGTGGCGGCACAAATTGGATGCCTCCTAGCTTCGATCCAGACACCAAGCTCTTCTATGTCAACGCGACCGATGGCTACAGCTTGGCTTATCTGACGGACACAGATAAGAATCCGCAAGGCTATGGCGGATCCGGGCGCAATTTGTGGACACAACATGTACTGGAAGCGCTCGATTACCACACGGGAGACATCGAATGGCGGCACGCCTACACGACCGCGAGCGGCGGTTCCGGTTCTCCAGGTGTTTTGACAACCGCCGGCCATTTGCTGTTTACAGGCGACTACGCGGGCAACCTGATCGCATTTGCCCCGGCCGACGGCAACATCTTATGGCACTTCCACATGGGGAAGTCCTTGAGTAATGGCCCGGAGACTTACTTGCTGGACGGCCGCCAATATGTCGTGGCAGGAGCCGGGGACACGCTGTTCGCCTTCGAACTAGCGAAGTGATCGCGTCGCGCTCGCTTCTGATTGCCTTCATTTACGCGGCCGGATTGTGGGCAGCGAACGCTACGCCGCCCGATGCGATCCCGCGGCCTGAAGAATTTGCACGCCAAACCTGGCAATCCGAAAATGGACTGCCTCAGAACACCGTCCAGGCCATTCTGCAGTCGCACGAAGGCTACATTTGGGTCGGTACCGAAGGTGGTCTGGCGCGATTCGATGGCGTTCGATTCCAGGTATTCAACACTCGCAATACTCCAGAGCTAAAAAGCAACAACATCCGGGCATTGCGTGAAACACCCGGCAACGCATTGTGGATTGC
>JBARMQ010000646.1:0-7932 GCA_049802535.1 Bryobacteraceae bacterium | reverse complement strand
TTGCCAAGGAAATGCTGTTGATCTGGGGCTTTTTCGTAAGCGTAGCCCGGCGATAACATCATCCCCTCAACTCCGAGTTCCATCATCTGATCAAAAAACGCGCGGACGCTATTTGGGTCGGCGCCATCAAACAAAGTCGTGTTTGTGGTCACGCGAAAACCGCGTTGTATAGCTTCCCTCAACCCCTCGATCGCAAGATCGAAACCGCCTTCGCGGCAGACGGAGAAATCGTGATGTTCCCGTTCGCCGTCGACGTGAATGCTGAACGATAAATACTTGCTCGGAGTGAATAGGTGCAGTTTCTCTTTCAGCAATAAGGCATTGGTGCAGAGATAGACGTATTTTCGCCGCGCGACCAAACCCTTAACGATTTCGCCGATTTGAGGATGCATGAGCGGTTCGCCGCCAGGGATAGACACCATCGGTGCGCCGCACTCGTCCACCGCGCGCATACATTCCTCAACCGTCAGGTCTCGCTTCAGAATATGAGCCGGATACTGAATCTTCCCGCAACCGGCGCAGGCAAGATTACAGCGAAACAGTGGCTCCAACATCATCACAAACGGATAGCGCCTGCGACCGGCTATCTTCTGTTTGAGGACATACGTCGCTACCGTCCACATTTGTGAAACGGGAACACTCATTCGGTTGAACTCCGCCGCATTGTGGATGGCTGTCGCATAAAGATTCGCTTCTTCTATAGTTTAGGATATCCGTCGACCCCCAAAGGATGCGTTTTCCGCGAGCGGCGTCAAATAGCTGCTGAGCGTGCATCGCACGACCTCCATGCAGAGGAGATACGGCGAAAGCGAGTCATCAAATTACACTGTTAGACTGAGTGCTGAAGGGAAACGCAACCCAAGCGATGTCTCACCCCGACTTGCCTCGGACGCTGGGAGCACTGCGCTCCAGCCGCTTTGAAGAATCGATCAACTCCGGCCGTACCCTGAAAGAAGAGCTACGATCCAATCTGATGTGCAAACTGGATCGTGGCGAAAACCTCTTTCCAGGAGTGATGGGATACGAAGACACGGTCGTTCCGCAAGTAGTTAACGCTGTACTTTCACGGCATAATTTCATCCTCTTAGGACTTCGGGGCCAAGCAAAAACACGCCTGGCGCGCATGTTGACCCGATTGCTAGACCCCTGGATGCCATACATCGCCGGCTGTGAAATTCGGGATCATCCGCTACACCCAATTTGCAAGCAGTGCCGCCAGAAGGTTAGCGAAATGGGCGAAAATACGCCAATTGCGTGGCTCAAGTCCGAGGATCGTTACATCGAGAAATTGGCGACTCCCGACGTGACAATTGCCGATATGATTGGCGACATCGATCCGATCAAAGCCGCCCGTAGCGGGCAAGATATTTCGGACGAACTTACGATTCACTATGGGTTGATTCCCAGAGCGAATCGCGGTCTTTTCGCTATCAACGAGCTGCCGGACCTTGCGGGCAAAGTTCAAGTTGGCTTGTTTAACATCATGCAGGAAGGCGACGTTCAGATAAAGGGCTATCCGGTTCGGCTACCCCTGGACGTGATGCTGGTGTTCACGGCGAATCCGGAAGATTATACGGCTCGCGGCAAAATCATCACCCCTCTGAAGGATCGAATTGGCAGCGAGATCCGCACCCATTATCCGTTGACCGTAGAACAGGGCATTTCGATCACCCGGCAAGAAGCCTGGACCCGGCGCAAATCTCCCGTCGCCACGGAGGTGCCTCCTTATATCCACGAGGTTGTTGAGCAGATCGCATTCTTAGCTCGTGAAGATAAACGCATCGACAAACGATCCGGAGTCTCGCAACGCTTGCCGATAACAGTGCTGGAAAATGCAATCTCGAATGCGGAGCGGCGTGCGATACGGGCGAAGGAGAATGAAACGGTACCGCGGATTCTCGACCTCTACGCAGCGTTGCCTTCGATTACAGGAAAGCTGGAACTGGAGTACGAGGGCGAGTTGAAGGGTGGCGACGCGGTTGCACGCGAGTTGATCCGCAATGCAGTCGGCCGCGTGTTTAATTCATATTTGGATGGCGTCAACCTTCGCCAAATTGTCCAATGGTTCGAACTTGGCGGAACGTTGCGCTTGGATGAAAACTTGAGCGCAGAGGAACTTATCGGACAGCTCGGCAAGATTCAAGACTTATTCGAATTTACGGGCAAGTTAGGATTGGGCGTCAGCGAGTCGAATGCCATGCGGGCGTCGGCGGCCGAATTTATTCTCGAAGGCCTTTATGCTCACAAGCGCATCAGCCGCAATGAAGAATTGGAATTTGCGGCCGGTGAACGAAACAACCGTGAAGAACGGGAAGAGCCGCGCCGTGGCGGAATGGATCAACGCCGTGGCGGTTCAAGCGGCGGCCGGCGGAATTTGAATTAGGCTCTCAGATGAAGTGGATTTCCTATTCGCGATTCTCCGAAGAAGACCTGGGCATCGAGGTAGACGATCTGCTGAAAGCTCTTTCGGATTACTTTCTGCAGAGCGGATTCCAGGATCCGTACATGCAGTTCTCCGAAATGAATCGGCACACGCTAGAAGAGCTGAAGCAGGCCATCGAACGGGCGCTAGAAAGTGGCGAACTCTTCGATCCGGAACACGCTGAGCAGATCCGCCAGCGGCTGCAGGAGATGTCGGGCGAGCAGCGTGAAAAATTGCTGGAAAGATTGATCGACAAACTGGAGCAGGGCGGCTTTCTGAATGTCGACGCGCCCCCCTCAGACAATCCGTCCGCCCCCGGTTCGCAGGATGGTCCCGAATCGGAGATGCATTTCGAGGTGACCGACAAGGCGATTGACTTTCTAGGATTCAAGACATTAAAGGACTTATTGGGTTCTCTAGGGAAATCGAGTTTCGGAGCACACGACACACGCGACTTGGCGACCGGGGTCGATGCAAGCGGCGGCGCCAAAATATACGAGTTCGGCGACACATTAAATCTAGATATTGGCGCAACGCTATTTTCCGCTATGCAGCGAGAAGGCGTGAAACTGCCGCTTCAGCTTGAATATTCCGACTTACACGTCCATCAGTCCGAGTATCAAAGTTCTTGCGCGACCGTCCTGATGCTCGACTGCAGCCATAGCATGATTCTCTATGGCGAAGATCGCTTTACCCCAGCTAAGAAGGTGGCGCTGGCGTTGGCGCATCTGATCCGAACTCAGTATCCAGGCGACTCCCTGCGTTGCGTGCTCTTTCACGACTCAGCCGAAGAACTCAGAATTAGTGAGTTGGCGCGCGTGCAGGTCGGTCCCTACTACACCAACACAAGAGATGGTCTTATTCTCGCCCAGCGGCTGTTGGCGCAGGAAAAGAAGGATATGAAGCAGATCGTAATGATCACCGATGGGAAGCCGTCGGCTCTTACGCTCGAAGATGGACGCATTTACAAAAATGCATTCGGGCTTGATCCTCTGGTCATCAGCCAAACTTTGGAAGAAGTGGCTCGCTGCAAAAAACAAGGCATTCTGATCAATACCTTTATGCTTGCTAGCGACTACGGGTTGGTGCAGTTCATCCAGAAGGTTACGGAAATGTGCCGCGGCAAGGCGTACTTTACTACCCCTTACACTCTCGGCAATTACTTACTAATGGACTATATGAATCGTAAGACAAGGACGATTCACTAACACTTAGAACTGCACTCCAACACACATCGGCCAAGTTGGTCCTTAGATGGTTACAGGCCTGAATGACTCAGTATTTGGTGAAGACAGTAGATCGTAGGGAGCGCAAATAGACTGCTATCCACCCGGTCGAGGATTCCGCCGTGGCCGGGTAACAGATTACCGCTATCCTTGACTCCAGCCCCACGCTTCATAGCCGATTCCGCCAGGTCTCCCAGTTGACCAGCGGCATTGCCAATCACCGCGAGGACCGCTATCTCCCACAGCGGTACCTTAGGCATAAAATGGCCCATATACAGGAGGCCAAAAAGGAGAGACCCGGCTATCGAGCCCGCTGCTCCCTCCCAGGTCTTCTTTGGGCTCACAATCGGCGCCAATTTATGTTTGCCAAAAGCACGGCCAATATAGTAAGCGGTGCTGTCGCCGGCCCAATTGAGTGCAGTGGCAAAAAACAGCCAGTGGACGCTTTCAAGCCGCAGATCGACAGCGAAGCGCCACGGCGCGAAAGCATAGAAAGCTCCGAAGAGAGAACAAGCCACCTGAGGTAAAACTCCGCGCAACTCAACGAATCGAAGGGATGTTACTAACCCTAATATGGATATTAGGCTGAAGCCAATCAAGGTATATTGTGGGAAAAATAAAATGAGTAAGCCGCCTAAGAACCCGAGAAATCCAGGGCGAAGAATTCCGTGACCCGCTACTAAGCCTGTGTATTCCCAGTAGCAGAGCGTGCCCATTAAGGCAGCGGCAGCGATAAAAAGCCACTGTGGAGCGAATAGTAGGAGATAAGATGCTACGGCAACAAGCGCTATCCCCGTAAGGACGCGTTTCATGGCCTCGCGCTTCGTACCCGCATTAGTTAGCGACTCGGACCTGGGGAGAAAAGCGCTCCGGATGACGCGTCAAGCCGCCATAGCGCCGATCCCGGTTCTGATACGCATAGATTGCTTCGAGCAATTCCATGCGGCTAAAGTCGGGCCACAAGGTGTCGGTGACATAGATCTCGGCATAGGCAATTTGCCAGAGCAGAAAGTTGCTAATCCGCATTTCGCCGGAGGTTCGGATCAGCAAATCCGGATCGCGAAGACCCGCGGTGTACAAATGCGCAGCGATGGATTCTTCATTCACTTCCAAGGAGTTTAACGTGCCGGCCATCCTGGCACGGCGAAGCATCCCGTTCATCGCGTCGACCAGTTCAGTGCGGCCGCCGTAATTCAGGGCTAAATTTAGCCGCAACCCGCCATTCTTGGCCGTCTTCTCCATCACAGTGTGCAAATCGTCGAAGACTTCGCGGGAGAGCAGATCCAGACGGCCGATGGCAACCAACCGGATGTCGTTGCGCATCAGTTCGTTCAACTCACGCCGCAAATATAGCCGGAGCAGCCGCCACAAGCCTTCAATCTCAAGCGCCGGCCGCTTCCAATTCTCCACCGAAAATGCATATAAAGTCAGCGCTTCCAATCCCAGTTGCGCACACGTTTCAGCGACCGTGCGAACCGGGTTAACTCCAGCTTTGTGACCCATTAAGCGAGGGTAGTTGCGCTGGCGCGCCCACCTGCCATTGCCATCCATAATGATGGCGATGTGCCCAGGAAGCCGCTGAGGATCGAGTTTCATGGCCAAACGCCATTCGCCTCCGTCAGGCGAAAGCGTGTTGAGCAGGTCCTTCATATGACAAAGCTCTATAATACACCAAGTCGAATCGTTGCAGCCGATCGGATTTTAGCTAGGAACCAGGAGCGGGACCAGTGCCGCGCCTGCGCAAAGAAATGTCCCGTAGGGCAACTCATACGTTGATGCATTCTTTCGGGCCGCGATTAAGAAGAGGACGCTAATCACGGATCCGCCGACGGAGCCGATTAACAATCCAGTCAATTCGTCTTGGACACCGAGGAAGATGCCTAACAGAAGCAGGAGTTTGACGTCGCCGAGGCCTACGCCCTCCCGATGTCTGACTTTGTAATACAGGATGCGTAGTATCCAAAGGGCTCCGCTGAAAATTACCCCAGCCAACGCTGCATCCATAATTGAAAGCAAAGCCCGATTACCGCCGGGCGAGGAAATATAAGTCAAAATGCCGGGAACGGGAACCCAAATAGCCAGCGCTAATCCTGCTAGCGAACCGCCCAGCGTCAATTCGTCTGGCAACAGCCGCTCCTCCAGATCGATCCAAAACAGGGCGACCATGAGCGACTCGAAAAGCGCCCATTTCAGAGCTGCTAGCGTCCAACCGTAACGCCACACCACCAGCGCGAACAAGACTGCAGTGGTGAATTCGACGGTGGGATAGCGCCATCCGATCGCTTGGCGGCACGCGCGGCAACGTCCTCCCAGAAGAGCGTAACTGAGGAGTGGAATGTTGTCATACGCGGCGATCGAGTGCCCGCACTCTGGACAGAAAGATCGCGGCAAAACGACCGACAAATCCCGCGGAATGCGATAAATACAAACATTGAAAAAGCTTCCAAAGAGAAGCCCGAAGGCGCCGCCAAGAACGCACGAAATTGCAATTTCAGGCGTCATTATCTGGCGCTAGCGATCGGCGGTATGAACGCAAAGTCCCTTCCAGCAGGTGGCGCACGGTAAAGCTTTCCGCAATGCGTTTTTTTGCCCCTTCAATGAGTTTGCCGGCAAGTGCTGGATCCTCGCGAATACGTTGGACCGTCCGCGCAATTTGCCCTGGTTCGTTCTGGACGAAAAGTCCGGACCTTTCATCTTCGAAGACCTCAGTTAGGCCGCCTTGGCGGCTTGCGACGACGGGTATGCCCATGGCCATCGCCAGGAGGGCGGCGGATCCGAGACCTTCGGAACGGGTGATGTAAAGGAAGGCGGCGGCATGAAGCAAGTCCGACTCAAGATCGGTGGAGAAAACCACCGGAAAACCCCCAGTCAGCGCGGCGCGTTCCACCAGATCGCGGCCCTTCTCACGATCGCGAGAAGCCAAGGCCACCACTGCGCCCGTTAAAGAGAACTGGGCCTCGGGAACATTGTCGGAAACGGCGTCGTATACCACGTCGATCTTCTCGTGCCGGAGGCCGACGGTTTCCAACTCCTGCGCCACAAACCGCGAGACAGCAAGAAAACGGCTGGCCCGCTGATATTTCCAGATGGAGGCGACTGAGCGGCGAACTGGAAACGCGACTCGACGCGAAACCACAAATTTCCGGCGCGACGAAATGGCCGCCAGTGTGTGCGCACGCGCGTCGTGGGCGTGCACCAAATCGGCGCGAGGCGTTAGCCGCCAGATCTGGCTAGCCTCGGCTGGGTGCACTGCAAAATGGGCCTCTAGCGCTGCCGGGAACAATTGACCCGCCTTCGCCGCAAGCAGTGTGCACTGATGGCCTGCCTGCCGTAGAGCCTCCAAAAGTAGCAGAACTTGACGTTGGCCGCCGCGCATCTCCAGACCCGTATCAATATGCAAAACGTGCACGCATCACTCTTGACGGCCGGGACTCATATGACGCGCTTTGGAATATTTGAGGAAATTGTAGAGCGCGGCCATGTAGGCGATCGTGAGGCCTTCGACGCCATCCAAGAATCCGAGCTGGAGAAAGTACGTCCGGAAAAACGTCCACGGCGGATCAACCAGCAATTGGCGCATCGTTATCACCTTCCGCCGCGAAACGAATTCCTGCGCCGCAAGAGTGGTGTATGTATCCATGCTCCGTAGATGCTGCGAAAGGGAATCGCATGTGAAATGGAGAAGATTCGACTTGAGATGGCCCACAGGTCCCGTCACGGTCACTGATTCATGGACGAATTCCCCGACCCATTTAGCTTTGCGGCGATCGAACAATCGCACTTTTCGGTCGGGATACCACCCGCTGTGGAGAATCCATCGCCCAAGGTATTGCGCCAGCCGGGGCATCGTATAGCCGTCAAACTGCGGGCCGGTCTTCTTGATGTGCCAAATCTCGGCCTCCAAAGCTTCGCTCAAACTCTCGTCGGCATCGAGTGACAGGATCCAATCATGCGTAGCTAGTTCCGATGCGATGTTTTTCTGCGCTGCATATCCATGCCACGATGCTTCCACCACGCGCGCTCCCAGCTTTGTAGCAATCTCGACAGTGCGGTCGTTTGACCCGCTGTCCAGGACAAGAATCTCGTCGCAGCAGCGGAGGCTCTCGATGACGCGGGCAACATTGCGCTCCTCATTAAACGTAATAATCGCCGCCGAAATTTTCATGTGCAGGCGCCCATTCAATGGGACCGGACAGGCGCAAGCGAAAAAGAAAGGACGAAGACCAGTAGGGCGACGATTCCCAGCCGCTGACGTGTTTTGTCAAGCGGGGCATGGTCATAGAT
>JBARMQ010000645.1:0-5879 GCA_049802535.1 Bryobacteraceae bacterium | reverse complement strand
GGCACCTGTGGGGAACGGCGGCGGCCGTCGCATTTGTGACTCTGGGAGCGCTGATTGCTCCTATTTTTCTATTGCCGTTGTTCAATACTTACAAGCCGCTGCCGGACAGCTCTCTGAAGACGCAGATATTGAGCCTCGCGCACGCCAATGGCATTCCGGTGAATAACGTGTACACGGTGAATGCATCGCGGCAAAGCGATCGGGTGAGCGCGAATGTGAGCGGATTATTTGGAAGCGACCGGATTACGTTGAATGACAACCTGCTGAATCGCGTTAGTCCGGAAGGCGTGATGTCGACGATGGGTCACGAGATGGGTCATTACGTGATGCACCACATCTACAACAGCATTCTATTTGCGGCCGTCACCATCTTTATATCGTTTACGATTCTGCGTTGGGCGATCAATTGGTGTTACCTGCGCTTTTCCCGGCAATGGGGCGTTCGCGACAACGCAGATATTGCATTGCTACCTGCTGCGATATTGATCCTCTCGATCCTGGGGTTTGTGAGTACGCCGATCTCGAACACATACACGCGGACGCAGGAATATGAGGCCGATATTTTCGGCATAAACGCTGCCCGCCAACCAGATGGCGAGGCAGAAGTGGACTTATTGCTGGGTGAGTACCGGAAGCTGGACCCGTCGCCGATCGAAGAATTCCTTTTCTATGACCATCCAAGTGGGCGGAGGAGAATTTACGCCGCGATGCGATGGAAGGCCGAGAACCTATGCCTGTTTGATGCCGCCCTGCGGTGCGGAACCACGAACCGCTGATCCTAGGCGACAATGAAGATGAGCACTTATGAACCGGCGTCTTTTTTTTCAATCAGGCTTGGCTGCGGGAGCGGCAGTTCTCGCGGGACGAGCCGCGAGCGCCGCGACGGATTTTCTGCCGATTAATGAGCGAAGCTTCCGCCAATTAGTGACTGCGCATCATGGGCAGGTCTTACTAGTCGATTTCTGGGCGACGTGGTGCGCGCCTTGCCGGCAGGAATTGCCAAAGTTGGTTGCAATGGCGCAGGGCTATCGGTCAAACGGCGTGACGTTGGCCACGGTTTCTTGCGATGAGCCGGAGAAGAAGCCCGAGGCGATTTCTTTTATTGAGCAGAAGGGCGCGCTGGCGCCTTACTACATTCGGAACGTTGATGACGCCGACAAGTTCGCCGCCACCATCGACCAGAAGTGGAGCGAGAGCAGCTCCGCCCTGCCGGCGCTTTTCATCTACGACCGGAATGGACATCAGGTGCAATCGTTCCTCGGCGATACCAGCATCAAGGTGATCCAGGCCGCGGTTGATAAAGTGCTTGCCGCGAAGTGAGCGGGTACACTGAAAATTGTTCCCTAGAAGAATTTTGGGGCTGCTGACGCCCGTGTTCGTCAGTGCAGGTTTAGCAGTCATCGTGGTAAAAGCCGGACCGACTGCGCCAAAGAGTTCGCTGGTCGACATCTTGAAATCGGAGCTTGATCGCGAGTTCTCCACCTTGAAATCAAAAGGAGATCCAGCGCCCTATTACCTCGCTTATGAGGTGACGGATGAAGAGGTGTATTCAGCGTCGGCGTCGCTCGGGGCTTTGATCACGCAGAATCATACGCACGTTCGCGGGTTCGATACGACGATCCGCGTGGGTACGCCTCAGTTGGACAACTACCATCCGTTTAAGGGCGAAACCGGGCGGTTCACCCAGTTCACGACGATCAGCCTGAATGACGATCCGAACGAAATTCGACGGGCGCTTTGGGCCGAGACGGCGCGTGCCTATAAGCTTTCGGCGAATCGGTTGCTGCAGTTGAAGACAGATGAACAGCTGTTGGTGGAGCAGAAGAATCAAGCAGCGGATTTTTCGCGGGAGACGGCGCAAACCTACACCAAGCTGCCAGAACGTTATAGCGTCGATATGAACGAATGGGACCAGCGCCTGCGCACGTGGTCCGCGGTATTCAACAAGCACCCGCAAATTCTAAGTGGGTCGGTCAGCTTTCAAGCCGAACACGTCATTCGAACGTTTTTGAATACGGAGAACACGACGATCGAAGACGGTAATAACTTGTTCCGGATAGAAGTGGGCGGCGCCACCCTCGCACCCGATGGAATGGAAGTTCAAGCCTTTGATTCGGTCGAAGGAGCGGAGCCGTCGCACCTGCCGGCTGACAGCGTGATTGAAGCGAAAGTACAGCACGTCGCCGACCAGTTAGATGCGCTGGTGAAAGCGCCGCCGGCTGAGCCAATCGTTTGCCCGGCGATTCTTTCCGGACGCGCCTCGGCAGTGTTTTTCCATGAGATTTTTGGCCATCGCGTGGAAGGTCATCGGCAAAAGGACGAAACCGATGGACAAACATTTACCAAGATGCTGGGGCAGAAGGTGCTGCCCGATTTTTTGAGCGTCACATTCGATCCGACGCGGCACGAGATGAAGGGTACGGACCTGATTGGCTATTACGATTACGACGATGAAGGCGTGAAGGCACGGCCAGTGAAGGTGGTCGAGAACGGCGTCTTAAAGACATGGCTGATGTCGCGCTCGCCTGTGGGACAGTTCACCCAATCGAATGGGCATGGACGGCGTCAACCTGGACACGAGGTGGTTTCGCGGCAGTCTAACCTGATCGTCGATTCGTCGAAGCAGGTTTCCGACGAAGAGCTAAACAATGAATTATTGGCGGAAATCAAGCGCCAGGGCAAGCCGTACGGGCTGTACTTTGAAGAGGTCTCGAGCGGTTACACCACCACGCGGCGACAAGGTTTGCAAGCCTTCACCGTGGTGCCATTAGTGGTATATCGCGTTTATCCGGATGGACATCGAGAACTGATTCGGGGCGTCGACATCGTAGGCACGCCGCTCTCAAGTTTCCAAAAGATCCTAGCGACGTCGGACCATGTTGGCATCTTCAATGGATATTGCGGAGCCGAATCCGGCATGGTGCCGGTTTCAGCAATTTCGCCGGCCATTCTTGTTTCTGAGATTGAAGTGCAAAAGAAGCAGAATGGCCAACAACAGCCGCCGATTCTTCCGCGGCCGGTGGGGCAATGAGATACATCGCAAGCGTTTCAGCGGCGGTGGTGGGATTAGCGGCTCTCTTTAGCGCTGCCGCCGTGGTCGCGGCTCCTGGCGCGGACGTTCCCGGCGAATTGAAGAGCGATGAGGTGCTGCGCGGAATGGCCGATGAAGTGGTCCGCGAGAAGACGCTTCAACTGAACAACCTCGACAAACCCTACGAAATTACTTACGCCTCTGACGATCCGGACGAAGTCATCATCTCGGCCACACTGGGAGGGCTGTTGACCTCGCACCGCGATCACAATCGGCGGGTGGTCATTCGCGTACGGGTGGGCGACGCCAAATTCGACAATACGGATTCCATTTTTTCGAGAGAGCCGGGCAGCGCGATCTTGCCGCTCGACAACAACTACCTGGTCGTTCGCGATCAGCTTTGGCTGAATACGGATCGTGTTTATAAGCTTGCCTTAGTCGACATTGCGCGAAAGCGCACTGCATTGCGCGAGATCAGCGACCCGGACAAGACCGCGGACTTAGCAGCGGCGAGTGCGATACAGGTGGTGCAGCCGATTCCCAGCTTGAAATTTGACCAGAAGCACTGGGAAGGGCTCATTGAATCGCTATCGAGCCAATTTTCCACTCATCCTGATGTCACCTTCTCGAACGTGCACATACGCGCGATCAGTTCGACATTCCGGCTGGCAGACACAGACGGAACGATTGAACGCGTTCCAGAAGAACTAACCGAGCTCCGGATCGGAGCAAGGGCGCGAGCGGCCGATGGCACGGAAGTTTGGAACGACCGGTTCTTTACCACGCTTCATCCTTCGGAACTCCCAGGCGAGGGGGATTTGAAGAAGGCTGTGGATGCCGTCGCGGCCGAAACATCCGCGCTGGCCAAGGCTCCGATGGCGGAAGAGTATAGCGGCCCGGTGTTATATGAAAAAGAAGCCGCCGCGCAGTTAATGGCGCAGGTGCTAGCGGATGCAACGAGAATGGATCGGAGGCCATTGACGCCGCCCGAGTATGCCAACCGGGTTCGCATTCTAGATGGCGTTTGGACGACTAGACAGGGATCGAAAGTCGTTCCCGATTGGCTGACCATCGTCGACGATCCGGCGCAAACGCACGCCGATGGCGTTGCTCTCGCAGGGCAATATGACGTTGATGAAGAGGGTGTTACGGCGAAGCGCGTGACGTTGGTCCAAAACGGAACCCTGAAAGATTTTCTGACGACTCGCCAGTTGACGCATGATGGCCAGGTATCGAATGGTCACGCCCGCTTACCTGGACAGTTTGGAGCGGAACTGGCCACCTTTGGAAATTTATTTGTTCAGGCAACCGGCGGAATTTCCGAAGGGCAATTGAAGGCTAAGCTGCTGGAGAACGTAAAGAGTTCGAACCTGAAGTACGGCATCATCGTGCGGCGGCTGGACTTTCCCTCTACCGCCGCGGCGGACGAGCTGCGAAATATGCTGAGCCAGTTGCAAAAGACGGGAGTGACGCGCACGCTAACGCCTCCGCTGCTGGCATACCGGGTGTATCCCGACGGCCACGAGGAACTGGTGCGTGGGATGCGTTTCAAAGAATTCAGCGCCAAAGAGCTGCGCGACCTGGAAGCGGCTTCGGACCATTCCTACGTATTTAATTACGTGAATAACGGAACGACATTTGATTACGTGGACTCCGGCGCCGGCGCGACAACATCCACCGTAGTATGTCCCTCGTTACTGTTTTATACGGTCGATGCGGATCGTGCCCGCGATGAGAGCGGCAAACCGCCAGACGTGCCACCGCCCGCGCTGATTGCGGCGTCCGAGTAGTACCCGCATGCGCATTCTGAGCCGCGCGATTTTTCGCGAAGTCACGGTCAGTGCTTTCCTGGGAACGTTGCTTTTTGTCTTCGTTCTCTTTCTGAAGACGATTGAGAAGCTTTCGAGCCTCTTAGTGCGTGTGACCGCACCGGCGAGCGTGGTGGCCAAGCTATTCCTATATGCTTTGCCCGCAACACTGCATTTCGCTTTGCCGCTCGGCGTGCTGGTGGGAGTGTTGATCGGGCTGAGCCGAATGTCCGCCGATAGCGAGATTACGGCGATGCGGGCTTCGGGCATTTCGAGCAAGACAGTGCTGCGGCCGGTGATGCTGTTTGCCTTTTTGGCGATGACCGCTACTGCGCTGGCGACGTTGTGGCTAACGCCGCTATCGCTACATCTGGAGTCGAATATCGCCAAGGGGTTGGCGCCGTCGCAGTTAACTGGCGGCATTGATTCGCGGCTTTTTGACGAGCAGTTCCCCAACAAAGTGCTGTGGATCGGCGATGTGCAGTCGGATGTCAAGCCGACGCGATGGCGCGATGTCTTCATTGCGGACGTGACTCCGCAGAATGAACTGGAGCAGCAAGGACATCATCGCGGCGACAGTCCCCGTGTGATTGTGGCACGGGAGGCGACGGTCTATCCCGATGCCGAAGGCAACCGGATCATCCTGAACATGAAGGGCGAGGGCACAAGCGAGAGAGACAAAGATGGCCATGTCATTACGACCTATGGCAATTCAGTGTTGCAGACTCTGCAAGCGCAAAAACCCTCCGATTTGCAAGCCAACAGAAAAGTCCAGGAGATGGATACCGGACCACTGTACAAACGGGTCTACCGGCTGCCGGGTTTATCGAAGGACGAATACATTGAGGCGGCGATCGAATTCCATCAACGCTTCGCACTGCCGCTGGCGTGCATTTTATTGGCTCTGGTAGGCGTGCCGCTGGGAATTTCGTCGCGTAAAGGAAGCAAGTCGTCGGCGTTCGTGATGACGGTGATTCTAGCCTTCGTGTACTACTTGAGTTTCATCGGCCTTATCGGGCTTGCGAAGAAAGGTGGATTGC
>JBARMQ010000644.1:0-3388 GCA_049802535.1 Bryobacteraceae bacterium | reverse complement strand
GCTTGAGCGAAGCTTATCGCGTCGAGCTTCTCTCCGCGGAACAATTAGCGGACCAGCGGCGATTTAATCGCAAACGTTTCGATTTGCTGGTTCTTCCTTATGGAGAAAGCTTTCCCTTACCTGCCCTGCCGGCCGTCGAATCTTTTCTGGCTGAGGGAGGTGATCTTTTCACCACAGGCGGCTACGCATTTCAGCCGCCACTCGTGACCACCGCGAACGGGTGGGAATTCTTCGACGATCAGGTGAAGCACGAGAGTGGCCCCAATCTTCTACCCAGCTTCCCTCCTGCGGGAACCGGGTGGAAAGCCTCCGATGAGAAATTTGCAACTATCGAAAGCGTTCAGTTGCCCTCGCAGTCCGGGTCACAAGCGGCGGCACATGTTCATATTCCTCCGAACAGATTGGGTCAAACGGCGGACTGGACTTTTGACCTGGCAGCAGCCGGAGATCGCAAGCAGTTTTTCTTCGAAGCGTGGTTTCGCGCCGCGGACATCCAGCCAGCTCCCAATGGATATGCCTACATCGGCGTTGAACAACTAGACGATTCGGGAGAACCCGCTTACGCTGCGAAAGTGACGTTTGAGGAACTGCGCAACTCCGCGGAGTGGCACAAAGTCGAGCGGCTTTTTTATTTGATTCCAACCTGCGTAAAACTTCGAGTGCGTGTCGGCTTAATGAACGCCACAGGCAGCGTTTGGTCGACGGGTTTTCGATTGGAGAGCCGATCGCCGCAGATCCGCATCAACACGGCTCTGGGTTTTCCGCAGGATGATTTAGAGGTCTCGCCCACGCAGATTGGAATGTTCGACGCCGATTTCCGTTTGAAGCGAGCCACTGCGATCCAGGTTGCGCCCGGGCAGTCGGTACTAGCTTCC
Source organism: Bryobacteraceae bacterium (assembly GCA_049802535.1). Taxonomy (GTDB): domain Bacteria; phylum Acidobacteriota; class Terriglobia; order Bryobacterales; family Bryobacteraceae; genus Bog-105. The sequence goes on along the minus strand of JBARMQ010000644.1, from coordinate 2,513 downwards.
AAAGAGAAAATGCTTGGCGAGTTCGATGGGTATGCCGCGAGCGCTGTGCTCGGAATGAACCACGCTCGCTGGATCCCGTTGCTGCGCGCTGTCGACACCGTTGGAAAGAATCGCGGAGCGGCTGGAGCCATAGTGCACAACACGCGCGGGGCTTACGCGCGAAGCACATGGGCATTTTTCGGAGTAGACAATCAAGACATTTTCGCAGAGCCATCTGCGCTCGCAAGCGACATTCTGAAAGCGGTCTCTCGCTCCCTGGCAACAAAATGCTACTTACACGCCTGCGAAACCAACTATGCCTCATATAAGCCAGGCGAAGCTGTCGCGATGCGCGTGCTGGTGAGTAACTATGGGAGAAGGGATGCATCTCTCACATTGCGCTGGACTGTACTACCGGCAAAAAGTGACGTGGCAGCATTTCAAGAGAGCCGAGACGTGCAATTAGTTCCCGGGCAAACCGAGCCCGTCGAAATATCGTGGGAACCCGCTGAGTTTTCTGATGATTTATACCGAGTCACCGTGAGGCTGCTTCTCGATGGAATCGAGATTGATCAGATAGAGACTGGATTCAATATCTGGAAATCGGAAACTCTCGCCAAAGGACTGCCCTTCCATTTCCAGGAAAACTATTTTCAGGTTCAGGGCAGAAGTTTGTTCCTGCAGGGCACGGACGATTATCTGCATACTTTTCTCGACCAGAGCGAGAACACGTTAACCTGGCACGAAGATGTGCGGGGTTGCCGTGATTCCTGTATTGACGTATATGAAAATCTGATGGGGCTTCGCGGCCCGCAGCAGCGCCCCACCGAGACATGGTGGAGATGGATTGATGCCATGCTGCTGAACACGCAACGCACAGGCGGAGCATTCTTTCCCGGCTTGCTGATCTTCAGCAACACTGCGGTCGACAACAAAGACCTAGCCGACCAGCAGGCTTACGTCGAGGCATTTGCCGCGCGTTATAAGGACGCTGCCGGCATTATGTACTACCTGAACGGCGACCTTGAATTGCACGATCCGAACCTTCCAGATCTGCAGCTTCTCTATAACCAGTTTCTAAAGGATAAGTATGGTACCGATCAGGCGCTCCGAAATGCCTGGAAACTATCTCCGCCTGAGGCTCCCATCGGAAGATTGACGATACGTCGCGGGACTGATGACTGGCGTGATGTGCGCACGCTTGACGATTTCCGATTTCGCTCCATGCTTGTAGAGCGTTGGTTGAACGCACTCTACGATTCCATTCGCAAAGTCGACAAGAACCACCCAGTCACTGCGGAGTTTTATCAGACTCCTTCAGATGGGATTGACCTTGTGGGAGCGCTTGGGAAATTAGAGTTGGCGAACTTTGGATATTTTGCGGACAAGGATGAGGATTACTATCGGTTTCCCCAGGTTTGTCGATTCCTTGATCAAAGCGTGCGCGGCAAAGGAATTAACGTTGGCGAGTTTGGAGTCAAGACGCACCCGGCATGGAACGCTACTGGTGAATACATTGAAGCTCGAACTGAAGAGTATGAGCAAGCCTACTTCCTCGCCGTCTCGCATTATGCCTTCGCATTGGGTGCGTCAAAGATACAAAACTGGTGCTGGAAATACCCTGTCGACCTTCCCTTTGAGTGGGGCATCAACTATCCGAATGAACTGGTTGGTCGCGATGTGCTCGCCTTCTATCGCAACAGCGGGTTGTTGTTCCGTCGGTTACGCCCAAGATATGAAGCCAGCGAAGTTCTTGTCTTACTCGCAAGCGAAAACCGCATGGGTGGCCAAGGCGATCGGGTGATTGAAGGCCAACTAAACAGTATTCGCCTACTGATGGATGAGCGGGTTCGCTTTGCGACTCTTTCCGATCAATATATGGATGCGATTCCGGAAGGAGTCACTACCATCTTCTATCCGCTGCCCTATTGCCCTAGCGACACCATAGTGCAGCGGCTTTCCAGTTTCGTGGAACAAGGGGGACAGTTATACATTTCCGGAGATCTCAGCTATGACACCGCGCGTCAACGCACGCGCACTGGCAGGTTGAAGAACCTTTGCGGCGTGGAATTTGTCTCCGAGCGTTTTCCTAACATCGCGTATGAAAATAGAGCGGAAGAAACTACTCCCGAAAATTCTGGATGGCCGAAATATATGGCCGCTCCTGGCATTGTTACTCGTCTTGCCGGCGCACAGTTACTACTGGCCGCGGAAAATGGCACTCCCATCGTTACGGAATTCAAACTCGGTCGAGGTCGAGTGATCTTCAGCAGCGATCCGATTGAGCTTCATGGCGATCCTCGCTACCAAAGCTACGCACACGTTTTCTATCGCCAGTTAGCCTCTCGCTTCAATCTCAACACAGAAACCATCGATCCCAAGGATGCGCCGGTCCACGTCTTCCATGTTCCGTCGCAGGACTCTCGCGAAATTGTCGTGCTGGTGAACTACGACCAGCACAATAGTGCGCGGGATCTTGTCATTCCCGTCGCTGATCGGAACGTGAAACTCACGTTGCGCCCGTGGATGACGGG
>JBARMQ010000643.1:0-36589 GCA_049802535.1 Bryobacteraceae bacterium | reverse complement strand
ATTACGAAATCCAGCCTCGAAATCATCATTAATGGTCAGGTTATTTCTAGACAGACCCTTAGCCTCTTGAACGACTACTCACCGCGTACCGATGCACAAGTACCATTGGCTATATGTCCAATGATTTGGTGCTTGTCACCGGCGGATCGGGTTTCGTCGGCGCACACTGCATCCTGAAGTTGTTGAGCGCAGGATTTCGCGTGCGCACCACTGTCCGGTCTTTAGAACGCGAAGCGGACGTGCGGGCGATGCTCAGGGTCGGCGGCTCGGAACCAGGAGAGCAGCTCGCTTTCGCAGCCGCGGATTTGGGTGCTGACGCAGGATGGCGAGAGGCGATTGAAGGTTGTCAGTACGTCCTTCACGTGGCGTCTCCCTTTCCGCGAAACGTTCCTAAGCATGAGGATGACCTCATTATTCCCGCGCGCCAGGGTGCGCTCCGTGTCTTACGAGCCTCGCGCGAGGCCGGCGTTAAGCGTGTTGTGCTAACTTCCTCCTTCGCAGCGATCGGTTACGGGCACAAACCGCAGGACACGCCATTTGATGAAACGAGTTGGACCGATGTGGACGGCAAAGGGGTAACTGCCTATGTGAAGTCAAAGACCTTGGCGGAACGCGCGGCGTGGAATTTCATTGCGACCGAAGGCGGTGGCTTGGAACTCTCTGTCATCAATCCCGTCGGAATCTTCGGGCCTGTTTTAGGTCCGGATTATGCACCCTCTATCCTTCTTGTCCAGCGTTTAATGGATGGAGCACTCCCGGGCTGCCCGCGATTATGGCTCGGTGTTGTCGACGTACGCGATGTTGCCGATCTGCACCTTTCCGCGATGACGCACCCCGCCGCCAAGGGTGAGCGCTTTCTGGCAGTCTCGGGCGACGTATTATCGATGCTCGAAATGGCCAAGATCTTGAAGGCTCGACTTGGCGAAGCGGCCAGACGCGTCCCCACTCGGCAACTCCCTAATTGGCTGCTGCGCATCGCCGCCCTGCGAGATAAGTCGGTGAAGCTGATTTTGCCCGAACTCGGCAAAATCAAGAAGGCCAGCAACGAAAAGGCCAAGCGGGTTCTTGGCTGGACTCCGCGTTCGAACGAAGAGGGCCTTATCGCGACGGCCGAGAGCCTGCTGCGGCTCGGGCTTTTGAAGAAGGCTTAAGACTTTTCGTCGTGATAGAGTGATTGCCTCATTGAACCCGCAATCAACAAGGAGCAGCGCCAGTGTCACGTCCTATCGTCCTGATCCATGGGTATTCCGCTGGAGGCCTCGATTTCGGCGAGATTTGTAATCAACTCAATAAGCGCGGCATTCAACCCATCGACATTAATGTCGCGAACTATGTCTCGTTGAACAACGAAATCACGATCAAAGATATCGCCGAGGGCCTGGATCGTGCGCTTCGCAACAATCCTCGCTTGAACGCAGCCCAGGAATTCGACGCAATTGTTCATTCAACGGGAATGCTGGTCATCCGGTCGTGGTTGACAAACTATGGCGCCGTACCCGCTCACAACGATCGCCTCAAAAGGCTAAAACACTTAATCGGATTGGCGCCCGCAACGTGGGGTTCGCCGCAAGCGCATAAAGGAAGGACATGGATCGGGGCTTTAGTGAAAGGCGACAAAGAACCTGGTCCAGACTTTCTCAATGCCGGGGACCAGGTGCTGGACGGTTTGGAACTCGGGAGCCGCTTTACCTGGGATTTGGCGCACCTCGATCTGCTTTGCGACACGCCCTACTACGACAAGGGACCGAACACACCCTACGTTTGCGTGTTTATTGGCAATTCGCCCTACACTGGAATTGCAAGCATTGCCAATGATCCAGGGACCGATGGCACTGTTCGCTGGGCCGGGTGTGGACTCAACACCAGGAAGATTTCCATCGATCTGACTCGCACGCCAATTGGCGATGATGGGCAGCCGGCTTCCAGAGTATCGATCACGCCATGGGCGGATCGTGTCGATATACCGATGATTCCAGTCGACGGAAGAAATCACGCCACGCTGGTGAGCAACCCCGACGCGACCATGATGGACGAAATCGTCGCGTTCTTAAGCGTCGCCGGCGATAACGCATACCAGGCATGGCTCCAACGTGCCAAAGCGAACGGCGAGGCTGCAAAGGCAAAGATGCTGGCGAGTCCCGGCAAAGGCGCCGATCAGCCATCGGAGGGTTGGCAGCAGTTTGTCATCCGTGCGAGAGATGAGCGAGGCGATCCGGTCAACGACTACCTCATTGATGTCTTGCGGCAAGCTGGTGATCAATGGGTGGAGTTCGAACAGATGTATACCGATGTGCATGCCTACGGCGCGGATGCCAGTTTTCGATGCTTTTACATCCGGCTGCCCAAGGGCCTGTCAGAAGCGAAAATCCCGCTGCAGATTCGCGTCACCGCCTCCACCGGTACGAAGTTGATGGCCTACCAGGGCTACGGGAGCGACGATAGCCGGAAGACCATGACCGCCACCGGAGGTCCCGTGCTCATAGACGTAAACGGGTTGGGGGATGCCTCTCTGTTCTATCCCTTTACCACCACCTTGGTCGAAATCATCATCAATCGAGAGCCATCCCCGCTTGATCAGGTCAGCGACATCTTTAAGTTCTTAGAAAATATCGGTCAGGTCTCTCAGGCCCGCGGCGCGGCCAGCGGCTCAACTCTGCTGGGCGACGACGGTGTGGAATGATCGGCGCTGTTAGCCGTACTGAAGCACGAGTCAGAGCCTGTCTTGAAGGTCACTGCTATGTTGGATAACGATTACGACTTTCCCACGCGCATGCCCTACTTCTCGATAACGAACAGCTTCAGCTGCCTCATTGAGCGGGTAGCGTCGGTCAATAACGGGTGCAATCACTCCAGTTTCCAATAAGTCCTTTAGAAAAAGCAGATCCTTCGTATTGATCTTCGCAATGAAGAACCGCGTCTTCTTGCTTCCAACCCGCGATAGCAACTGCCCCAGCGAGGCCGCCTGAAGAATTCGAGTCAGACCACCTCCGACCATCACAAAGATGCCGCTTCGCCGCAGTGCACGCCTGTAATCGAAGATCGAATGATGTGCGTTCGCCCCGAGAATGAGATCGTAACGCTCGCCACTTTGCGTGAAATCGTCGCGCGTGTAGTCGATAACATGGTCTGCGCCGATCGATCGTGTCTTGTCGACGTTCCCCGGGCTGCACACGGCTGTCACTTCAGCTCCAAAGGATTTGGCGATCTGGACTGCGAATGTACCCACGCCGCCTGACGCCCCATCGATCAGAACCTTTTGACCTTGCTCGATCTGACCCTGATCGCGAAGTCCCTGAAGTGCAGTGATTGCCGCTACTGGCACGGCCGCCGCCTCCTCAAACGACAGATTGGCCGGCTTCGGCGCCAATCGATCTTCCGTTGTACAGATGTACTCGGCAAACCCGCCCACCCCTTTTCCCTGGAAGGCCGCTCCAAAGACTTCGTCGCCTGGATGAAACGTCTTTACGTCCTTGCCAACGGCTTCAACCCGCCCGGCGAAATCTGCGCCCATGACTGTATGTTTCGGCTTGAGCAGCTTACCCACGCGCGGGAGAAAGAACAACGGCCCCCTCATGGTGAAACTGTCGAGAGGATTTACCGACGAAGCATACAGCTTGATCAGAACCTGGTCCACTGCGGGAACAGGCGTTGCGATTTCCCTGAGTTGCAGCACCTCCGGTGGTCCGTATTGTGTAATCACAATCGCTTTCAATGAATTGCCTCTTCAATCTGTGAGGGAACATAGCATAACCTCCGTAGTGCCGCTCATCCCGCGAGGGTTCGCCAAGCCACTCTAACCAGTAGTTTGTTTACCTTAGCGCCTACCAGATGGCCGCTAGAAGTAAGGAGTGATATACTTCGCCTCCAGATGGCTTGGGCTTAGTGTCTTTCTTCTAGGTGAGGAGGTCCGCAGGCTTCAAGCGTGTCAATTCAAATGAGGTGGTCAGCGTATGAACCATGGGATTTTGCCCAGCCTCTTCCCTGTTTCGAGGTCTGCGGCCTTTCCTGCCGCGCCAACAGACCGTTTGCGGTTTTGCTTGGCGAAGGCGCCATTTTTCCGCTTATGTCTCTCCTGCTTACTCCTACTGTGCTTTGCTCTCGCAGCGTCGGCGCAGACCGGAACAATCGTCGGAACCGTGACTGATCCGTCCGGCGCATTCGTCCCGGGGGCTCAAGTTACGGTCCTCAATACGGACACGAACCAATCGCAACACTTAACCAGTAATAACGATGGTCAATATGTAGCGGCAGATCTTCAAATTGGGCATTACACCGTGCGAGTCGAAGCGCCTGGTTTTAAGACCGCCGAGCAAAACGCCGTCACATTGAGCGTCGGCGACCGCCGTTCTCTCGATTTCAAGATGGAGGTCGGCAGTACACACGAAACCGTTAACGTCGAGGCGACAGCGATCACCGTGCAAAGCGAATCCGGCGAAGTCAGCGATGTTATCAATCGTCAGCAGGTAACTCAATTGGCAACGAACGGGCGAAGTATTTATTCGTTGGCCGCTTTAACTCCTGGCGCGTCCAGTAATCAATCTGACTTAAACATTCCGACCTCGGCGGGCGGCGACGCAGGAGTCAGCTTCAACGGGATGCGCGAGAATCACAATCTTTGGCTCATCGACGGCGGCGAGGCGTCCGACCGCGGCGGCGCAGGCGGTATGGACGTCATGCCCTCGATCGATTCAGTCGCGGAGTTCCGCGCACAAACTTCCAACTACGGCGCGGAATATGGATTGTCGTCGGGCGGCACGCTGACGCTTGTCATCCGGTCGGGCACCAAAGATTTTCACGCGGGCCTTTGGGAATTTAATCGCAACGACGCCCTAGATGCCGGCAATTACGTAAATCTCGCAAATCGCCAGCCCACTCCAGAGCTCCGATTCAACACTTATGGATTCAACGTTGGTGGCCCCGTTGTGATCCCTAAACTTTACAACCGCAATCGGGACAAAACATTCTTCTTTTACAACATGGAATGGCGCAAGCTCATTCAGGGCGGAAACGTCAATACGACGGTCCCTCCGACAAGCGAGTACGGGGGAAATTTCGGAGGTGCGGTGCTGACCGTTCCAAGCGCATCGCAACTGTCACCCAGCCTCTTGGCAAAATTTGAGGCGAACGGTCTTGCGCCTGGCGCAAAGTTCAGCCAAATTCCAGCCAACCTGCTCGACCCCAATGCGCAAGCACTCTTGCAGGCCGGCATTTTCCCTGCGCCTAATGGCAGCGGCACCCAGTTCATCGGAGGCGATAAACTTCCTACCAATCTGCGCGAAGAGATCATCCGCATTGACCATCGCTTCTCGGATAAGTTTTCCATCTTTGGCCACTTCATCAAAGAAGCGGTCGACCAACGCTACGGAACGTCTCAATGGAGCGGCGATAACGTTCCCACCGTCGGAAATGAGTTCACCAACCCCGGCTACCACGCCGTCATTCATGCCACTTGGTCCATCACGCCCACCATCTTGAATGAAATTGCTTATAACCAGAATGGGAACACGCTGGACCTTACGCCGGTGGGTACATTCAAGCGTCCCTCGGGACTGTCCATTCCAGAACTGTTCGCGGGCAATAATGAGAATCGAATCCCCGCCATCAGCCTTGGTCAACTCGGCACCAACTACGACGTATCCAGCTGGCCTTGGCATAACAAAGCGGATGATTATCAGGTTCGCGACGATCTTTCCATTGTCAAAGGTTCCCATCAGTTTAAGATGGGCGCTAGCTGGGCGCTTTACAAGAAAGTGCAGGATCTGTTCGGCGATACACAGGGGTCCTTCTCGTTCAATGGACAATACACGGGAAACGACTTTGCTGATTTCCTGCTGGGCCTCTCTAACTCTTACACCGAATTGGCCGTGCAGGATAAGGGCTATTGGAACAACATCTCTCCGGCCGCCTATTTCCAGGACAACTGGAAGATCAACTCACGCCTGACGTTGACTTTGGGCATCCGCTGGGACGGCATCCCTCATACCTACGAAGCAAATAATCGTATGTCGAACTTCTATCCGGGACTCTATAATCCGGCCGATGCCCCCATCTTCGCTGACCCTTCGGGAAACAGCATCTCGCCGAATAGTCCCGGTCTCGGCACCAGCCCGAATCCCATCCTCGCCAATCAACTGTTTTATTTGAACGGTATCGGCATCGAAGGAAAGAACGGCATACCGAAAGGTTTGGTGAAAGACTCGTGGCTGGACTTTGGGCCGCGCGTCGGTTATGCCTACGGCCTGGACAGCGCGGGGAAAACCGTGTTGCGAGGCGGCTTCGGCATAATGTACGAACGAATCCAAGGCAACGACATGTATAACGCCGGGCCGAACCAGCCCTTCAGCGCCAGCGTTACGTTCGCCGACGTTTCGCTTTCGAACCCGAATCAAAGCTTACAAACGGGGAATGCTCTGACGGCGCCCATTCCGGTTGGAAGCATCACCGGCTTGGCATACACCGACTACAAGAGCCCCTCCAGCTATCAGTTCAGCACGGGTATTCAACATCAGATCTCCCAAGGATCCGTGCTCTCAGCTACCTATGTTGGAAACCAAAATCGTCATCAAAACGATTATCGCGAGACCAATCTACCGTCACCCAGCGTTTTGCCGTGCCTGATCCAAGGGCTCAGCAGTTGCCCTTACAACCTGCAAGTTCCGTATAAGGGCTTCGCCTCCATCAAGGTTTCTGAAAACGCCGAAAATAGCAATTACAACGGTCTTCAGGTAGAGTTCCGTTCGCAAATCAGAAAGGACTTGACCTTGCAGGCAGCTTATACGTGGTCGCGATCGATGGACCCGGCCACCGGCAACGGCAACCTTGGCGGCGATCTTGCGACGGTGTCGGATCCATACAATCGCGCCTACGATTACGGCCCCTCCGGCGGCGACCGTACCCACATCGCCTTCGTAAACTTCGTCTACAACCTTCCGCTATTTGCCGGCTCGCAAAGCCATCTTTTGAAAACGGCAGTGGGCGGGTGGGTGATTTCGGGCATCGGCACCATGGAATCGGGCTTACCGCTCACGCTCGGGCTCAACGGAAGCCAGAGCAGTAACGGCGTAGACAACGGCTCCAATCGTCCGAACGTTCTGGGCCCCCTGACCTATCCCCATACTTTTGGCGAGTGGTTTGATACGTCCGATTTCACGTTTCCCGCACTGGGCGCATGGGGTAATCTCGGCAAGGGCGCCCTGCGTGGCCCTGGACGTGACAACTGGAACGTTTCGTTGTTCAAAAACTTCTTGATCAGCGAATCGCATGGAAGCTATTTCCAACTACGTGTCGAAACTTTCAACACGTTCAACCATACGCAATTCAACGGCATCAGCACCGGTTTAGGCAGCAGCAACTTCGGCCAAGTTACATCGGTGTGGGATCCGCGCGTATTCCAACTCGGCGCAAAGCTCGAATTTTAGAGCTTTCTTTCGACGCAGTGCTATTGAGGGCCGCTGATCTTCATCAGCGGCTCTTGGTCTTTTTGCCGATGCAATTTTTGGACAATGGCGAATTGTTCCTGCGCTTGCGCCGTCTTGCCCATCTCTCGATATAACCGCGCTAAACGGTAGTGCGCATCATAACCTTTAGGGTCAATTTGTATGGCGTCTAGAAAGTGCTGGCGAGCCGCCTCATACTGCTTGTTTTCCACTTGTAGAATGCCCATATCAACCTGTGGCACATATAAATTTGCCTGCCATTCCATCGAATTCCTAAGGGCTACTTCCGCCGCGGCTTTGTGGGCCGCCTTCAGCAGGCAATCCCCCAAATAACCGCTCGCCCTAGCGCTTCGCGGATTGGTCTTTAGTTCTTCACGAAACTGCCGCTCGGCGTCTTCGTAACGATGCTGTTTCCAGTACAGGTACCCCAGCCCGAAATGTACGTCCGGCTGATCCGGTTTCGCCTTCGCGGCGAGTTCAAATTCAACCGTCGCTTCGGCCGTGTGTTCATCCGCATCAAGAGCTTCCCCCAGCAGCATATGGGCCGGCGCGGAATCAGGATCGTGTATAAGCAATTGCTGAAACAGTTGCTCGGCTTTGTCGAACTGCCGCGACCACAGATATGACTTCGCGAGTACGTATGACAATTCAGCGTTATCCGGCTCAGCGGCGGCAAGCGATGCTAGTTTGTCCGCAGCTTCTTTATATCGGCCGAGTCCGAAATAGCTCATCGCCATCAGCGTTGATACGCGCTGGCTCCGCGCTTTGTCGCGTTCTTTCGCAAACGCGCTCAAGGCATTCTGAAAATCGCCTTGCTTGAAATAGGCCAGACCCAAATTGAGGTAAATCCCCGGCAAGTTAGGGTTTAGCGCAATCGCTCGCCGATACGCCGCAATAGCGGCTGGAAAATGATTCTGTTGCGCTTCCTGGACGCCGCGGTTCGCTTCGGCGAGGGCGCTGGGATTGGTGCTCTGGCCCAACAGAACAGAAAGGCCGAAGAGATAAGGGACCAGCCTGCAAGGTATCTTCGGCAGACGCATGTCGAACGAGCGCGCGCCGGCGGTCACTTCCCTCCGAATTCGACATATCGGCTGAATCATTTGGACGTGCGAAGCGATACGACGAATCCCCTCGCGCAACCCTCTCAACATTAGGTTTACATTACAAGACGATGCTGGAACTGGAAGACCACGTTCTTTTACGAAGCGGTCTGGGCCATACGTCGGCGGCTACAATCGGACCGTGGCGAAAATTCTGATGGTGTCTTCCGAAGCGGCCCCCTATGCGAAGACCGGTGGTTTAGCGGACGTGCTTTCCGCTTTACCCAAAGCTCTGGTGCAGGCGGGCGAGGAAGTCGCCGTGGTGTTGCCGTACTACCGCAATACTGCGGTTTCAAACCCACGCCAAGTATACGAACGGCTTACCTTTGGGCTCGGGCCGCACCGCTATTCGGCCAATATATTCGAGACCATCGATGGCGGCGCCCGTTACCTGTTTGTCCAAATTCCGGAGCTCTACGATCGAGCGTCGCTCTATGGCGAACCGGACGACCATCTTCGTTTTGGCGCGCTGTGCCAGGCGGCGTTGGGGGTGGCGCGCCATCTATTCATGCCGCACATCATTCACGGGCATGATTGGCAGGCCGGTCTTCTGCCCGTCTTTCTGAAAGATAGTTATGCCCACCATCCCGCCTATTTAGGGATCAAAACCGTTTTTACGATTCACAATTTGGGCTTCCAAGGTAAATTCGCACAGAGTACGCTGGCCGATCTGGGACTGCCTCGGCGGCTCTACGATTCGGGAGTGCTGGAATTCTATGGCGGCGTCAATTTCCTAAAAGGCGGGCTGGTAATGAGCGATGCATTGACTACCGTCAGCCGGCGCTATGCGCAGGAGATTAAAACGCCATCATTCGGGTTCGGACTCGACGGTCTTCTTCGCTCGCGCAGCAAATTTCTGACTGGCATTTTGAACGGCGCCGATTACAGCCGGTGGGACCCGGCTTCGGACACACTGATTCCGGCGCATTTCGACCGGGGAAATTTGGCGGGCAAAGCCGATTGCAAGCGAGCCTTGCTGAAGGAAGCGGGCCTTGGCGCCGCCCGTAACAACAGGCCTCTGATCGGAGTAGTCTCGCGGTTCGCCGAGCAGAAGGGGTTCGACCTTTTGATGCAGATCCCGCACGAAGTAGCCGCCGAGGACGTGTCGCTGGTCGTACTGGGCTCTGGCGAGCAGCGCTATGAGGACTTTTTCCGTTGGTATCAATCCACCTATCCCGGCCGGGTCGCTGTGCGTCTTGGGTACGACGATCGTTTTGCCCACATGATTGAGGCTGGTTCCGATATGTTCCTGATGCCGAGCCGATACGAGCCTTGCGGCCTCAATCAGATCTACAGCATGCGGTACGGGACCTTGCCCTTAGTGCATGCGACAGGCGGATTAGACGATACCGTCAGTGCCGGCACTGGATTCAAATTCTGGGGCGAGACTCCCGGCGAGCTGCTAGAGTGCATTCGGGCGGCGCTGCTGGTTTTTGGGACGCCGCGGTGGACGGCAATGATGTTGACTGCCATGGAGCAAGACTTCTCGTGGGGAGCGGCATCGAAAGAATACCTGGCGATGTACCGCAATTTGATGGGCGCTCCCCGAACCTGATGCGCTAGCCTAAAGTGAGCTGCGGGGCCCGTCTAATCCCCATATGAATCGTTTTAAGCCCCCCAGACATCTACTTGCAGGGAGATCAAGAACTATATGGCAGGCAGCAACACACTGACCTTCACCGATTCCAGCTTCGATACCGATGTTTTGAATTCGGACGTGCCGGTACTCGTCGACTTCTGGGCGGAATGGTGTGGACCGTGCCGCATGATGGGTCCCACGGTGGACCAGGTGGCGGTCGATTATACGGGTAAGGTAAAGGTGGGCAAGCTGGATGTGGATACTAACCAGCAGACCGCGGCGCGTTACGGAATTCGCGGAATTCCAACTCTGCTGCTGTTTAAGGGCGGCAAGATAGTCGACCAGAAGGTCGGCGCCATCGGTAAGCCCGAATTCCAGAAGATGCTGGATTCGCATGTCAGCAAGGAAGTGCCCGTCGGCAACAAAGAAGTCCCCGTTACTAAGTAAACTCAGAGTTCGAACCCGCCGGGACGGTTAGCTACCTCCGGCGGGTTTTTGCGTCTACGCCCCGGTGGTACGCTGTGGGCATGTACCGGGCGCGTCTTGTGGCGCTTACGGTCGTCTTGCTATGTGCGGTCGTTCGGGCCGGGACTCACGACGCTTTACACATCGCAGCCAGCACGGGCCGTGTGGATGAAGCAAAGCGTCTGATTGCTGCCGGCGCGGACGTAAATGGTCGAGACGACTTTGGACGAACGCCTTTGCACGACGCGGTCTGGGCCGGGCAAACCGAAATCGTTAAGCTCTTAATCTCCTCCGGTGCCGACGTCAACGCCAAGCATTCTGATGCTGGCTCGACACCCCTCGATTACGCCGTCCTAACGCATCGGCAAGCCATGGTCAAGCTTCTATTGGCCGGAGGCGCGCGTTTAGATGCGGCCAACAATAAAGGTGAGACGGCGTTGCACATAGCGGCTGGTCAAGGCGACCCGCAAATCATTAATCTGCTGCTGGATGCGCATGCGGCCATCGAAGCCGTCGATGGAGGCGGCGATACCCCTTTGGATGACGCCGTTCTACACGGCCAGTCGGCCGTGGTCGCACTGCTGTTAGCTCATGGTGCCAATGTGACGCGCGTGCGTCCACTCGATGGCCGAGGGCCGTTGGATGAAGCGGCTGCCAAAGGGTATGACCAGTTGATCCGCCCGTTGATTGCCGCGGGTGCGGACCCCACCGAGCGAGACCGTTATGGAGAAACCCCGCTAGATATTGCCTTGGCCTATAAGAACGCCAGCGTGGTGAAGGTCCTTTTGCAAATTGGAGCCAACGTCAAAGAATCCCGGGCGGCAGCCGAAGCCGCCATGGAAACCGCGACTGTGCGAGGACAATCTGAAATTGCCGGCATTCTGATTAATAGTGGATTCGATATCAATCAACCCACCCCCGCGGGGTCTACCTATCTAAACGATGCCGCGTTGAAAGGCCAGAAGAAGATCGTTCAATTGCTTCTCGACCATGGCGCAAGGATCGACGCGGTAAATCAGGATGGCGGCACTCCTCTCCATGATGCGTGTTTAAGCGGCAACGTGGATGTCGTGAATCTGCTGCTCGCTCGGGGAGCCAACGTCAACGCAGTTAACAAGGAGTCGGGCGCAACGCCTCTCATGGTGGCGGCCTCCATGGACCGGGCGCCGGTGGTTCAGCTTCTGCTCAAAAAGGGCGCTGATTTTAAGCGCCGTGACTTAAATGGTCACACTGCCCTCGATCGCGCCCGCGAATCGGGCGGCGCCGACTCGTTAAGACTTCTTGAGGCGGCACGCACCGTCGGTTCTCCCATAGACCGTTAGTATTTCTGCGAATATTAGCATCTTTCTGCTAACGCCCTAGGCCCTTCGCGCCGATAAAAATAATGAGGCGAAGACGCCGGGAGCAACTCTTTTGGGACGAGAACAACAAGCAATCCGAATTTTGATCGCAGACGAGCAAAGCCTATTTCGGCACGGGCTAGGCACCCTGTTGTCAGCCGAAACCGACCTGGTGGTTGTAGGCGAGGCCTCTGATGCCGAAGCCATCGTACCTGCTGTCGAAAGGCTGAAGCCCGACGTACTCGTGATTGATTTGGCGCTGGTCATTGGATCAAACGAGAATATTGCTCTCGCCGCCCGGCAGTCCCATCCGTCAATGGCCATCTTATTTACCACGCGCCAAGACGGTTCCGAAGAACTGGAAGCTGCACTCTCCCTGGGCGCTCGCGGATATATGCTGCGCGGGAGCACGCCCGCTCAATTTGTAACCGCGGTTCGCAGCGTGGGAACCGGCGCAAGCCGGCTGAACCCGCAAAGTTTGTCCCAACACATGGCTGATTTGCAGGCGTTGTCCCGCTCCCATCGGCTCTTCTCTCGCGGCACGGCGTTGACCCCGCGTGAGACCGAAATTGTCAAACTGCTGGCAGAAGGCCAAACGGTTCGCGAAGTGGCGATGGCACTGCAGCTTAGTGTCAAAACAGTAGAGGCGCACAAACTAAACTTGATGCGTAAACTGAACATTCACAATCGCGCCGCTCTAATCGACTACGCTGTCATTCAGGGAATCGTCAGCGCGACCGTTCCAGTTCGCCCGATCAACGAATAGCCCGCTCCTACGGAGGTGCTATTCCCCATTCGAAACCCCCTATCGGTAAACCCGCGCACCCGTCACAAACGCCGTAGCGGTCGCTTTATTGGTGGTAGACTTGGCGTAGCGGGCTACGATCATATTGATTGCAACGACGCCTCGCATCACGACGTCACATCGTATGAAATCGCGTAATCCGACAAGGTCCGTTTTCCGTTAAATTGTAAGTAAGCGATCAATTCATGGCAACTGAGAGGGATTACATGGAGCATCCACCATCATCCGATGCCCATCTAGGGAAGTTGTTTGCCCCGGTCACCGTGGAAGAGCCGTGGATCAAATCCGTATTTCGTAACATCCGCGAAACCATCAACCCTCCCAAGCTTCCGCCGCTCCAACTGACGTCGAAGCCTGTTGAAGGAGTTGACTTTGGCGGTATGGGCCGGATGGAAGAATCCTGGTTTCAGGGCTTCATTAACAATATTCGCGATTTAGTTCATCCCCCTAAATTGCCGCCTCTCGAACTGACTTCGACGCCGGTTGAAGTTGGCACCATCTGGGGAGCCTATAAAGGCAATCAGGGCCGCTGGACGGCCGTTTCCTTCTTAGGTTGGGTCGGACTGATTGCGCTGACGCTCGCGATTTTCCAAGCCCCCGTAATCCAGAAGAAGCTGATCGATGTGACGCACTTGGTCTATAACGTTCCCGAATATAAGCCCAAGCTTCCACCGGCGAAACAGCAGTCCGGCGGCGGTGGCGGCGGCGGACAGAAAGCTCCAACGCCTGTCAGCAAAGGCGCTCCTCCTAAGCCTGCTCCGAAGCAGTTTATCATTCCTGACTTGGTTCACACGCCCGTTCCGAAGTTGCCGGTAATTCCGACGATCAATGCGATCGCTCCTCCCTTATTGGCCGATAATTACGGCGACCCACTCGCGCACAGCACCTTACTTTCAGGCGGTCCGGGATCGAACGGTCTCGGCAGCGGTCATGGAAATGGCCTTGGATCTGGCGATGGCAACGGTTACGGTCCGGGTCATGGCGGCGGTCAAGGCGGCGGCGCATACCGCATAGGCGGCGACGTTTCCGCTCCGCAGATTATCTCGAAGATCGAGCCGGAATATTCCGAAGAAGCCCGCAAGGCCAAATACTCCGGAGCCGTGCTTCTCTCGATCATCGTCGACGAGCATGGTCTGCCTCGCGACATCAAAGTGATTCGTCCCCTCGGCCTGGGTCTCGATGAAAAAGCAGTTGAGGCAGTGGCGAAGTGGCGCTTCATCCCCGGCCGTAAGGGTGGAGTTCCTGTTGCCACCCAAGCTCAAGTAGAAGTCAACTTCCGTCTGCTTTAACGCGCTCGCTCCTCTTCACGCAACGCACGGCACTCCGCGCACGGGCATATCTTTCGCAAATGATCGAACGAATAGATGCCGGTACTGTGTCCGTCATTCCAATGAATGCGTATGGCATAGCTGCCGACAGGCTCTACCGACTCCATTTTCAGAGCGGGCTTGTACATCTGAAATAGCGGCTGTTTCGAGTAATTCGACCGCTGCGGCTCTGTTCCATGCGCACCAGTGCAACTTGCGCAAGGACACTCGTCGCGGAGATAGGCCAAAGCATAGTCGCTGTGATGCTGATCCAGCCAGTCGATCTTGACGCCGCTCGATTTCGAAATGGCGATGTGTTCGGGTTCCGTTCGAGTCGATGAATACTGCTCAGTCATAGGAATTAAGAGACCGGTGTTTGCTGCACCCTTTCGATATCGCGGACTCCAGGGATACGGCGAAACGCACTGATCACGCGCTCCAGTTGCTTCTTATCCCGAATATCGATCGTGACATCGACTATGGCGCTGTCGTCCGTGCGAGCTTGATCGCCGCGCGCTTCCAAGCTGCGAATATTGCTCGATTCACTGAATAGGATGGACGTCAGTTGATTGAGAATGCCCGGCCGGTCATCGGTGTAAATCATGACTTTCACAGGCAATGGATCGCTGGCGCTGCGAGCCCATTCGACGTCGATCTTCCGCTCTGCTTCGTACATCAGGTTCTGCACGTTAGGACACTGTACGGAATGCACCGCGATGCCCTTGCCGCGGGTGATGTACCCCACGATCTGTTCCCCTCGGATGGGATTGCAACATTTGGCGCGATAGACCATCACGTCGTCGACGCCCTTTACATGAATGGTCAGGTCGCTATCGCTGAGGATCGATGACGAAGCTTGTGGAACGGGCCGGGTTGGCGGCGGCGCTGTTAATTCAGCTCTCCCGGCGTCTTCCGGAGCAACTTTTTGCAGCACCTGGCGAGCGGAAAATTTGCCGTAGCCTAAGGCCGCGTACAGGTCCTCGGTCTTACTGACGCCATACTCGGTAGCCACTACATCAAGATCGTCGCGCGATATCCGGCCAAGATTCACGCCTAGCCGTCGAGCCTCTTTTTCGAGCGATTTTTGCCCGATTTCGACCGCCTTCGCGCGTTCGGTGGCATTGATGACATGCTTAATGCGATTGCGAGCGCGAGAGGTCCGGACGACCGCGAGCCAGTCTTTACTGGGTTCGTGGCCGGTTTGCGTCAGAATCTCGACCACATCGCCATTGCGAAGCACATACTTCAAAGGCTTGATTGCGCCGTTTACTTTGGCGCCGACGCAAGTATTGCCGACGTCGCTGTGCACGGCATAAGCGAAATCGATAGGCGTTGCTCCGCGCGGCAACACGATGACGCGGCCAAGCGGCGTGAAGGTGTAAACCTCTTCGGGATAAAGGTCCACCTTTAAAGTCGAAAGGAAATCACCGGGATCCCGCATCTCCCTCTGCCATTCGACCAGTTGGCGCAGCCATGCAATGCGCTGGTCTTCGGCGCCAGGTCCTTTGCGGCCCTCTTTGTACTTCCAATGGGCTGCGATTCCGTCTTCTGCGATGCGGTGCATTTCATCGGTGCGGATTTGCACTTCGAAGGCAACGCCGCCCGGACCGATCACCGAAGTATGCAGAGATTGATAGAGGTTAGGGCGGGGAATCGCAATGAAATCTTTGATCCGGCCGGGAATCGGATGCCACTCGTTGTGTATGACGCCCAAGGCAGCGTAGCAATTTTTTACCGAATCGGTGATGATGCGCACTGCGAGCAGATCGTAGACTTGATCGAGGGCGATCCGCTGGCGCTTCAGTTTGAGATAGACGGAATAGGCGCGCTTAACGCGTCCATTCACGCGGGCCGGGATGTCCTCGCGCATCAGTTCCTGTTCAATCTGGCTCTGAATTTGGCGCAGGCAATCTTCATTTTGCTCGCGCTTGGTCTCAATCTCGCGCTTAAGCTCTGCCCATGCTTCCGGTTCCAATGTTTGGAAACAGAGATCCTCTAGTTCGCCGCGGATTTTACCCATCCCGAGGCGGTGCGCAATCGGTGCGTAGATGTCGATGGTTTCCTGAGCGATGCGCTCCTGTCTCTCCCGCGGAAGAGCAGTGATGGTCCGCATGTTGTGGAGGCGATCCGCTAGCTTGACGATGACCACCCGAATGTCGCTGGTCATCGCGAGCAGCATCTTGCGCAGGCTCTCCGCCTGCCGATCTTCGCGATTGGCCAGGCTGATACGGCTTAGCTTGGTGACCCCGTCGACGCATCGTGCGACTTCTTCGCCGAAACGCTCCTTAATCTCGTCAAGTTTCACGCTGGTGTCTTCGACGATGTCGTGCACCAGGCCGGTCTCCAGGCAAACCAAATCCATCTGCATGTCGGCGAGCAGGTGCGTTACTGCCAGCGGATGCATCATGTAGGGCTCGCCCGATTGGCGTTGTTGATTCTTATGAAACTCGGCCGCAAACCGGTAGGCGCGGTCGAGACCGCTCAGATCTTCGTTCGGCCGAAGCGCGCGGATCTTGGCTTCAAGGCTGTGATAGAGCTCTTCTAAGGAAGGCGGGGCCGTAAGGCTGGTGGACATCAAGGCGTATATCCAGGGTAGAACATCGGCTGGTTATTGGATGCTAGCATCGAAGCATTGTCGCTGTCGAAATCACTTGCCCGTGCAGGCCTGCACCGCCTCGGGGGCATCCCAGTTTTTCGTAGTCTGACTCGAAACTCCGCTCGTATCCTGATGTATCACAGGTTTCCGGCCGATCGCGAGATGTTCCGCAACCAGTGCGAACATTTGCGCCAGTACTACCACCCCGTCTCGATGCGCCAAGTGGCCGCGGCGGCGAATGGCGGAGAACCACTGCCGGCGCACGCTGTCGCCATCACGGTAGACGACGGCTATCGCGATTTTCTGTTGCACGCCTATCCAGCGCTAAGCGAGTTTGAAATTCCCGCGACCGTATTTCTCGTCAGCGACTTCATCGACGGCAAAGGCATGCTTTGGTGGGATCGGCTGGTATACGCCTTCCGCAACACAAACCGGGACGCGGTGTCCTTCGATTTTAACGGCGAACCGCGCACACTCTCGCTTGATCGCAATCGGTCCCGGGAGCAGGCGCGCGCCCTGGTCGCCGAGCTGAAGCTACTGCCGCATAAGGAGCGGACGGCTATTGTCGACCGGGTTGTCGCCGCGCTCGGCGTAAGCGAGCCGGCAACGCCGACGCCCGAATTTGCGGGGCTGACGTGGGAAGACGTTCGTATGTTGGCCAAGAACAATGTTGAATTTGGAGCGCACACGCGAACCCACCCGATTCTCTCGACACTCGCAAACCGCCAGGAAACACTTTCTGAAATTGGCTATTCGCGCGATCGCGTGGCCGCTGAATTGAATGCTCCGGTCCTTCACTTCTGCTATCCGAATGGCAAGGACGACGACATCGGTGAAGAGGCTGTGCGAGTGACCCGAGAGTGCGGATTTCAAACTGCCGTTACAACGACGCCAGGAACGAATCGGATCGGCCATGGCGCCGATCCTTGGCGTTTAAAGCGTTTGGGTGTGCCGTTCGATCTGCCGCCCTATTATTTCGCCGAGCTGCTCGCGGGCGTGCGTAACGGCTGACAGGCGCTAATGCAGCGAGTCGAGCAGTTCCTTGTGCACAGGCCAAATTCCCACCACTTTGTTCTCGGCAAGGCGAAAGGATCCATCGGCAATCATTCCCATGAGCCCCGCATTCAGTGCCGCGTTGTGCTCGCGAGCCATGGCGCGGCGCAGTATGCCGGTCCGTTCCTCGAGATGATCTCGGAGAAGCCGCGCTTGCATCGGCGAAGCGCAATCAGCCGCCAATTGAATCGACCAGCCTTTGGTCTCGCCCTCCATCGCCTGGTCTCCTCCGGCGGAGACCACTACTTCACGAGCCTGGGCAAGAGGCGCAGCGAAAATCTCGACCGGCGCCGGGAACGCTGCCGGATCGTCCAGCAATGAATGCGAAACCTTTGCCCAAACTGGACGCGACGGCATCGCTGCCGGTGTGATGCGCCCGTGCGGATGCAGAATTGATACCGCATCGCGATCGGTGCTCACGGCTAATGCCATTACATTCGCTTGAATCGGGAAGAAGGACGACCATCGGCCAGGCTTGCTGGTCGGAGTGCTGCATACATCTCCCGTGCACGCTCCGCCATGCGCTCTGGCATAGGCTTTAAGGCGAGGCCAATCGAACCGGCCCCGCACGGCGAAATAATATTGGTCTTTGCCGATGGCAGCGGCGAGCGCATCCATATCCTTCCTGTAATCGAAATGTGTTTCCGTGACGAATTGCCGGTACTCGGCGTCCTCGGTGGAGCTCGCAAATAGATCGGGCAAGCCTGCTTGCCTCAGGAGCGAAACATTCGCATAAACGATGGTTTGCCCCTTTTGCGGAAGCAATGCCACCATATCGGCATCTTGCGAGATGGGCCGGGGATGCAGCGAAGTCACCGCGAAAACCAATAAGGCTGCGCCGGCAGCGGCCAGAGTGAGGAACTGCCAAGGCTTCAGATTGACACTCACGCCGTCTCAGGCCGTGGCCATTTCGGCAACGCGCGCGTCCTTCCACAAACGAATATATGGCTTCAGCTCTTTCATCATGGCTGCGAACTGTTGGAATGTGAGAGACTGCGCACCATCACTCATCGCCTTTTCGGGTTGGGGATGTACCTCGACGATGAGTCCATCGGCGCCAATCGCCACGCCGGCGCGCGCGAGCGGCGGCACCAGGCTGCGCTTACCGGTCGCATGGCTGGGGTCTAACATGACCGGCAGATGTGAGAGTTCGTTCAGCACGGGAACAGCGGTGATATCGCATGTGTTCCGCGTTGCCGTTTCGAAGGTGCGAATACCACGCTCGCATAGGATCACGTTGGAATTGCCATGAGCGACGATGTATTCGGCCGACATCAGCAGCTCTTTGATGGTGGAACTGAGGCCGCGCTTCAGCATCACGGGACGCCCGGCGCTCCCCAGCGTCTTCAGCAAGGCGAAGTTTTGCATGTTGCGTGCGCCAATTTGCAGGATGTCGGCGTATTCGGCGATCAGTTCTACGTCACGGTCGCTCATCACCTCCGTGATGATGCCGAGACCCGAAGCTTCTTTGGCCTTGCGTAGCAGCTTGAGACCTTCAAGCTCCATGCCCTGGAAATCATAAGGCGAGGTGCGGGGTTTGAACGCGCCGCCCCGCAGAAATTTAGCGCCATGCTCGGCCACAAATACAGCCGTGTCGACAATCTGCCTTTCGCTCTCGACCGAACATGGGCCGGCCATAACAACGAAATCGTCGCCGCCGACATCGACGCCGCTGGCGCGCACCTGCGACTTAGCTGGGCGGAACTCGCGGCTGACAAATTTGTAGGGCGCCGAAATACGTACGGCCTTTTCTACCTGCGGCATGGCTTCAAGGGATTCGAGACATTGCGTCACGTCGCCTACGCCAACGACGCCGATGACCACGCGTTCCTCACCCTCAATCGAGTGCACCTTGTATCCAAAGTCGCGTATGCGGTCGAAAACGGCTTCCACCTCTGGCTTGGTCGCATGAAGCTTCATTGAAATAATCATTTGCCCTCTCGAATTAAAGCGGGTTCTATAAAAGCAAAAGCCCACTCGTTTCCGAGTGGGCCTCCTTTCCAAAACCTTCCGCTGGTTTCAACTTTGCACGGACGCCCCTCGGCTGGACTTTGGCCAGTACCAAAATCGAAACCAATAGGAGCTGTTCACGGTAGTTGCCATGAAATAGTGAGTATACACGTAAGCCCCGAGACCGTGTCAATCGGGCCAGAATTTCGCGCCGGATAGCTGCCGGTTAGGGGGAAGGAATGACGTCCGAGTGGAACCTGAAGGCTTGACAATTGAGCAGTACCGCGGTTTCTATGCGGAAGAGATAAGAGCGGTCACCGGTGTTGAATCCGCCGAACTGATCTCGGCATTTGCCCGCGTGCCGCGTGAAAAGTTTCTCGGTCCGCCGCCATGGAAGATTGGCCTGGATTCCTCCGGCTATCGCACTGTGGATCAGGTGCGTGATCTTTATCACAACGTGCTCGTTGCTCTAAAGAGCGAACAAGCATTAAATAACGGACAGCCGAGCGCATTGGCGAGCTGGATTGCGGCCCTCAACCTCACTCCGGGAGCACACATATTTCATGTGGGTTGCGGCTCTGGGTACTACACGGCGATTATGGCCGAAGTGCTGGGCGCAAACGGCTCGATCGTGGCTGCGGAGTTCGAGGACGATCTCGCGAAGGCCGCGGCAGAGAACCTCGCGGAGTACCCGCGGATCTCCGTTATCCATGGCGATGGAGCCGTAATCGATCCCGGCCAGTGTGATGCCGTCCTGATTAATGCCGGAGTGACACACCCGCATCTTCCTTGGCTCCATCGATTAAAGGACGGAGGCCGAATCGTTCTGCCAATTACGGTGGAACTCAAGTCAGGTGTTGGCAGCGGAGTGATGGTGAGGATTACTCGTGAACGGGACCGCTATCCAGCCAAGATCGTTTCGGCAGTCGGAATCTATTCGAGTGTAAGTGTCCGGGATCCGGCAATCGAAGCACTGCTCAATAAGGCTTTCGCGTCGAGAGCGATCCTGAAGCTCAAATCTGTGCGGCTGGACGCGCATGAAGAAGGGTCCGATTGCATCGTGCATTCACCAGAAACCTGCCTGAGCGAAATAGCGGTTGAGCCATCAGCGGCTCAACAACCGTAGTACGGGTGTATGTTGAAGGAGACGCCGCGGCCAGCAAAGCTCTGTATGCTCTTACGAAAGGCCGATTTCCATGCTCCCCAAAGGCGACGCAAAGAAAGTAACGATCTATCTCAATCAGGACACGCGGACCCACATCGAACCGCTTTGGTCGGCGGTTCTTGGATTTCTACGCCATAAGCACGTGGCGGGAGCGACCGTCTTTCGCGCCGACGCGGGCTTTGGCTCTCATGATCAGCTTCACGATCCGCGATCGGAATACATTTCCGAAAGCTGCCCGGTTCGAATCGAATTTGTCGAAACACCGCAACGAGTCGAGGAGGTACTACCGACTTTGTACGACATGGTGACCGATGGATTGATCACGGTTCAGGATCTGACGGTGGTGAAATCCGTCTCGAAGGACGCTAAGGCAAACTATCCCGAGTTGCCCAAGAAAGTCGTCAGTGCGCCGGCTAAGCTGGTGCGCATCTACCTCGGCGAGTCAGACACGTTTGGCGGCGAACCGCTGTATGAGGCCATGGTGAAAAAGCTCCGAATGATGGATTTTGCCGGAGCAACCGTGTATCGCGGCGTCTTGGGTTACGGCGTCAAGGGGCACACGCACAAGGGCGGAAGGTTTCACCTGTCCCGCGATTTACCCATCATGATCTCTGTGGCCGAGAAAACCGAACGAGTCGATGAATTAGTGCGCGTGATGGCGGAAATGATGCAGGATGGAATCATTGTCACTTCCGATGTCGAGGTGCACACTATTGTGCGCGAACTGCCTGCCTCAGGAGAGAAATTAATCAATGAACAGTCAGCCGGGTAAGTTGCTGCGTGTCTACGTGAATGAGAGCGATCGATACAACGGCAAGCCGTTGTATGAGGCCATCGTGGACCGCTGCCGCGATTTAAGGATTGCGGGTGTTACCGTATTTCGCGCCTTTGAAGGATTTGGCGAGACTGCGGAGGTGCATCACCATCACTTGTTTCGCGGCAATCAGCCGATGGTGATCACTATTGTGGAACGCCAAGAGAGGATTGAGGAGATGCTGCCGATTCTCGAAGACATGATGAGCGGCGGCATTCTTGCTGTCACCGACGTACAGGTGACTGTCGTTTCGAAGGGCGCGCGGACTGCTCTGCCATGACTCGCGATTATGATTCGGCGCCCGGCGGCTCACCATCGCGCCAATCCAGGAAGTTAGAGCCTGCCTTACAGGCGCGTCGCCGCAACCCAAGCCTTTGTTCGCTCCCGCAGGCTGCTCAAAGTGCTGTCTCCACCCAATAATCCCGAAATAACCGCGATCGAATCCGCACCGGCCTGAAGGACGGCTGCGGCTTGTTCCATGGTGATTCCGCCGATAGCGACTAAGGGCTTCGTGGTCAAAGATCTACACTTTGAAAGGCCTTCGATGCCGACGACCGGATCGGGATTCGCTTTCGAGGTGGTGGAGAAGATCGGTCCCAGCGCCAGATACTGCACTTGCTCTTCTGATGCGCGCTTGACTTGAAATGCATTGTGAGTGGAGAAGCCGATTACCGCGTCCGAGCCAAGCACACGGCGCGCGGCGAAGGGCGATAGATCGTCGCCGCCGAGATGGACAGCGGTCCCAAGCAACTTGGCATAGTCCACGCGATCGTTCACCGCCAGGAGAGCACCAGCCTCCGCGCAAAGACGAGCGATCTCCGCCGCTTCATCAAACACCTCTTGCGTCCAAATTGCTTTGTGACGATACTGAATTATTTTCGCGCCTTCTCCCAGAACGGCGCGCGCCGCATCGAGCGCTCCAATCGCCTTCGCCGCCAGCGCAGCTGTATCCAGAATGGGATAGAACGGTGGCAGCCGAAAATCACTCACTTGGCGGGAATTTCGTCCGATGATTCGTCCAAACTGATGTCGGCGATGGGCTCGGAAGGCAAATTTTCCTTGACGCTCCGAATGTTCTTCGGGTCGCGATGCGTGTCGCGCCAGCGGGTTCGCAGCTTGACAACTTGTTTTTCAATCTTCTCGATGGCTCCGTGCAAAGCAGTGGCGAGATCGGCATCCTCGCCTTCGCCTATGAGCGCATGGTCGTAGAAATTCACTTGAATCTCGACCTTGTGCAGGTGGCGCTCCATCTGGTGCGTGATATGAGCCTCGCGCTCGCCACGCCGCTCGATCATCTTGCCGAGCTTGCCGAGCTTGAGAGAAACCTTCTCCTCAAGCTCGGGAGTAAAGTCCTTGGTCTTGCCAGAATAGATGAGCTTCATCGCATTCTCCGTTCACGGGAAATGAAATCGTTTCGCGGTCCCGCACCGCGGGTGGTACATGTGAATCCAGTTAGGCGCGAATGCGGCGCTGGTGAGTCGACGGAATTTTCATGTCTTCCCGGTACTTGGCAACGGTCCGGCGCGTGACTTGAATCCCTTCGCCCTGCAATCGCGCAGTGATCTGCTCGTCGGTCAGCGGATGAGAGGAGTTTTCTTCTTCAATCATCTTTTTGACACGGCGCTTGACGATCAACAGGGGTGTAGCGCTTCCCGAAGGACCTTGCACGGCCTCCGAGAAGAAGTAACGTAATTCGAAAACGCCTTGTGGTGTATGGGCATATTTGTTGGCAACGGCGCGGCTCACCGTAGACGGGTGAACGCCGATCTCCTCTGCCACCTCTTTGATCATCATCGGCTTTAAATGATCGATCCCGTATTCGAGAAAGTCGGTTTGCCGGCGAATAATCGTGTGGCATACGCGGAGAATGGTCTGCTTGCGCTGCTCGATGTTCTTGATGAGCTGCAGCGCGGACGCGTAACGTTCTTTGACGTAATTGCGAACGTCCTTGTTCGGTTCTTGTTCGCGATCGATCATCCGCTTGTAATCGCCATTCAGGCGAAGCTGCGGAACGTCGTCTTCATTCAGCGAGATCAGATAATCGTCGCCGTCCTTTGTGATATAGACATCTGGCTCAACCTGCCTTGGACCAGCGCTCGAATGGCGAAGACCCGGAGCAGGGTCCAGACGGCGAATGACGTTGAGGGCGATTTGGATGTGCTCTAACGGACGGCCCAATGCCCTCGCTAACTGCGTTGCCTGCCGGGTCTCCAGCAGCTTCAAATGATCATGAACAATCTTCCATGCCACCCCATCCCGGCAGCCGCGCGCTTCGAGCTGAATCAGCAAGCATTCCCGCAGGTTGGACGCGCCCACTCCGGTCGGGTCTAGCGACTGCACAGCCTTGACGCCAGCACGAACATCATTCAATCCCAAACCTTCAGCGACAGCGATCTCTTCAATGGGAGTTGTCAGGTAACCACTCTCTTCAAGATTGCCGATGATGCCATTGGCAGCCTGGCGAACGCGTTCCGTCAAGATCAGAACACTTAACTGAGACTGCAAATAGTCACTGAGAGTAATGGGAGAAGGCAGGAAGGATTCAATGGCCGGTTTCTCAATGGATTCTGACGCTGGAGTCTTGAATCCGGGATCCAGATAATCGTCAAAAAAACTGCCGAAATCAATTTCTTCAAACGGGTCGGTATCGGCCTTGACCGGCTCGTCGACGCCTACCGTTGCCGGTATGGCTTCACCAGACACTTCTGCCGCCGCGCCGTCATAAGATCCGTCGCTATCGCCGCCCGATTCAAACTGCTGCGAATCCAGCTTTCCGGCGTTGTCAAGAATCGATTGGTCGGCGGGATCAGCCTGGCGTTCGCGCTCCAGTAAAGATTGAACTTCCTCTGGAGTCAACTCGTCAGTTGCGTCAGCGGCCTCCTCGAGCACCGGATTTTCGGCAATCTCGTTGATGATCATATCCTTCAACTCCATGCGGCTGAGTTGCAGGACTGTAACCATCTGGACTAAGCCAGGAGTGAGTATTTGCCTTTGCTGGACACCGAGATGTAGCCGTTGCGAAAGCGAACTCATTAGGCTTCAGTGTAGCACCGGATGGGGGTCTTTCCGCATACCGTAAAAAGGGCATTTGGTCAGGTTAAACCGGGCCTTATAAGGGGTAGTCGCATACTGGATCAGGTGTTGGATTTTCACGGAAAACAGGTACTGGTTACCGGCGGAACAAGCGGCATCGGACGGTCGATCGCAGAGGCATTTTCGGTGGCCGGCGCCGGTGTGATTGCACTCGGACTGCCGCCCAATGATCAGTTGCCGGACACGATCGAGACTCGGATTCTCGACGTCACGGACGAGGGCGCAATCAACCGATTCATCGGAAGCTTAGAGGCCCTCGATGTCGTCGTGAACGCGGCAGGAGTGATCTACCGCGATCGGGAATTCGATCTGGATGTGTTCAAGCGAGTCTTGGATGTCAATCTCGTCGGCGCCATGCGCGTCTCAAAGGCCGCTTACCCGAAACTGCGAGTGACCGGCGGATGCATCGTCAATATCGCGTCGATGCTGAGCTTTTTCGGAGGCGGCCGCGTTCCCGCTTACAGTGCAAGTAAAGGCGGCATCGTCCAGCTGACCCGCTCACTGGCCGTTGCGTGGGCCACCGGCGGAATTCGCGTCAATGCCGTCGCACCGGGCTGGATCTCAACGCCCCTTACCCAACCGCTGCAAGACGATTTGAAGCGATCGGCGGAACTCGTCGGCCGCACCCCGCTGGGACGTTGGGGCAGGACAGAGGAGGTTGCCGGGCCGGTGTTATTTTTGGCGTCGGAGCTCGCCTCGTTCATTACCGGAGCGGTACTTCCTGTGGATGGCGGTTACTCCATCTTCTGAGATTTGTTATCACAGTTGCATGCAAACCACGCATCCGCTATCGCCCCGTCAGATCGTCGCGCAAGGAATTCCGGAAGATGAGCGGGTGTGGGTGCCCCAAGCCCCTAACGTGTGGTTTCGTCCCTTGATGCTAAACACGCTAAACGGCCAGTGGTGTAATTTGCTGCGCGTGCGCCGCGCCGGAATTTTGAGCCGCCATCGGCATCCGGCGCCCGTTCATGGCTACGTCTTGAAGGGCTCCTGGCGCTATCTCGAACACGCTTGGATTGCGCGCGCGGGCGATTATGTGTTTGAACCGCCAGGTGAGACGCACACATTGACGGTGGACGCGGATGTAGAAGAGATGATCACCTTCTTCAACATCTCCGGTTGTATGTATTACGTCGACGAGCAAGGGAACCACACTGGATTCGAGGATGTTTTTACCAAGATCGATATGTGCCGTCAGCATTACATCCAGGCGGATCTCGGGGCCGATTTTATCGATCAGTTTGTGCGCTGATCGATCGGGGAGTCCGCCGTTCCGAATAGGGGTGGCACATGGATAATCTGTGGACGCTGGGCGGTCTGTCGCTACGAGACCTCTTCCGGCGCACGGCGAAAGAATCCTGGGAGGACGCAGTGTTTGGGCAAGGGAGCCGCATGGCGTTCTATCACTTCCTTGCGATCTTTCCGTCACTCCTTCTGTTCCTGGCAGCCAGTTCGATCATCCCTCATCTGGCGGAGCACTTGAAGCATGCGCTTCAGGCCCTTTCGAGCGCAGTGCTGCCAGGGCAAGCCTCAGAACTGTTGAAACAAATGACGGACGAGATTTACGGCCGGCATTTGTCGGGTGCTCGCCTCGTCTACTCCTGTGGCGGAGCCTTGTGGGCGTCGCTGAATGGCACGTGGGCCATGATCTTTGGACTCAATCGAGCTTACGAAGTGGAAGAACATCGATCATGGCTCAAACTGGCTGTTACCATTGTGGGCTTAACGTTATGGCTGGCTGTCAGTGGATCCGCCGCCATACTGCTGATTTTTTTTGGCAGCCAACTCGAAGCACAGTTTCATCCCGCCGCCATAGGGCTGCGGGTTGTTGAATGGGTGGTGGTCGTCGGATTGTTGCTGCTCTCGTTCTCCGTGCTCTATCGCTTTGCACCGAACCTGCGCGATCACAAATGGCGATGGAGCACGCCGGGGGCGCTCTGCGCTTCGATCCTATGGGTTGGCTCGACCTTGGGTGTGCGCATTTACTTCGATCACGTGAATAATTACTCGCGCATTTACGGCCATCTCAATAGCGTCGTCATGCTTTTGCTTTGGCTATACGTGACGAACGGTGCAATCCTTATCGGCGGAGAGATGAATTCCGAAATTGAAAAGGCAGCCGCCGGGCGCGATAAAGAGTCGTCCAAAGCTCAGAAACAGGACCGCTCAGGATCGTAAGAGTGCAAAAGGGCCGCGGCCGGGCGCGCCTCGCTGTCTACAAGCTGTCTACAATAAGACCGGCGGTACGCGGTATGAGCGGGAGAATACTACGAGGCTGCGGATGGCTGCTGTTGCTCCTCCTTCCGACAGCGACCTCGTGAGCGCGATCGTCAAGGTTTACTTTCAGGAACAGATCCAATATTCGCCAGTGTGTGCGGAACAAGCCCTAAGGCTTTGGGTCATTTTTCTCTTGGATCGAGGTGAGCCAAGTTACGACGCGAATGCGAAAGTGACATTTGCGCCTCCAAAGACGCTTTTGATAACGACGAGGCCTCCGAAGGGCTAAGTACTTATAATGGCTCCGTAAGTGAGATATCGAACAGGCGGAACTTTAATCCGGTAATTCTTGGCGTTGTCTTGAACTACATTGCCCGCAAGGATCCCAAACAATTCCGCTGGATGAGCTGTGTCTGTTCACCCGATGACGTTGACTGCTGTGGTCCAGAGGATCCCGAAGCTGTGGTGATCCCCCGCCGGGCTTTTTCTCCGCACAAGCCGGACTCGCTCAAGTGGATTTGGCGCCTGAAACCCTTACATTGCATGCTTACCCGATTGCAGTTGCGAACGTCGGGAACAAACCTATAATTGGAGATATGAAGACGAACGAAATCGACTGGTCGAAGGTGCCAGGCGTCGAAATCGACCCCGAGCGGCAGAGCGGCGTGCCTGTGTTCGCCGGCACCAGGATTCCGGTCAACGTCGTTACGAACAACATCCGTCACGGTGGCACGCAGGCTGAAATCGGTGCAATCCTCGACAATTTCAGCGTGAGCCGTGAGCAGGTCAATCTGGTTCTGCGCGAGTTGCGTCGGCATGAGGCTCGGCCTTTGGCAACGGCGCGGCCGTAATTGAAAGTCCTGCTCGATGAAAGCGCCCCTCGGGGGCTGCGGCGGTTTCTGACGAAGCACGAGGTCAGAACTGTTCAGGAAGAAGGCTGGACCTCGATAGAACGGCGAACTTCTTCGAACCGTGGAGGCTGCGGGTTTCGAAGTCATGGTGACAGCGGATTCGTCGATCAAATATCAGCAGAACCTCAGAGGTCGAAGGTTGGCGCTGGTCGCGCTGCCGACGAACGATATCGAGCGGTTGCAGCCGATTGTGCCACAGATCGTAGCGATGGTTGATGCGGCGAAACCCTGCAGCTATCAGTCGCTCGATTGGAAGGCGCTAGGGTCGAAACCGAAATGATCGCGATAAAGTTGGCACTCCCTCCGCTCGAGCCTCCGGCTGCAATTCAAGAGCGGAAAATGCAGTCGCGTCGTGAGATCGACGCACTGATAGCCAGTCTGAGCTGCCCGGCGTTACAGACCACTGCCGAAGAGCGAATGAGGCTAAGCACCGGCAATGCCACGTTATACGCTTTCGATGCCGAAACGGGCAAGGAGCTCTTTTCAAGCGGCAAGACGATGTCCTCGTTCACGCATCTTGGCGGTATCGCGCTCAGCGATGGCTGTATCTACGCCACCACCCACGAATCGACGCTTTACGCGTTTGGGTTGCCGGATCAATAATCGCGTCCGGCCACGTCTTAGACCGCGCGTGGTTCAGGCGATCCTGAAGCAGATTCGCCCGCGCGTCCGCACCGGCTGAACATCCCCTGCCGGAATTTTTCGCGCTCCTCCGGAGTCATCTGCTGCCAACGTTCATGCATACGCTGTCTCCAGTGACGGCCCGGTCCGGGGCGTCCGCGAAATCCGCCAAACAAGAGCTTACTCAAGATCAGCAAGCCCAACGCTTGCCAAAAAGTGATCGTGTGCAGTCCAAAGACTGATGGCACAAGCCAGTTCCACAATCCCATCGTCACAGCGCTGGCAACCGTGACAGCGAGCGCCACAATCGCCCCCACCCTGAGTCCTTTTCTCAACCATCGTCCCTTCATCTTCCAACCTCAATTCCTTGTAATTCTCTATAGATGGCCCGGAGGCGCCGCCGCAGGTGAAGAACCGCATAGCGCTTACGAGCAAGCAGAGTGTTGATGCTCACTCCGGTGTCTTCAGCGAGCTGCTTGAAACTTCGGCCTTCCACTTCATTCGCGATGAAGACATCGCGCTGCGCTTTTGGAAGTTCCTCCAGCGCCTCGTCGAGTACCCTCAGCAGTACGCTTCGAGCGTATAGTGCCTCGGGCCCAGCATCCGGGGAGGGCAACAGATCTTCGAGCGGCAGCGCGTGCGCTTCGTTTGCGCTTAGCGGGATCTCCGCGTTCCCTTCCCGGTGTCCTTTGCGAAACCGGTCGACAATGCGATTGCGCGCCACGCGATATAGCCACGCACCCACCTGTTCAATTGGCTTCATCAGCCGGTATGCTTGGGTGAACTCGTAAAAGACATCTTGCAGGATGTCTTCCGCGTCTCCCTCGTCATCAACGCGCTTCCGAATGAATTGGAACAGTCGCCGCCGTTCCCGTTGGATCACGTCCGAAATCTGTTGGTTCTGCGTTGTGCGCAGTCCGCCTGATTCCGGCCTAACGATCAGCACATCCTCCATCTATTCAAGTAGACGAAAAACGCAGGGCGCTTATTGTAGCGTCCGGACGCTTTATTTGCTGTCCCGTGCTCACTTACACTGACATACATGTCTCTCCGCCATTTCTCGGTCCTGGCAGTCCCCCTAGTTTTGTTCTCCAGATTGGTATTCGCGCAGGGCTCTTTACCGGAGCGTCTGCAGGCCGTGATGAATCGTCCGGAGTTTGCGCATGCCCATTTCGGCATAGAAATTTGTTCTCTCGACACGGGAGCTCGGGTATTTGCTTTAAATGAGAATAAGTTTTTCGTTCCAGCCTCGACTACCAAACTGCTGACCGAGGGCACCGCCTTGGAATTGTTGGGGCCGGACTACCGCTTCCACACCCGCATCTATCGCACGGGAAAAATCAATTCTCATGGCGTCCTGGACGGCGATCTCGTCCTGGTCGCAAGCGGCGATCCCGATCTCTCCGGGCGCATTCAAGCCGATGGCACGCTCGGATTCGAGAACGAAGATCATTCTTATGGCGGAGTCGATAGCAAAGGGCTGCCCGGCGATCCGCTGCTGGTGATGGCGCAACTGGCGGATCAAATCGCAGCGAAGGGCATTCGCAAAATAAAGGGCCGCGTCTTAGTGGATGCGAAATTGTTTCCCGAAGGGACCCGCGAGCTGGGTACTGGCGTCGTGATTTCTCCCATCGTTGTGAACGACAACATTATCGACGTACTCGCAAGCCCTGGCGCAACGGAGGGTGCTCCGGTAAAGCTGCAAATTAGGCCCGAAACCGGCTATCTGCACTTTGTCAATCATGCCACCACGACCAAAGCAGGCATCCGTGGCGACATCAACTACGACGACGGAGAACTACACACCGACGGAACGCGCACCGTTACCGTGAATGGGAGTCTG
This sequence comes from Bryobacteraceae bacterium, assembly GCA_049802535.1. Lineage (GTDB taxonomy): Bacteria > Acidobacteriota > Terriglobia > Bryobacterales > Bryobacteraceae > Bog-105. Next base: position 6,294 of record JBARMQ010000643.1, on the reverse strand, counting down.
CCGCTGGGCGCGGCTACGGCGATGTATTCGTATGCGGTTCCCGAGCCAAGCCGATTTGCGGCGACGGCATTAGTCGAGTTGCTCCGCAAACGCGGGATCGAAATCGCCGATAAAGGTACGAGAACAACCCGTGGGACACCGCCTGGGACAAACCCCCAGCCTCTGGCGGGAGACTACGATACGGATCACCTGGTGGCCGAACACATCTCCCCACCGCTATCGGAAGAAGTCAAGATCACGCTCAAGGTCAGCCAGAATCTCCACGCCAGCATGACGCCTTTTCTGCTAGGGGCAATTCTGGCGCACGCGGACAAAGACATCGACCAGGCAGGTTTCGTTCGGGAGCGCGGCTTTCTTCAAGGCCTCGGGCTGGATTTAAGCGGAGCCGCGCAAGGCGATGGCGCGGGTGGCAACGCCTTCTTCACGCCCGACTTTATGGTCCATTACCTGATTGCCATGTCGAAGGAGCCGGCATTTGCTATTTTTCGTAATGCGCTGCCTATTTTGGGCCGGGACGGCACGCTCGCCAAGATCCAAACCGGTAGTCCCGCGGCAGGCCATGTCTTTGCGAAGACCGGAACATTGACCAGCTATGATGCCCTGAATCGGAAGATCATGGTCACCGGAAAGGGCCTCGCCGGATACATCGACACTGCCTCTCAGGCACATCTCGTCTTCGCCGTTTACCTGAATATGGTTGACGTGCCCATGGATAATCCTGACGCTGTCCAGGAAATCGCGGGTCAGGCGCTAGGCGAAATCGCGGCAGCCGCTTACGATTCAGTGTTTTGATGCTTGCTTGATACCATCCAGGGGTTGTCCAAAGACGTCTGATCTTGCCCATGGTTATCAATCCCGTCGTCGATCCTTCCTCATCGCAGCGCGCGACGCACGCCCGTTATTGGGTCGTTGTTTTCGCAGTGACGCTGGCAATCTTGTCTTATCTCGACCGTGTTTTGATGTCGCAGGCCATGTCCGGACCCAAAGGCGTGGCCGCCACACTGGGGCTTGAACCGTGGCAACGCGGGTTTGTCTTTGGGTCATTTGCAATCGCCTACGCGCTGTTTGAAATGCCGGGAGGATGGCTGGGAGATTGGCTCGGTCCCCGTAAGGTGCTCTTGCGCGTCGTGGTGTGGTGGTCTTGTTTTACGGCCATTACGGGATTGGTGTGGTCCTTTGGCGCGTTGGTGGTAGTCGAGTTTCTGTTCGGGGCCGGCGAGTCCGGTTGCTTTCCCAACATCACAAAAGCGTTCTCGGCGTGGCTGCAAAAGAGCGAGCGTGTGAAGATGCAAAGCGCCGTGTGGACCGCCGCTCGCTGGGCGGGCGCCATCACTCCGCTATTGGCCGTGCAGGTGTTGAAATTCGTAAGCTGGCGGGTCGCGTTTCCTATTTTCGGCTCAATGGGCGTTGTTTGGGGAATTCTTTTTTACCGCTGGTTCAAAGATAAGCCAGAAAACCATCCATCGGTCAACCCGGAGGAATTGGCGCTGCTGGTAGCCAATCGCGATCTAGCCGGCGGCCACGCGGATGTTCCATGGAAAAAGCTGTTCTCCACTCGCTCTATCTTTCTGCTGTGGGCGCAGTACTTCCTCCTGACGTATCCCTGGTACTTCTACATCACCTGGTTGCCGCAATTCCTGCGTTCGCATTACCCAAACTTGTCTGACGATCAACGTGCAACCTTAGCCTTTGTCCCGCTCTTCTGCGGCGGACTGGGCGCGCTCGTGTGCGGAATGCTTACGCCTTTTATCGTTCGCCGTCTCGGTAGCGTCAACCGTGCGCGCCGCTTCATCGCGGTTACAGGTTTCGCTGGCGCGGCCGCCATGCTACTCGTTTGCATTCATATGCGAAGTCCGCTACCCATGATTGGGTTTCTGGGTCTAGCAAGTTTTTGCAACGACATCACCATGCCGGGTTCCTGGGCGGCTTGCATGGATATCGGCGGTAAGTATGCCGGCACGGTTTCCGGTTCCATGAATATGATGGGGAACCTGGCCGGGTTCGTAGCGCCGGTAGTCGGCGGCTACATCCTGCAGGTCACTGGCGGGAAGTATGAACCGTTTCTCTACAGCATGGCGATCGCGTACGCGCTCGGCGCGCTTTGTTGGCCGTTTATCGATCCGACAACGCCGCTGGAACTGCAGTCGTAGTTGCGATCAGTGGCCTTCGGCCTCAAGAAATCTTTCAACTTCAATAGCCGCCATGCATCCCGCGCCCGATGCGGTGATGGCCTGGCGATAAGTGCGGTCCTGAACGTCGCCAGCATGGAAAACGCCTTCTATGTTCGTCCGCGCGCCGCCGCGCGAAAGCAGATAACCGTCTTGATCGGTGTCTAATTGGCCTAGGAATGGCTTGGTGTTCGGGATGTGTCCAATGGCGACAAAGAATCCATCGACTGGCCGGTCGTACACTTCATTGGTGGCCACGTTCCGCAATGTCACTCCGGTTACATGGCCTTTCTCCACATCGTGAATGTCCAATACGACTGTGTTGGTCAATAGCTGAATCTTCGGATTCTTAAAAGTGCGATCCTGCATGATTTTTGAAGCGCGAAATGCCTCACTTCGGTGAACCAGCGCGACCTCGGTTCCAAACCTGCTCAAAAAATTGGCTTCTTCCATCGCGGAGTCGCCTCCACCGACGACCATGATGCTCCTGCCGCGAAAGAAAAAGCCATCGCAGGTCGCGCACGAACTGACGCCATGACCGATCAACCTTTGCTCATTTGGAAGATTCAACCAGCGGGCGGATGCGCCGGTTGCAATAATCAGCGTCCTGGTCACAACGGTTTCGCCGTCTTCCAATTCCAGGCGAAATGGCCGCATGTCCAAATGCGCCTTCGCAACGCGGCCGTGTTGGTACATCGCGCCGAAACGCTCCGCCTGCTTCTTCATGTTATCGACCAGGTGTGGACCTTGAACGCCCTCCGGAAAGCCCGGAAAGTTTTCCACTTCGGTGGTGATCGAGAGCTGGCCACCGGGCTCATGTCCCTCAAGTACCAGCGGTTTAAGGTTGGCGCGCGCGGAGTAGATGGCGGCGGTGTTCCCAGCACAGCCGGAACCGAGAATGACAACGTTATGGATCATGAGAGTCCGGTGCTAAAAAATGGAGTGGCCGAAACTGCGCCACTCCGCACGCCATGCTAACACGAGCGCTTAATAGACTCCCCCCTTTGATGTATGGGATACCCCCCAGGAAGCGCATTAAATTCAGGTAATGAAGCCCATCCGCAAACCGCTAGAGCGCTATCGTCACGAAGAATTCAACGACCTAACGGCACCTTGCTGCGTCTAAACAGGATGAAACCCGTAAGAGACTACCGGACCTCGAAGGACCTGGGCATCCGCCTCAAGGGCTACGAGATTTGTCGCGTCATCCGGCAGATGAAGGGCGAGTGGGTTGAAATCGGCCGCGATTATAAGCTTCCTTTGGATCCAAACGTGTTGATTTGGGCGCCTCCGGGCATTCCAAGCAGTATTCTTGCCGTTGCGCTGCGCATTTATGAACTTGACAATCCTTCGAGTGACTTGCGCGCACTAATCCTCGGAAAGAAGATTCCGATCGCTTCTAGACTGAGACTTCGATACCCGCAACCGGTGAATCCGATTTCCGCTCGATAGATGGACTCTAGCTGCTAGCGGACCGGCGAAAAGGCCAAGGGCCGTAGAATCACATTACTGATATTCGCGACAATCTGCGCATCCTTGTATTCAGGTGGTCCGCTCAGACGCTTCCACGCCAAGTCAGATCCAAATTCACGCCACAATTTCTCCCGCGCGGCCAAGTCATCAAACGACAGCATGTAGGTGAGGCAGGGCTGCCGGGCGCCGACGATGCATTCGCCGAAAAAGACAGGCCGCATATTCAGCCGTTCGAAGATGCCAATCTCGCCGCCGTTGAACATCGTGATCTTGCGCTGCAATGTCGTCAGCGTTTGTGACTCGTAGGTCCGCAGCTCAAAGATACGAGGCGGCCGATTCGCGGCGTCTTCCGGAATCTTCGCTTCGGGAAACGCGTGAAAGCAGTGCAATAAACTGCTTTCAATCCTGACAAACGGAAGGCCTGTGCCGGTTCCCAGTTTTCGCATCGCCTGTTCATAGGTATCGTCCGCAGCACATTTAGTAAGGACGTCCTGCATTGCCGAAAGCGATGGATATTGGACGGCAGTGACATAGAACGGACCATCGGGCGCAATCAGATTGGCCAAAGCCGCCACCGGTTTCGCTCCGGCGCGGGTCAATGCTGGAAAGAGACCGCTGTCCAGAAAATCGGAGACGCGGCTGCCCTGGTCCTCATCGGAGTTCCGCAATTTCCAAGTCTTCAGTTCAATGAACATTTGAGGAGTATTCGAATCTGCTCGTGCTTCAAAGGTGGTGAGCGCCGAGGCGGCGAGGCCCGCCAGCAAGTTACGTCGTTTCACCTCACGACTGTACACCATCGGCGGCCTTCAAGAAGGAGGGTCTGTTTTAGCGATCGCGCATGGCATGAATCAGCGCTTCCATATGGTTTAAATAGCGCTCAAATGCCTTGTGGCCGGAAGGCGTCAGACGATACTCGGTGCGGGGCATGCGGCCCTCAAAGCTCTTTGTGCATTCAACATATTTGGCTTCTTCTAGCCGCCTCGCGTGAACGCTCAAATTGCCGTCGGTGGTCTGCAGTAATTTCTTCAGCTCGTTAAAAGTGAGCGAGTCGTTGACGGCGAGAGCGCTGACGATGCCAAGTCGCATGCGCTCGTGGATCACGCGATCGAAATCGGGTACCGCGGTCTCCACTGTGTTCTGCGAACGTTGCGCCGGCTTATTGGAGCTTGGCGAAGTCGAGGCTTCTGGGGCGGATGAAGGCTGAGGCGCGCGAGCTGCTGAAGATTTAGCCACCGTACCTCCTCGCAATCACGGCTCCAAAAACGATATGTATGACGCCGAAGCCGAGCATGAGAAGTTGATTTCCCCAGCTGACAGGCGTCACAAATGAAATGGCGCCAAGCAGCATAAAGCACAAACCCATCACCGGTACGATGCGTACCGAAAAAGCGCCTCCTGTGACCACGGCGGTCCCATACAGAAGCAGCCACAAACCAGGCATGATGCCGAGCATCCCAATGTGATCGAGAATGATGCTGAGCATCGCGCCCGCCAACAGCGGCGGTACAAAGCTAAGCAACGCACGGCGCGCCGGGCGAGATCCTAGCGGCAATGCAAGGCGACGGGATTTCACCCTCACGGCAGCGATCGCGATCGCAAGCGCAACTGCCGCCTCCGCCAGCCAAACGGAAAATTGTTGAGGTAACGGATGGTCATAGGCCAGCGTTCCGGCAGCTATGGCGGTCAGCCCAATATAAATGCCGCCCCACCCGGGAACGGCGGTGAAAGAACTGGCACGCTCCATGGTGTCGCGGATGAAGCGCAAATTGTCGGCCGCGCGCCGATCGATGGGGATCGGTTCGGGGGCCATCCGAGCGCGCTGCGCAAACGCCATATGTTCTTTAGTGTACGGCAGGGCAATCGAGGAGGCAAGGTTCTTTACACGGTAAAGACGTTGTCAAGGGCGTCAGAACTCGATCCGAGAGGCTACCGCATTGGTTCGCGGCATAAATTTGAGCCGGTTCCATTCGTCCAAGTCGTTGATGCCTTCGACGCTGGTCATCTTGTCGCCCAACAGGCGCGTCACAAAATAACCGTTATCGCCCGTTCCGGCGAACACCTCCGCGCTCGATACCGCCGCATTGCAGGTTTTCCATTTCTTGCGCAGGATTTGCCGGTAGGCGGCGAAATAGGCGGCGGCCTGTTGTTCCGTATCCCATTGCGAAGCGTAATCAAGTAACGCGTCCCGGCTCTTGCCCACTTCGAATATTTTGTAGTAGCCGCCGCGCAGATGCGGTGCAAGGCGATCGGCTTCGGCCTTACTCAAAAACTGTTCGATCAGGATCTGCTGGTCGAACTCGCCCATCGAACCTTCAGTCAATAATTTTGCATCCCGAAGCCGCAGCATCACTAGATCCGGTTTGATCTCCTTCTCATGATCGAAGTAGCGCGTAGGATGAATGATTTGTGCCGAATCGGCCGGAGGATCGGTGAAGACTACGCCAAACGAAGGTTTGCCCAGCTTCCGGTAAACGGCGTCGAAAAACAAAGTGCCCTGTGCATAAGGAAATAGCAGCGATTGCTGAATGTATAGCGGGGATGCCTTCAGCACCGGATATTCGGCCATGGAAGAATCGCTTGAGTCGGCGACGGAGTCGAGCATTTCCGGCGTCGGAACCGCCGGCCTTCCAGCCGCTTTCAGATCGTAGGCCAC
>JBARMQ010000642.1:0-4583 GCA_049802535.1 Bryobacteraceae bacterium | reverse complement strand
GCAAAGGGCACGGCTGCGTGCCCCCATTCAGGGCAGGAACTCGCTATTCCTTCGGGGGGCATGCTTGATCCCGTGCCCGTCTTGCGCGTGTTCCTCAAAAGCGCAAAGGGCATGGCTGCGTGCCACCATTCAGGGCAGGAACTCGCTATTCCTTCGGGTGGCACGCTCGATCCCGTGCCCGTTTTGCGCGTGTTCCTCAAAAGATCGAAGAGCGGGAGCGGCGAATGAACAGACGGCAGTTTCTTCAGAGGTCGACGATGGCGGCTGTGACGGCGGCCGCGTGGGCGAAGAGTAAAGAACTCGATTGCGATGTTGCCGTGGTCGGAGGCGGCACGGGAGGCTTTGCCGCTGCGTTGGCTGCCTGCCGCAATGGCATGCGCGTGATTCTGACGGAAGAAACCGACTGGATCGGCGGCCAATTGACCGCGCAGGGAGTGCCGCCGGACGAGCACCCTTGGATTGAGCTGTTTGGTTGCACGCGCAGTTATCGTGACTATCGCGATGCGCTGCGAGCTTATTATCGGAATCACTATCCGCTCACGGAACAAGCGCGGCATGCACCGTATTTGAATCCGGGCAATGGCAGCGTGTCGCGACTGACGCATGAGTTTCGCGTGTCGGTGGCGGTGTTGGAAGCATTTCTGGCGCCTTACTTGGGCAATGGGCAGCTGACGTTGCTGTTACGGCACGTGCCTGTGACTGCGGATGTCGCGGGAGAGCGGGTACGGACCGTTACGGTGCGAGATCTGCAGCGTGATGTGCAAAGAACGATTACGGCACAGTATTTTCTGGACGCGACGGAGCTGGGAGATTTGCTGCCGATGACTGGGACGGAGTTTGTCACTGGAGCGGAGGCGCAGTCGGAGACGGGTGAATTGCACGCGAGCGCAGTGGCCCGGCCGGCGAACAGTCAATCGTTCACCTATTGCTTCGCGATGGAATATTTGGAAGGCGAAGATCATACGATTGAGCGTCCGGCCGATTACCAATTTTGGCGTGACTATGTTCCGAAGTTGACGCCGGCGTGGACGGGACCGCTGCTCGATTGGACCGCGCGTGAGCCGACCAAACTAGGCAGGCGCGTCGCAAATTTTAAGCCCAATCCACAGCCGGGCGAGCATACTCCAGGCTTCGATATATGGCAATACCGGCGGATTGCGGACCGCAATAACTTTTTAGCCGGAGCTTATCGCAGCGATATCACGCTGGCGAACTGGCCGCAGAACGATTATTGGTTAGGCGATTTGGTAACGGCCAGCTCGGAGGACGAAAAACAGAAGTTGTTACGAGGTGCGAAGCAGCTGAGCCTTTCGTTGTTGTATTGGATGCAAACCGATGCGCCCCGCCAGGATGGAGGTCATGGGTGGAAAGGCCTGCATCTTCGCAAGGATATCGTCGACACCGAGGATGGACTGGCGAAAGCGGTTTATGTGCGCGAGTCGCGGCGCATCCGCGCGGAATTTACCGTACTGGAACAGCATGTCGGCACAGAAATGCGGACAAAGACGCTGAAGGTTCCGGCGCAGGAAGTTACGGCGGAGACATTTGCCGATTCGGTGGGTGTGGGATGCTATCGGATCGATCTGCATCCTTCGGCGGGTGGAACGAACTACATCGACATCGGTTCCCTTCCCTTTCAGATTCCGTTGGGCGCATTGATTCCCAAGCGCATGGAGAATTTGCTGCCGGCGTGCAAGAACATCGGCACGACACATATTACAAATGGATGCTATCGGCTGCATCCGGTGGAATGGAACATTGGCGAAGCCGTAGGGACGGTGGCTGCGTTCAGCTTAATGAAGAAGACCACGCCCCGGGCCATTCGATCGAATAAAGAACAACTGGAGGCCTTCCGGCGCGAACTGATCCGGCAAGGATTCGAACTTGCTTGGCCGCGCATTCATCCAGTATGACGGCCGGCGGCGGGCCTAGCGGAAGCACTCGATTTATGGAAGATCAATTCAATCTGGAAAGATTTGTCGCGGCGCAGGAAGATGAGATCGATGATGTCCGCCGCGAGTTAAAAAACGGCCGCAAAACCGGCCACTGGATATGGTTTATCTTTCCGCAGCTGAGGGGCTTAGGTAGAAGCGGTATGGCGAATCACTACGGCATCTCCTCCAAGGCAGAGGCTGCCGCCTATCTAAGACACCCGGTGCTGGGGCCAAGACTGATCGAATGTACGGAGTTAGTCAATTCATTAGAAGGGCGGCCGATCCAAAGCATTTTTGGCGAAATAGACGCGATGAAGTTCAGATCCTCTATGACGTTATTCGCCGAAGCGGATCCGGAAGCCGGCGCGTTTACCAAGGCGCTGGACAAGTATTTTGGGAGCCAACGTGATTCATTGACGCTCGACCTCCTCGGCTAGAGTAGAGTGAGCAAATCAGAGCTAACCCAGGAGGAATTGTGAACATCATTCAAAACCCACTCACGTTGATTATGACGATCAAATCGCCGGAGGATTATGCCCAATTGAATGGTTTGTTAGCCAAGATTCAAAGCGCTCCGCCGGAACAGAATCCGGTTTGGGTGGCGCTTACAAAATTGAAGACCGTTCACTTCGCCAGATTCGTTTTCCTTTCAAACAATACCCAACTGGCGGTCATCACAAGTTATGACGGGTCGTTCGAGAAATACATTAACGATTTTATCGATGAGATTGGAGACGTCTTCAATGCCCTGCTAGCACACATGAAGGACGCGCCGGCGTTACCAGTGCAGCAGAACCGGGATGCCTTTCTGGCATATGTGAAAGCAAACGATCTCAGGGGAATCGAGCCGTTTTACAGCGCCTATCCTCAAGCTTCAGTAATTACGATTCTCGATGCTCTGAATCAGGACTAGTTGATGGTGGCGCTGGACGATGTTCAGGGTTTAATTCTACGTAGCTACGGCATGAATTGCGCCGCATTCTTTTTATTGCGGGTGGGAAATCCGGCCGACGCCCGGCAGACCCTAGCAGCACTTCCCATCACAACCGGTACGCTCTGGGACGAGAAACCGCCGTTCTGCGTGAACATCGGCCTAACCTTTGATGGCCTAACGGCGCTGGGTGTGCCATCCGATTCGCTCAAGCCATTCCCCGAAGATTTTGCGTCAGGCGCGTACAGGCGCTGTGAGGAGGTGGGCGATATTGGGTCCTGTTCGGCCGAGAATTGGGACCATGGGCTCGGCCAAGGGAGTCTTCATGCTCTCGTGCTGCTCTTTGCTCAGACCGATGAAATTCGCGATACTCAGGCGGCGCAGCTTCGCCAAAGTCTATTAGCAGATGGCGCTTGGTCAGAGATCGTTATGCTGCCGGGCGACGTTCTTCCCGATAGCACAGCGCATTTCGGATATCGCGACGGCTTTTCTCAGCCGACCATTGATTGCGGCCTCGGAAATCCGATTCCGGATAAGCAGCCTGTTGCGCCTACCGGCGAGTTTCTGCTTGGTTATCCCAGCCAGTTCGACCAATTCACGTATCCAGTGCCTGTGCCGGAGGCGCTTGGACGGAACGGAAGCTTCATGGTGCTGCGAATATTGGAACAAGACTGCGCCGCCTTTGAAACTCTCATCAGTAAGTCAGAGGCGAGTTACGGGATATCGGGAGAACTGCTGGCCGCGAAGATGGTGGGCCGTTGGCGAAACGGGACGCCACTTAGTGTTTCGCCTGATTCTGATTCGCCAACTCCGCCGTTAGATCCTTCCGGCTTGAATCAATATGACTATGCACCGACAGACGTCAATCCAGGCGCCGATAACGACCGCCGCGGGTTTCGTTGTCCCATCGGATCTCATATGCGACGGGCGAATCCCCGGGGAGCGGTCATCGCCGGGAATGGCGGTTCGCGGCATCGAATCGTTAGGCGCGGCGTTCCCTATGGGCCGCCCTTTGATCCTCAAAATCCTGACGACGGCATCAAGCGCGGCCTTCTGGGCTTGTTCATCGGTGTCAGCATCAAAGACCAGTTTGAGTTCTTGATGTCGGAATGGATCAACGGAAGCGCGTTTGCGCCGGGCATCTACGGAACGACTGATCCGATACTGGGTAATTCCCAAGGTGACAACAAGTTTGTCATTCCCAGAGAGAATGCGCCGCCAATTGTCGTTTCCAATTTCCCTCGCCTGGTTACCACGCGTGGGTCCGCCTATACGTTTCTGCCCAGCCTGACTGGTCTGCGATTTATCGCAGGACTTTAACGGGTGGTATAGGGTACAGGGCTTACTCTAGCGATTAAACGGTGATTCCTGAATCCAATGGAAAGGGCGGTTGACGAGGAGATACTTGTCTCGGTCGATGAGTTTCAGTTGCATATGAGTCTTGTGGCCATCCATATTGCCGTCGAGAGTCAGCCGGTCTGGAGCAATGCGTTCGAAAACAAGGTCGGTCTTGCGGTTTTTGTTGTGATTGTCAGTTAGAGTAAGCGTTTTGCCCTTGAGATTGATCGAGGCTGCGTAGCCGGCGAACGACTCGTCCATTCGCTGAAAGGACATTCGCGAGGGCGAATCGAAGATGATACGGCGCCAGCGGCTGGGGTCGCTTAAAAGGGGCGGCCGAAGTTGACCGTCGATCGATTGCTGATCCACCTCCCAAATGC
>JBARMQ010000641.1:0-9821 GCA_049802535.1 Bryobacteraceae bacterium | reverse complement strand
CCTCAAACTCCATGTACATCGCACGAGGCCAGGGCGTCTGGTTCTGGGATGGCGATGGCCAGCGATGGATCGATTTCAGCTCGCAACTGGTTAATCTGAACATCGGGCACCAGCACCCAAAAGTTCTCGAGGCGATTAAGCAACAGGTGGACGACCTGTGCTTTGCTGGACCATCGTTTGCTACCGGCCCGCGTGGCGAACTTGGCAAAAAGCTAGCGGAGACAACCGGCTTAGCGAAGTCATTCTTCACTCTGGGCGGCTCGGAAGCGAACGAAAACGCCATGAAAATGGCTCGTCTGTTCACCGGGCGTGACAAAATCATCACGCGTTATCGTTCCTATCACGGCGCCACCATGGGTTCCATGACGGCTTCCGGCGATCCGCGCCGCTGGCCCGTAGAGCCCGGCATTCCAAACGTCATTCGTGTTTTTGATCCCTACTGTTATCGCTGCCCGTTCGGCAAAACTCCCGATAGCTGCCGCCGCGAATGCGTCTCGCACATCGAAGAGATTATTCAGCTGGAAGGCCCGAACACCATTGCCGCCATTCTGGTCGAGGGCATCACCGGTTCGAACGGCGTTTTGGTTCCGCCCGACGACTACTATCCGAAGCTTCGTGCGCTCTGCGACAAATACGGCATCCTGATCATCGACGACGAGGTCATGAGCGGCTTCGGGCGCACTGGCCGTTGGCTCGCCACGCAGCACTACGGCATTAAGCCCGATCTGGTTACCTGCGCGAAAGGCTTGACCAGCGGCTACATGCCTCTCGGAGCTGTTGTTGTCTCGCGTGAAATTGCCGAGTACTTTGAAACTCACATGCTCTTCTGCGGCCTCACCTACAGCGGCCATCCGGTCTCCTGCGCCGCCGCAGTCGCCAATCTGCGTGTCTACGAGGAAGAACACGTCTTCGAAAACGTCGATTCGCAAGGTGCGCATCTTGCGCAACGCCTTGAAGCCATGAAACAGAAATACGCCTGCGTCGGCGACGTTCGCTACAAAGGCTTGTTCAGCGTGATTGAGTTTGTTCGGGACAAGCGGACCAAAGAGCCCTTAGCGCCGTACAACGGGACCAGTTCCGAGATGGGTATTCTGACCAGCCATCTAAAGAGCAAACATCTTTACACATTCGCCCGCTTCAATATGGTTTGGCTTTGTCCTCCCCTCATCATCACTCGCGAAGAATTGGACTATGGCCTCGACATTATGGAAGAGGCGCTCCAACTAATCGACAAATCGTTACATCCCACCGCAGTCCTTGAAGAGGTGAGTTATGGCAGCCGTTGAAACTCCTGTACGTCTTCGCCACGTTGGCCACTGGATCGACGGCCAAATCGTCGAATCCTCCTCTGGCCGCTTCGGCGTCATTTGGGATCCCGCGACCGGCGAATCGCAAGCGCACGTCGATTTTGCAAGTCCCAACGAAGTTGATGCGGCTGTCGCTGCAGCCAAGCAAGCCTATTTGGGGTGGCGTGAAACGGCTCTCTCACGCCGCTCCGAAATTATGTTCCGGATGCGGGAATTGGTCGATGCCAATCGTCAAAACATTGCAAAAGCGATTGTGGCCGAGCACGGCAAGACGCTCAGCGATGCGCTGGGCGAAGTCGCGCGCGGTCTTGAAAATATCGAATTTGCGTGCGGCATTCCCAACCTGCTCAAAGGCGGCTTCACCGAACAAGCCAGCCGCGGCATCGATGTCTATCAGATTCGTCAATCGCTCGGTGTCGTTGCCGGCATCACACCCTTCAACTTCCCCGCCATGGTGCCCATGTGGATGTTCGCGAATGCCATCGCTTGTGGCAACGCTTTTATCTTGAAGCCATCTGAGAAGGACCCGTCCGTCAGTCTTCTCCTAGCCGAACTCTTCACTCAAGCCGGACTTCCGAAGGGCGTCTTTAATGTCGTGCAAGGCGATCGCGTCGCGGTCGAGCGCCTTCTCGAACATCCCAACGTCAAGGCCGTCAGCTTCGTTGGCTCCACTCCCGTCGCGAAAGCCATCTATGAAACTGCCACGCGTCATGGCAAGCGTGTGCAAGCTCTCGGCGGCGCCAAAAATCACATGCTCGTTCTGCCCGATGCCGACATCGATATGGCCGCCGATGCCGCCGTTTCCGCTGCCTATGGCTCAGCGGGCGAACGCTGCATGGCAATTTCTGTTCTCGTCGCGGTCGGCGATGTCGCCGATCCCTTGATTCAAGCTATCCGCGATCGCATTTCCAAATTAAAAGTCGGCCCTGGCCTGGAGCAAGGGAACGAAATGGGGCCGCTTATCACGCGCGAGCATCGCGACCGCGTAGCCTCATACCTCAATGGCGCCGGCGAAGAAGGTGCATCTGTGGCTCTCGATGGGCGCGATTCGCCAATCTCCGATCGCTCTGGCTTCTTTCTCGCGCCGTCGCTCATCGATAACGTCAAGCCCGGCATGCGCTGCTATGACGAAGAGATTTTTGGCCCCGTCCTCAGCGTCGTCCGCGTCCCCGCCTACGACGATGCCGTGGCCATGATCAATGCCCATCCGCTCGGCAATGGCGTCGCCATTTTCACGCGAGACGGTGGAGTGGCTCGCCGCTTCCAATTTGAAGTGGAATCGGGCATGGTCGGCATCAACGTGCCCATACCTGTCCCCGTGGCCTATTACAGCTTCGGCGGATGGAAAGCGTCCCTCTTCGGCGACTTGCATATGTATGGCCCTGAAGGCGTACAGTTCTACACTCGCGCCAAGGTAGTCACTAGCCGTTGGCCTGACCCCGGTACTAGCAAAGTTGACCTTGGATTTCCTCAGGTTCGCTAAAGATTTTTCCCTTAGCTAATTTGACATTTGTTAAATAGCAACCTGCTGTAGCAAAGATCTGCATTTAAATCGGAATAAAGTACTGGCACGTTTTTGTCTGCGTTTTGTCAACTTATAGTTTCGAAACAGTTTGCTTCAAAACAATTGATCGGAAACTCCTGTTGCATCAGTACGAACCGTACGACGGGGTACTTGTTCACCCGCTTTTAGGCATGTTACGGTTCAGAAATAGTAATTCCACGGTGGCCGCACGGAGGCGTGGAACCTAAAGAAATCGAATGGAATTTCTGAGTTGAGATTAGAGCGGCCTGAGCGATGGGGAAGAACTCGTTAAATTCGACCAAATTGGATAGGCCGCCCGCTGAGGTGGCCACTTCTTGCTTCGCCTATGGCGTGCGCATCGGCTTTGAGACGACAACTGCGCTTTCCACGCATTTCAAATTGCCTCTCGTTCCCGGCGGTGAAATTAACTCGGCTCAGTCTGCGCCGATCGTTTTCAGCTTCGAAGAAAAGCAATCGCCGGAAGGACCGCTGTTTACCATCGGTGAAAATGGTATTCCCGTCCAAGCTTCCTTCGACGTCAATTTTGCAGCGCGTGCGCTCGAGTCCCGGGCGCAACACTATGTGGCAACCGTTGCCGAACACGTCGTCTTTGTCCACGCCGGTGTCGTTGCGTGGCAAGGCAAAGCTATTCTCCTGCCGGGTAAGTCATTCAGCGGCAAAAGTACACTGACTATGGCCTTGGTTGATGCTGGCGCAACATATTACTCGGATGAGTATGCCGTCCTCGATGCGCAAGGCTTAGTTCATGCTTTCTCGCGCATGCCGCGCCTCCGGCCCGACGTCCAACCTCCTAGGACGAATTCCGTTCCGCCGGCCACTGCCCTTCCGCCACTGCCCGTCGGGCTGGTCTTAAGTGCGCACTATAACCCGGACGCACTGTGGCAACCGCGACAACTAACTCCTGGCGAGACCTTATTGGCGATGCTCGAAAACACTGTAGCCGTTCGTCGCCAAGCCGAATTTTCTGTCTCGGCTCTCAAGAATGCAGTGGCTTCGGCCATTGGTTTGCAATCTGAACGCGCGGATGCCGCCAGCGTAGCGCGCTCTATCCTTCAGTCAATTACTGAAAACTGGCATCTGACTACTCAACTAACTCCAAACCTAGATCTAGGGGAAACAGCATGAATCATCCGCGGGCAAAACGAGATGACGTATTTTCGGAGCACTTAGCCGAAGAGACAATTCTCTACGATAAGGCCAATCATAAGGCGCATAGCCTCAACAAGACGGTTTCGCTTGTTTGGGAATCCGCGGACGGTCAAAAGTCTGTCGACGAACTCGCCGCCATTCTCCACCGCGAACTGGGTCTCCCCAACGACCCCGGCGTGGTGCTCCTCTCTCTCGAAGAACTGAAAACAGCGGGCCTTCTCGAAACAACTGTCGAAGGAACTGAGCTTACCGAGGCTCCCTCCCGACGCCAGGTTGCTCGCAGACTCGCACTTGCCGGAGCTTCCGCCGCGCTTGTGCCGTTTGTGGCCTCCGTCTTGGCGCCGACACCCGCCATGGCTAGCTCGCAACCAACGATAACGAGCGCCCAATACAACGCCGATAAGAACACGGTGTTCGGTGACATCGCCAATCACCCCATTCAATATGCCTTCAGCCCAACGGCTCAGCAGGACTGGAATGCCGGGTTGACTGCCGGCAATCAAACTAACTACACCGCCGCTGTCACCGATTTCGACGGCGTCTTGAAAGCTCTTGGCTTGCCCCCATTGACGTAGTCTAAGGACTGCGGTAACTAATGAGTCGTTTCGGAAGGCGTCGGCGTCGCCGCCTCGTTCTACTCACAGTTTTCAGCTTGTTTGCTGTTGCCGTGATGATCTATCGGTTAGGGTTCCGAAGTCCGCACGCTTTCCTTCGGGCACGCGCCGTCGCCCAAGCCCCTCCGGGAACCGTGCGGCTACCTTTCACTTTGCCTTGCGCTCTTTATTCCGGCGACGCTAGTCCCGTCTATGCCGCCATCCGTCAGCGGGACCGAAATGCATTGATGAGCATGGTCGCTCAGAAGCGGCTCATGATGGTGCGGGAAGGCACGTCAGTAGCGCTCTTGCCGGTAAACAACATCGCGACAGTCTCCATCTATAGTGGCGCGCGCGATGGCCGCACCTGCTACGTCCCGTCCGACATAGTCAGCGTCATCGAGCGACGCGTTCCTAGGCAATAAGATGGCTTCGGTTGCCCAACAAATTCATACTGCTTACCACACGCAGCCGGACAATGGCAGTATGATCGAAGATTACGAACTTCTCCTGAGGTTCTTGAAGCGCGCACTGACGCCCGCCGCAAACGTCTCCATTGGGTCGTCTTCTATCCGCTGGCCTTCACTGCTAGCGCTCGCTCGTCATCACCAGGTCGTTCCGCTCCTTCGAGTTGGGCTGCAAGACATTTCAGGAATTCCTGCTGCAGTTGAACAATCGCTCGATACCTATTGCCGCACCGTTGTCGCTCACAACTTATCTCTCGCCTCGGAGTTAACCGGCTTGCTCCACCTGTTTGAGGCCGCCCAGTTGCGCGCGGTGCCGTTCAAAGGGCCGGCTTGGACTAATCTCCTCTATGGCAATCTTGCCCTTCGTCAAATTGCAGATCTTGACATTTTCATCGAGAAACAGCAAGCTCGTCAGGCTTTTTATCTAGT
Source organism: Bryobacteraceae bacterium (assembly GCA_049802535.1). Taxonomy (GTDB): domain Bacteria; phylum Acidobacteriota; class Terriglobia; order Bryobacterales; family Bryobacteraceae; genus Bog-105. Next base: position 4,330 of record JBARMQ010000641.1, on the reverse strand, counting down.
TCTCGCTCGAGGTTACATATTTTCAGGTAAATGGAAAGGCGTTTCGCCCGAACAAATTCAACTTGACGATAAAGGCATCGAAATGACCCATCCGCACACTGGAATCCAGGTTGAGCTGCATTGGTCCGCCTGCGAATCCTGTTTCGACCATCGTTTTTCAGAGTTGAATCTCTGGCAACCTGCTTCGACTACAACTCTTCTCGCCCGGCAAATGCCTCTACCCTCACCGGAGAACATCTTTTTTCTCCTTGCCATACACGGCCTTCGCCACCGTTGGGAGTCCTTAAAATGGCTTTGCGATATTGCGGCGTTTCTTCCCGCTTTCCCCGATCTTGATTGGCCCGCGTTACTTGCGCACGCATCCAAGGTGTCCCGGAAAAGGGCGATTTTACTACCGCTTGCGATGCTGCAACGTCTATTCGAAACACAACTTCCGGCTTGTGTTGCGGAGGCGATCAGCGAGGATCCCGCTGTCTCCGCCATGGCCGCAGAACTACAAGAGCACCATTGCGCTGTCCTCCAGTTTTCCAACTCTTCGCGCGAGGCGGGTGTCTGCGACTTTGTCCACCACGAAGCAATGCGGCTGCTGTACCGCGAAAGCTTTTTGCATCGGCTCGTACTGCTACTCTGCCTTCTATGCAAAGTCTTTCAGCCGACCGCAAGCGATAGACAATACTTCGCGCCGCGCGCCATACCCGAACCGCTTTGCTGGGTCTTTAGACCATTTCGGCTGCTTCGTATCTACGGCCCCGCATTTCTTCTGCGCCTAACGGGACAGCTCATTTCGCCGCTCTGCCGGTCCTAAAATCGTTAGAGGCTAGCCTTCACATAGATTTGGCTCGGATACGCGATACTCGCGTCCTTACTGACCACCGAAATCCGAAGCCGCTGTAATCCGGACTTCTCCTCTGGCTTCACTGAGAATGTCAGCGCATACTGATTTTGCTGCGCTTCTAGAATCTGATCGAGAAACGGTTTCAAATCCACCACCGATCCCATGATCAGGTTGTATGCCTCGCCACCGGTTTGGTCGGAAAGTTCCGCCAGGAAGTTCTGTCCCCACATGTTCCGCCAGTAACTGTGCCCAAAATGGCCGACGCTCGGATTGTAAATTGCATATACCACAAGCCCGGCCCTCTGGGCAGCAGTTATACCGGCTTGTACATACGGATTATCTTCGAAATAGCCTCCGCCCAATCCTTCAATGCCGCTGCTGATCATTACCACTTCGCGGCGTGCCGCCTGTTCCTTTGGCCATTTCTTAATAGCGTCACTTAGCGAATCATAGGGACTTACATCAGCTCCGCCCGGCCCTAGTACCGTCCTGATCGACTTCGCCGCGGCTGCGTGATCCGCGGTGAAGTTTGAAGTCAATCGAGTAAGACCGTTCTCCATGTACCCCACGGCAACCTGCGTTGAAGGTGGCAACGCCATGACGAATTGCTTCAACTCCGGTATCAACGTGTCGAAGCTCGAGCGCGCCGAATCGTCAATCATGATTAACATCTGCGTGGGCGCGTTTGCCAACGGTTGCAGTCCAGTGATCGGTCGAACCGAACCTCCTTCTGTCACCTTCAAATCCGATTGATCGACCGGCGGAATGGTCTTCCCGCGCCTCGGCTCCAAAGTCACAATCACACTCGCCGGCGCTCCGGGCGCTCCCGCATCCTGTCTCGCTAACAAAGGTAGAGCAGTAGCGGCAAGCATCACGGAGCTCACAGCAATATACGTAGTTCTCATAGACATGTTTAATCTCTCCATGGAGATTCGTTCCTGCAGGCTTGATGCCCGGTCACTAAAAGCCCTTCTGAAACAAAAGGAAAGGGGCGAAGTCTTCCCAATAGGTACCCTCATGCCCGACCAAGCTGAACACGAAAAACTCGAGAACCTGGTGCAGGATCCGCATCCAAAGGTTCACTCCGCCACAAGCCTACAGGAAGAGGCGAACTCCAACAACTCATTGGACGCCTATGCGGCGATGAACGTTCCAGCCCGCAAAGAAACCGTGCGGGAGATCCTCGCAGAGGATGAAGAGCAGAGGGAATCAAGATCAACTCAAGCCAACAGCTAGCCGGCAGTCGGCTAATCTCTTTAGGTGATCGATTTGGCGCCTCAGCGCTGCACAGGCCGGGCTAAATCTACCTGACACCCGAGCTATGCCTCTCGTATACTTGAGTCCTATGAATCGTAGAACAGCGATCCAAACTGTTGTAAGTACTGTTGTCGTCGGCGCAGCCAGTAACGCAATGGCAACGGCGGATGAAAAATCAAAAGCTTTAGCCGTCTTTGCTGCGCGTTGGGCTAAGGCGAAGGCTTTTACACTGCAGGTTGCGGACGCCATGCCTGCCGATAGCTATGCATTCAAGCCGAAGGAAGAAATGCGAGAATATGGCAAGTTGATGCAGCATATCGCCGCAAACAATGCATTTTATATCTCGCGACTAAAGAGCGGCGAGATCCCTTCCAATTTGCAACCACCGGATAACAGCAATAAAGAGACGATGAAGAAGTATCTAGCGGACTCGTTTGATTTCTGCGCCGGTGTCATCGAAAGCGTCAGCGAATCGGATCTCGATAAGTCGTATCCCGGACGGCCAAATACTCCGCAGCAGACTGGGTGGGATTGGATCTTAAATGCATTTATCCACACGGCGCATCATCGTGGATATGCCGAGGTGTATCTCCGTGAAAAGGGCATCACTCCGCCGCGCTATTCCGTTTAGATTCCGTAGCGTTCTTGTATTGTTGGGCTGCTGCGCTGTCACGTTCGGACAAGATTGGAGCATTGTCCCTGGTAAGGGCGTCGGACCAATTAGGGCATCAACCACTCGCCAGAGTTTGACGGCACTCTTTCCCAGCGGCAAAGTGGTCGATGATGAGATGGAGTTGGACGAGGGAATGCTTTCCCCGGCGACATTCGTCTATAAGAACGAGCCATCGCGGCAACTAGCCGTTATATGGGATGCAAAGTCAGTTCAGGCGCATCCACAAAAGATCTTTATCTGCACGGCAAAGAGAGGCCGCCCCTGCGAATGGCGGGCCAAAAACAGCATTGGAATGGGTACCCGCCTCCAGGAATTGGAGGCAAAGAACGGACATGCCTTTAATATCGCCGGCTTCGGCTGGGATTATGGCGGCAACGTCATCTCATGGAATGGCGGCGCACTTAGTAAGTGGGACTCTAAAATGAATCTGGTGCTTACTTTGGATGCGGACCGGTTGCCGAATGGCCGGCGTGCCGTTGTCTTGACGGATGAAGAGGCGCATAGCATTCAAGGAAATCACCCCGTATCGTCCGACGCTCCCGCTATGAAGAAGCTGGATCCGAAGGTGGTCGGAATGCTATTTCGGTTTGCGCCTGAGTAGTTATTGCGCGAGAGCCGGTTCGGTCGTTTGTTTCGTCCAATAGGATGTCGAACTGAATGCCCCTCTTAACGCTTCATGACGCCGGCAAGTTGTATCAGGCCGACGGCGCTCCCGTCACAGCGCTTGAGGCGATCTCGTTGACAGTCGAACCAGGAGATTGTTTGGCATTAGTGGGACGCAGTGGATGCGGTAAGTCAACGTTGTTAAACCTTTGCGGCGCGATGGATTTTCCGACTTCAGGAGAAGTCATTCTGGATGGCCATGTGACAACCCGCTTAAGCGACACCGAACTAACAAGACTTCGCCGCGATAAAGTCGGATTCGTCTTCCAATCATTTCAATTGCTGCACACGTTGAGTGTGATTGAGAACGTGGAACTACCACTGCTGCTTGCACGGAAATCTGGAGCTCGCGAAATCGCGATGGAGCGGCTACGCTGGGTGGAATTAGATGCATACGCCAATCGCCTGCCTCATCAGCTTTCAGGAGGGCAGCAGCAACGTGTTGCCATCGCGCGCGCATTGGTGCATAACCCACCGCTACTGCTGGCGGATGAACCAACGGGCAACCTGGACACGGCTACGGGCGAAGTCGTACTTCGCGTGCTTCGCCGGGCTGTTAGCGATTTCGGAGCAGCACTTATATTAGCCACGCACAGCGCCGAAAGTACGGCCGCGGCTGACCGCGTCATTCATCTCCGCGATGGCCGTATGGTTCCCGCAATGGCGGCCGTGTGAGCTTCCTGCAACTGTTCATTCGCCTGGTCCTTCGGCCAATGCGGCACGAACTGTTGCGAACTGCGCTCACCATTCTTGCGGTGGCGCTGGGCGTGGGGCTGGTAGTCGCCATCGACATGGCGGGGCAGGCTGCCGCTGGTAGTTTTCACGCGTCGCTTGATACCCTCGCCGGACGAGGTGGATTGGCGATTACGACAATTGGAGGAATTAACCAAGATGTTCTCGGC
>JBARMQ010000640.1:0-14856 GCA_049802535.1 Bryobacteraceae bacterium | reverse complement strand
GCGAAATTATGTTCGCCGTGGATTCCGCAGACGCTGTCTGCGGATTCGGCCAACTCAGATAGAATAGCCGCATTTGCTCGAGATTGCGTTCGGAGAAGCCGCGTCCTGATCGGCGTGTGAGATCTCTCGACAACTGTTTCAAAAGGCCTTGACCGTACTCTGCCCGTTCAGCACCCCTCTGCTCGTGTTCGACAATCCGCTGTCCGATCAACCAATACGCCGCTGTCAGAAAGCTGTTGATCGACCTAACGGCTCCGCTTCGAGCTTCCTCAATGACGTGAACGACCGTGGAAAGTAGTTCTGCATACTGACCCTTAACTAAACTGCGTTCGTCACCCATCTGACCTCCCATCTCTCCCCTACTTGCCTTTGCAAACCGCGCACTCACAGAAAGGTACATGCTACGTTGCCAAGGGATCGTTTCAATGATGAACCTGTCATCTCGGGTCATCGTTGTCGAAACGTCTTCGCAACGGACGAGGTTGATACTTAAGTTTCCGACTAACTATTTCTATATGCCTGCTCTCGGATGCACTCTGTCAACGGGTCCAGCAGAATCACGATTCTTCGTCGGAGTGAATCCTGAACGAACCACGGGTTTCGCGCGTCGAAGCGGAGGAAACACATCTCGCCGAGTCGGACAGCTTCTTCCAGGCCCATACAGGCAGATTCAAACACATAATCGGCTTGCCCCCTAATCCGAAGTTCCAGAGCAAAGCAATTCCCGGGCGAAGCGGCAGCTCTTGTACGCGAGTGGTTCTTTACGCTTGGTGAAATCCCCACTGCTAGCGGAGGGGCCTCACACAACCGAGGCTTCACGCGCTCACTCTTTCTGCAACTCGTACAGCAGAGCCTCGATTTACCAGCAGCGACTGTCCATCGGCACTGATGCGAGCAGGGCAGCCCGGCCAGAGGAGGCGAATCATTTTGAGCCACTGCTCTAGCTTCTGACAGAAGCGCCTCGGGCGAGAATACTCGATCGAGCCCAGTTGATTCGCTAAGCCCCGCTCTCCAAACAGCGGAATCGACTCCTGTCCACTCGCTACAAAGCAGCGATAAGAAAGCCACATGAAAAGATCTAGCGCCGCGGGTGCTCCGGCCAGGACCTTAACTGCTTCCAGATCTGTCGGAATCGGATGGCTCGTGATCTCCATGTAAAACTCATCACTTAAAACAATCACGTTTTCAAACTGATCTGAGAGAGCACGCTGCTCCAAATTACGGTCGTACCAGATCTGAGCTTCTTGCAAAAAGTTGAACCGGGAACGTTGCACCATCTTCGCCGTGCCGTTTATGCTGTCAGTCCCGAAGAAAATAGTGGCTCCGAAGATTCGCTCGAACGCACCGATCAGACGTCTGTACTCCTTCCCTCCCTTTTGCATTCCGAACGTTTCCAACATTTCTGCCCCGCTCCTAAAGCGAACGATTTGGCTCTTCTGTTGCACCGCGAGAGTCGCCAAATAAATTGGCACCAAACGATCTTGGCCGAACGGTAATCCGAATTGCGGATGCCCGGTGATTTGTAGAACAAAGTTGCCATTTCGTCGCTCGAACAGGAGCTCCCCTCCATGCGGCCGGCGAACGGGCAAGCCGCAAAGGACAAACGGGCGTGAGCTGAATGCCAAGGTCTGATTCTTTTCTTCCCGCTTGATCCGAACCAGGCAACTGCCTTCTGCCTGACGGAGTTTCTGTTTCGAGACGACCAGGTCCGGCGCGATTCGCTTGAGGACCGACCCGGCCGAGACCATTGAATTTTTGCCGTTCGCGTGAACCAAAGACACACGACGAGCACCGTTGTTTTTCAATCTTCACCTCGCGTCAGCGCCGAGCATTTCGGCGCGCGTTAGGCGAAGAAAACTATGACCTGTCTCGGTCGGTTTCTGGGGTTGAAGAACGTACCGGCTTTCTTAGTTCGATTAGTTCGTTAAGCCGGGCTGTCATCGAAATCCTGAGGACTCCATGGGTACAAATGATCAGGATGGTCGCCATGGGTGCATAAGTTCTGTATTTGCAAATGAACTACGGTTTCCCAAGCTGGACGTCGCGGGTTCGAGCCCCGTCTCCCACTCCAACTTTTTCAACGACTTGCATAAACCCGTTTCACCCTGTGCTCCGTTTGTGCTCCGTTTACATCACGCGAAGACTTTGTTCGAGCTGATTTAACGCCGCCTGCCGGAGTTCAACCGGCGACTGCGTGTAAACATTCTGGTTCACGTCCAGCGAATGCCCGAGCTGATCCGCGACCAGTTTTCCATCGACACCAAGAGCTTTCATGAGCGTGGCGTGAGTACGGCGCATCACCAGAAAATTCGCCCAATCAAGATCAACTTTGGCGAGAGCCGGTTGCATCGACCGCCGCCAGCAATTGTCCTTCGATAACGGCGTCATCCGCTCCGAAGGGAACACCCACGCATCCGGGTGGGTTTCAACCGCCATGATGCGCCAGTTTTCGATTTCAGCCAGCAAGCCCTCGGAGAGCGCCGCTTTCCGTACCGAGTTATCCGTCTTAGGCGTATCGATCACGCCTCGGTATACCCGTTGCCGGATATCCGCGTACGCCGCCGTCAGACCGCCCCATGTGAGGGCGAAAATTTCACCGGGACGCATCCCGGCGATAACAGCGAGCTTTGCAATCAGACGCTCCCGCCGATCGAGAGCACCGAAATAAGTTTGAACCTCCTTCATCGTCATTACCCGGCGAACCGGCTTTTTTGCTTCCCTTGGCGTGAACAACAGCAACGCCGGATTACGTTGAACGCATCCTTCCGCCACAGCCATATCGAATATCTGTTTCACATCCCACCGCAGATGATCGACCACCGAGAAAGAAAGCCCGTCCGCCACCTTCGCGTCGAGAAGGTCTTGCAGCTCATCGCGCTTGATGCCGGTAAGCTCCCGTTCCCGAAAAACCGCGACCAGATGCACCGAAACGCGATTGACGTTATTCGCCCGCGTCGAGTGCTTCCATTTCCGGCTGTAGTAGGGGACATAGACATGTTCCACGAATTCACCAAAGCGCCAGATTTTGTTTTCCTGTCGCTTCGCATTTGCTTCGGCCACGATGCCGTTGACCGCTTCACGAGCCTGCGATTTCGACATGTGTTTGACGAGGCCGAGAACGCGGCTTTTCCGCCGCCCATCAACCCACCACATGCCGACCCACCGGCCACGCTGTTTCTTGATACCTCCCGTCTGATACCGTTTGCGCATTGAATTCTCCTATGCGCGTTTCACGGCATCCCGAACTGGCGATACCGGAATCTTAGCAGGAGTCGCCGCCTGTTCGTTACGTTCGATCCAAGAAAGCAGGGAGGCCCGGCGCACGAGCTTGCGGCGACCGAGCGAAACAGCGGGAATTGGAGGGCAGCCCGGCACCCGGCCCGCGACAGCCTTGCAGATATGCGCCTTGGAGCAATGAAGCAGCTCCGCGACATCCGACAGCGTCAACAGGTCGAATTCCTTCAGTGCATCCATAACGCCGTGGCCTCATCACGGCAAAGCGTCACGCTACATCGAGCGAAGATACGCGGGCAGTAGGAAAGAAATCAGGTTGCCTAGCGCGGATCTCGTCATTCCAATCCTTGAAGCTGCGCGGCTCCTGAGAAAGGAAAACAAGATCATCACGCCCGGTTGAAAGAACGGCTCCCCGAACGATATCGGCCAGTTGGGCGCCATCTTCGTCCGCATCCATCGCCGCAACGATTTTGGCTTGCTTCGGCATCCGTGCGACCGCTTCGGCAATCAGGCGCGGTTGCTCGGGATTGGGTTTACCACCGATCGAGGCATATCGTGTGCGATCGTCCGGAAACAGCGCCGCATGGCTCAAGGCGTCAATCGCGGATTCACAAAAGACCAAGCGATTGTCCAGACCGTCTTCGTATGAAAGCCAAAGTCCTTTTGAGCCGCCGGATGAGAAGCCGGTGAACCCCTTGTTCTTAATCTCGTATCCGCAAAGCCCGTCAGCATCGAAATGCGGAAACACAGCGTTTCCCCGATCATCGATACGAACACGGCCTGCGAAGCGTGGAGATTCGAGCAGGGTAGGGGGCAAGCAGCGTTCAGTTTCGAGATACGGATGCCGAGGCGCGTCCTTCATTCGGGCGAACCTCGTTTCGACGCTCACGCGGTCTTTAGTGGTTCTCACGAGAGCCGGGAATTCAGGCACAGCGACCGGAGGCGCTCCAATCCAAGGCCGCAATTCCTTACGCACCGCGCCGAGGCTGAGGCCTTGCTGAGCCTGAACGAAATCGATGATCGATCCCGACGCCTGACGATGCACCGAGAAAAACACGTAATGATTATCAGTGTCGCGTTTGATGATGACCTTGTCGCCGGTCGAATGACGCATGACGGCAGAACCGCGCCAGCTTTCGCGTTTATCAAGCTGGTAGCCCTGCGAAGCCGCATAGGCCCGAAGATCGATTTTCGTTTTGAATTCTTCCAACTCGGCATCAAACATCTTTTTCCTACTGCCCGCCCATCTTTCGGCTTTAGCCGTCGCAGCAGGATATAGAGCGGAATTGCCCCGTACCAGTCCCTTAAAATCGCCGCGTAGCGGCGCTTTTTTTGCGGCGCTGCGCGTTTAGGCGAAGAGGTGCGGGCAGGGGGCTCGACATGTAACGGCAGGTGCCAGCCTGTTCGTTCGTAGCTCATCTTCTCCTGCCGCCCCTTTCCCGTTCGCGCTCATAGTCCGAGCGGCGCTCCTCATTTATCCGCGCTTGCCTGCTGCTCTCCTGTTGCTTCCGTACGCCGAGTCCGAGGTGCAGATCGCCCCAATCGTTAATCACGTGCGTTGAGTTCATGGCCCGAAGGCGAGCGCTATCGCAGGCCATACAAGAACACGCGGAAGCGTGCTGTCCGCCGCCGGATGGTGTGGCCGCGCTGAATGGCGGGTTTTGTGTTGGCTCACCGGTGTCCCGGTCACGTCCCGTCCTTAGCCAGTATTCGTATCGCGTCATCTACCACCTCTAGAATTTCCCCGAGCCCATCCGCCGCTCCACTCAGAGCGCCCGTCTTTTTCAAGTTCCTTGCGGAAGTAATCCGGCGAACGTTCTTTCTCCGGCTGGCTCCGCGTCTCACGGTCAGGATGGTTTTTCTGGCTAATACCTTCGTTGCTGTGATCAAAATCTATGCGTTTGTCTGCCATGCCATACCTCAAAACGAAGCATTCGGATTCAGCACCGGCGGTCGCTTTGGCTTCTCTGCCGCCGGGTTCGACGCAGAAACTGCCATTGGTGCAGGCTGTTCGAAATGCGAGGCGTGATACAGAAACTCGATATACCGTACTGGCCCGATCATTCCGCCTGCAACGATGCAACCTGCAAAATAAAGCAGGAAGTTTCCGAGCAGAAACCAGCGCGCCCCAATGCTGTACCACACGAATGCATCCTCTTTGCCCCGTTCGACTTTTTCCTTGATGTAACTCGTCCATTCCGACGTATCAATTACCACTCCTTTCTAATGGCTTTCCACGCACTCCTCGTCATACGGATAACCAAGATCATCACGATGATCTTTCCTGCTTGCAGGGTTAACCAGAAAATGCCGCTGACAATCCAAGCGATAATTCCAACGACAAACCAGAACATCTGCACCGGCCACGGATCGCAATCACAACCTTCATCCATAGCCCGCGCAGGGCAATCTGAACGAATTGGTTTTAGCTGCCGGTCGAGCGCTTCGCGGATTTCTTCAAGCTCCCAGGCATCGACAAGGCGAATGTTTTTCTGGGCTACCATGCGGCGCAACACCCGGCCCTTATTGATCGCTTCCGGTTCCGATGAATTTCCGATGTCGAAACCCGCCATCAGATTCGCAAACCTCTTCGCTTCGTCTTTGGTGAAAACTGGCGTCCTCATCTTTTTTTGAAATACGGGTTGTCCCTGTATTTCCCCCGGTACTCGGGGCAAGCGAAATAAAACTTCCGCTTCGCCTTAATGGGATTGTTGACGCCCTCCACGAACATGATCATTTGGTCTGAAGCGACTTTGGTTCCTGCTTCTTCCGGCAGCACGAGAGGCCGCCCCATCTGGGTTGCGCTCTCGTTGATAACAATTTCGCCGGTGGCAGGATTTTCGGACGCGTTACGGCCACGCGACAGAACTTCCGTCGTACCGGCGAGCGCCGATATGTACTTCCGTGTCGTGTCATCACGTGCGCCAAACCACATCGTCACGCCGCAATTCTGAATGAACGTCTCCCATGTATGGGGAAACATCCCTTTCAGTTGCGAAAGGTCCTGCAACACGCACCAGAGTTGAAGTCCAGCAGCGCCCGCTGCCATGCCCATCGCGTTCTCAAGGCTTTTCATGTGCGGCCCGATCTGGGCCATTTCGTCAACAATCGCGAGCACAGGCTTTCCCTTACCGCGCTGGCCCTCTTCGAGCAGGTCGGTGAGGAAACAGTCGAGTAGCAGACGGAAATATTTGTCGCTTACATCGAGTGTGGAGAGAGGAAGGCAGATATAAACGCTGGTGCCCGGCTTCCGTTTGAGATCGGCGAAACGGAAATCAGACCCCTTGAGGCTTTCCGCTATTCCGCCCGTGATGAAGCCGAGATTTGTAGTCGCTGTCGCGACGACATCGCGTATTTCGTCGCTCACCGGGTCTTTCGACGTCGGCGTGACGGCGAACCTTTGGAGCTTTTGGATGATGTAAGGATCGCCCGACTGCATTGCGTCCCGGCAGAACCTGAAAAGCCCGTCTCCGCTCGATACAATTCGTGCGACTTCGACGAGGTTTCGCTTCGACGCGTCCTCATGACGCACAAGCGCCGCGATAATTCCATGCAGGAGATCGCGAGCCGCATCGCTAAAATGCTTTCCCTTTCCCTCTTCATCGGTCACCAGAACGGCTGCGATCTTTGCGCAGAGCGCGTGAAACGAAATCGATAAAGGATCGAGGATAGCCATGGGATTGAAACAGGCCTGTTTCAGCCCGTTCAGCGCGTTCATTTGTATGTTGAGGGGATTGAGTACGTAGACCGTCCCCAACTTGCGTCGATAATGACCCGTGATGCTGGAGAGCTCGGCCTTTGGATCGAACACCACCACCGAATGCTTCCACTCCAGAAGCGCGTTCACGAGAAGAGTTGCGCCTTTGCCGGTTCGCGCAGCAGCGCAAAGAAACAAGTGACCGGCACCCGGATAGAACAGCTTTCGCTTTCCGTCCGGCGAATAGCCAATATGGACGCCTTTTGTGCCAAACAGGACCTTCAGCAGCTTGTTCTCGACGACGAAACGCGCCGCGCCGTGAGCATTGTCAGGTTTGAAGTTGGTTGTTACTTCTTTCTCTGCATCGGTGCCCGTTGGCATGAAATGGATGATCAGTATCGCCGCCGCGATCATCCACTTGTATTCGAAGCAAAGGTTCATGATCTCGATAAACAGATGTTCCACATTCAGCGCCCAGCCAAGCGCTCAACCACCGCAAGAAATTCATGAATGCTGAGCAGATGACCTGCGCTATGGCTGTTGAGAGCGTAAATTGCCAGCTCCGCGATCAACAGCCAGCCACCGATTTTCTGCGCCCACTCATACGCTTTTTCCATCATTGACCCCCATTGCCGCTTCCGACGACAAGCGCGAGAAGCCCAAAACCGCACATACATAAGAACGCCACAAACACCGCGATTTGAAGAGCGTATGCGAGCGCAGTCCCAATTCCCTTTTGTTTGATAGTGGCGATGAATGCCACCAGCGGAACTCCGATCATGACGATGCGCGTTTGAGCGCTGGCTGTGGTCCACAGAAATTTCACTGGTCGAGCCAGCAAGCCACCTGCAAGCGATAACGGGAATAACGATAAGACGAGCAGGGCGGCCCATTGGACCGTGTCCTTAATCCCATATCGCTTGCTGCATTTGACCAACACGATGGCGGCGACAATCAACAGGACGAGTTTCGTAAAAGCCTCCCGATCCAAACTGCTATCTTCTGAATGCCGATTGACACCATGACCAGTGCGGCGACCGTTGCTACCGTGCCGACGAACAGCGTCACCATCTGGCCGTTTTCCAGCGCAAATCGATAGATCACTCCATATCCCGCGCCGATTCCCCAAATCAATGCGACCAACCAGAGTCCGACCATACAGAGAGCGGCGACGCCGAGCAGCCGAAGCAGAACTCGTGCGGTCCTCATAACCAGCCTCTTGCGACGAGGAATTTCCGTGCCGCCTCGTCCAGAGCCGCCGTCGCCAGCACCTGCTTCAGCATCAATTTGAAGTCGGACGATTGCGCTGCGTATTTGCAAAGCGCATCGCCCACAATCGACGTCTCGCGCGCTTCGAGCCTCGCCCTCGCATTCTGCTGGCGAACCTTTTCCTTGTTGATTGCCTCTCTCAGTGCCGCTTCGCGCTTGCGGAGCGCGTCGAGTTTTCCGTTACCGCTGTTGTCATTCATAAGCTCGGTTTAAACCCGTTCATCGTCGCCCGACCACACCCGATCGCCTCGCCGAATGCGTCTGATCGCCGTGACTCTCGGCAGCGTTTGCGGCCCGGGAGCAGGGGCCATGACGTAGAGCTCTTCGCCGGTACCCTCCTCGAACAGCTCGACAACTTCCGATCGTTTGATCAGCCGCATCCCAGCTCGTTCGGCGACGGCCGTCATAAGCTTCAGCGCTGCATCATTTCTTCGGTTGAGCGTGAATTCGAGCTCGAACTCGGGTTGAACCTTGAGATTGCTCAATACATGGGCCCAGAGAGAATGGGCGACGCCCAGTCCGCGAGCAGTGGGTGCCACGGCGGTCTGATGGCTGAAGTATTTGTTGCCGGATACCTGGGCGACTGAGCACCAACCGACGAGCTCTCCGTCGATTTCCGCGACCGCGCATCTATGGGCGTGGTAGCGAATGGTCATCCAATAGATGTAAGAAATGTGCGCCGTGAGAAATGGCGCGCAGCTTCGTACGACTTCAATAATTGCCTCAATGTCATTCATGCGTGGCGCTCGGATCTCGAGCTTGCCGACCATGTTTTCCTGCGAAAAAAGTGCCGGAACCGAACCGGTAAGCCCGGCCCCGGCGTTGCGCGCAATTAATTGGCCCGGTAAGGCCTTGAAGAACTTCGAAACTTTTTGGCTGACTTCGCGGCGGCGGCTGCGCATCATGCGCGAATGCAACCGACGCCTTACATTGATGAAAAAACCGGCGAGCGTTTCTACAATGCTCGGCAGGCTTCTCAAATAGCCGAAGGAGTCACCGAGCCGACCATGGGGAAGTGGCTCGCTCAAGGGTTTACGCGGTACGGTCTCAAGCTCACAGTACGACGCGAGCTGCTCGCGCACGATTCTCGAAGCGGGAGCCGTATCGCGCAAACACATCGGCAATACAGGCTGCTTATATCGGAAGCTCAGGTCTTTCAGATTCGCGCGGATCTTCAATCGGTAGGCCGCGATAAACCGGGCCAGTTTACAGAGACTGAACTCGACTCGCTGCGTGGAGTTGTTAAGCGCCGCTCTTCGTCGTTCATGGCTGCTCTGTAGCACGATCTTAAAGTCCTCAACCGTGGCTTTATTATGAAAGAGAATTCCTGAAGGAATCCGCAATAACTGCCGAAACCTGCGCGGAAACGTTGAACCCGGATCATTTGTCGCGGAAAATATATGCGGGAGGCAACGAGATGGCCCGACCGCCGAAAAAGATCACTCCAGCCGACATCTACACGGCTGCTTACCTTTTTTACGAGAAGAAGAAAAACAGAACATTCATCGCAGGGAAGATGGGAATCGACCCCAGGAGAGTGACGCAGCTACTGAAGCACGCCGTCGACAACGACGTCGTCAGAGTTCAGGTTTATCAGACCGCCGAAGTGGCGGTCGAGCAGGGGGTACGCGAGAGATTCCCGAAGCTGGACCGCGTTTTGGTTGTGCCGGGCTCGCAAATAGAAACCGAAAAGCAGTGTGATGATCTGTTCCGTCGCATGGGGCGATTGGCCGCTGATTATTTTGAGCGTCTCTATGAGGAACATCCGCGAGGGAGGCCTTTGCATGTCGGCTTAACCGGCGGTGCCCGGCTGCTGGAATTCTCCTCTGCCGTTTCAGTCCGAGATCGTAAAGAAGTTCGAGTCCACGTAACGGCGCTTGTCGGTCGCGGCCAATTGGGAGAAACCGAAAGTCACGTTGAGCCGAATGTAGCAGCGTCTATCCTTTGGACGCATTGTGGAAGTTTCGCCGGTCAGTGTGAATACGAAACCGTCGAGCCGTATCGTGACACCGGTTCGATTGGCAAAACGTTGAAACGCCTAGAGGGAATCCCGTCGATCAAGGCGATCGTGCAGGATATGGACGATCTCGACGTTGTCTTTGCCGGTTTCGGATTTCTTAACAATCCCGATGCGACGGACGCTTGGGAGAACCGCATCACCATGGGTAGCCTGTTGAAGTCGCATGTCGAGCCGAAACAACTGTCTCGGGCTGTCGGTGATTTCTGCTATTGCCCGTTCGACGCCGATGGCAACGGCGATGCGCGTTGGCGGCTCTTTCTGACCGCAGGCCATTACTCAGAATGCGGCGGCATCGATTTCGACAAACGCATGGTTGCTAGGAAAAGACCTGTCGTCGGTTTCGGTGGCCCGCGTCTTTTGCCGGTGATCAAGGCTGCCTTGAAAGGCGAAATCATCAACGTTTTGATCATCGACGAACACTCGGCGCGCGAACTTGCCGAAGGCCGCTAACGCCGAATGAAGATCATGCGGTCTTGCACTTCATTTCCGCTATCGCAGGCTTGTAGCTTTCTCGGCCCAGAGCTTCGGCCCCGACAGGCAGTTTCGCTTTGCCTTGAAAGCCGTTTTGACGCCGTTTCAGCCCCGTGGTATCGACTGCCCGCATGGGCAAAGGCGTCGATCATCACGTTCGGGAATTGGTGTGGAAGGTGGACGGAACCCACGTCTACCCGGTTAACGACCTCCGCGAACATTCCCTCTACGACTGCTGGTGCTCGCCTGTCGATGACGAGGGCATCACGGTTCACAACAGCCTCGACCAACGCGAATTGTACGAGCGCGGCGAAAAACAGATGTCGTAATCGTCAGCGCTGCACGAGCCATTTCCTTTTGTGGTGTCACTCCACGAACGGAATTGCGCCGGTGATGAGAAAACCTACATCCACCGAACCGAAGCGGTACGAAAATCACGCAGGGCATGCGCGATTTTTGTCCAAGCACAAAACGCGAAATGATCGTTGCTTTTTGCCAAGTGCAAAAAGACAGACGATCCTTCGCCTTTTCTGCTTGCCCCTTCAGTTCGGCGGACGTGGACGGTTTTTCATCACCGGCGCAATTCCGTGCCGGGGAATCCAAGAAAGGAAACGGTCCATGTCCAAGCGCAAGAATCCCCCCACAGGTCGCTTCAGCCGGAGCCAGGTCGTATCACCTGTTCCATCGGAGCGGAGATATGGAAACATGAATACCGGCAAGAAAGCCTTCGATATCTATGTGAGCGATATCAAGTCCGGTGATGAAAGCCTCGCGATGACTGTCTATGCGCCAACGCAGAGGGAAGCTATCCAAATTGCGAAGAAGCGGCTTCAGTTCTCACCGCTTCTGAGCAGGATCACCGATGCTGCTTATACGGCGGTGGAGGTGAAGCAATGACCGAAAGGAGTCTACACACCAGATGACACACCTGCGGGGCGCGCTTTCGGGCGCGTCCCTTTTTTGCATCGTTGCGCGCGGTCTTCGAAGGTATGGCCGCGCGCTTCGGCTCTCTGATGGCCGGAAGTATTTTTCTTCCTACCGCCCGACCTTCGCGCCGTTAGTGTATTCGCTGGACGTATCTAGACCTGTTGCGCCCCTCAACCTCGTGTCAGCGGACAAATCCCAATCGCGATTTCGCGATAGGGATTTGATCTTGCATCATTCGGCACGCAACGACGAATCGTTGCGCCGCCGAATCGTAAAATTGCTTGCTGCGAATCGTGTTTCTCGATTCCCTCCTGCCATGATTTCGGCCCGTACAGCGAACAGCAAGTTGTCCGCGTCATTGACGCGGCAACAGGGGCGACGGCTAGCCGCCGCCCCTGTTGAACAACTTGGCAAGGGGGAAACCCCCGTTGCATCCCCCGTGCGCCGCTGTGTGCGCCGTGCGGAAACCCTGCCCGTTTCCGCGCCATTCGGCTTGCGTATTGCCGCGCATGAGGTGCATCCGTGACGCCGTACGACCATGCGCCGTCTGTTCCTACGGACACCGCCGCGAGCGGCCACAGCCGCAGCGGCAGCCAGAAGCGCCAGCGTACAAAATCGCTGCAAATCTCATTGACCCCGGACGAATACGCCGAGGTCAACGCGACGGCGACAGCCTCCGGCTGGACCCCTTCCAGCTATGGCCGTGCCGTGGTCTTGGGAACGCCCGGGCCCCGCGCGAGGCGGCGACCGAGCGTTGACGCGCAGTTGCTCGGCCACGCCATTGCCGCGCTCAATCGCGCGGGCAACGTCGCAAACCAGATCGCTCACCGGCTCAACGCGGCACAAAGCGTCGGAGCCGGTGAAACCCGAGCCGCGCTTACTGAAATCCGCGAAGCTGCCCGCGCCATCCGCGAGGCTGCGGGCTACAAGGATCATCATGATCATCAAGGCGAACCGCCACGGTAGCGGCTCGAAACTGGCCGCCTACCTGACGGAGGGCGGACGGCACGGCGAGCGCGTGGAAGAACCTCGCCTTCGGGGTTTCGGCGAGGCAGAAAATATCTTCGAGGCCTTCCGCGATATCGACATTCTCGCGGGAGCAACCAAGGCTGAAAAGCCGTTGTTTCATGTGCAAATTCGCCTCCCTGAGGGCGAGGAACTCAGCCGTGCCCAGTGGGATCAGACCGCTGACCGTATTCAGCATCGCTTGGGTTTGGACGGCCAACCCCGCGCGGATGTCTATCACCGGGACGGAAAGACCGGCGAGCTGCACTTGCACCTCGCTTTCTCCCTGATCGATACCGAAACGCTCAAGGTCAAGGAGCTGCCCTTTTTCAAATTGAGGCTGAAGGCGCTCGCCCGTGAGCTTGAGAAGGAATTCGGGATTACGCGTGTAAGGAACGAACGCGACAGCTCAATCGAATATGGGGCGACGAGGGCCGAAGAACAGCAGGCGCAACGGCTCGGCTTCAACAAGGAAGCTATCAGAAACACGATACGAAACTGTTGGGATGCGACCGATGGCGGACGGGATTTCGACAATGCTCTTGCCGAAGCAGGCCTGATTTTAGCGGTCGGCGACCGCCGCAACTATGTCGTGATCGACATACAAGGCGGCATACACGCACTCGGCAAGCGCGTCCTGGGCGCGTCAATGGATCAGGTAAGACAAAGACTTTCGGATCTCGACCACGGCGGACTTCCGAGCGTGGAGCAGGCCCGAACATTCATGCTCGATCTGCCGCGCGACCGCATGGAAAAGCTAACGCGCGAGATGGCCGACGTTCAAGCGAAAATAAAAGCTGAGCGGGAATACGCGGACGGCAATCCCGTGCGAGAGCAGATCGCGTGGGAGGACGCTTTAGCCACCGCCGCGATCGAAAAGGAGAGGGTCGAGAGGAAATTCGTTGAGACAACATCGGCGGGCGGTAGGAAGAAGGATCATGAGCAGGCAACCGCTTCCGCGCCCGAACTCCGCAAGACCGAAGCTGAAATCCGGCTCGCCCGTAGCTTGTTCCCCGGTGCGCAGAGCTTCGCGAATGCGCTCGAAGACAGGGGCCTCATAATGGCCTGCGTCAACGAGGCCGCCGCCGAACGCCTAAACAGATGGGAACAAGGAAGGCGCAAGGAAGAATGGACAGGGCCCATAGCGGCGAGACAGGACAGGCGGAGCAGGGATCGTGATCGCGACGACGACAAGTATCGAGCAGGGGAGCTTGTCGTTGTGAACCAGTACGGAAATATCTTTCAGCTCACGCCGAGCAGCACCGGCCTGAGTCGCGCCGAACTTCGGGACTATCTGAAGGGCATTGACCGCAAACCGCTGATGAGCGTGATGGAAGCGCAAGGCGCAATGCGCGAATATCAGCAGCACCGGCAACAAGAACGCGAGGAAGCGTACCGCCATAATCGCAACGAGAAGTTTTCGCCGGTTGCCCCGGCCCGACCGCAACACCAATCCCCGGACGTATTTGCGCAGGCCGCACAGGAGGCCAGCCGCGATACGCGGACCGAGAATTTACACGGACCCGCCGGGAAAGTTTGGGAAGCGTGGCGCCAGACCGACTTCGACAAGCTGATAGCCGCCGCCCTGAAAGGTCAAAGCGTCAGTCTTAAACCGCCGAGCAAGGAGGCGTTTGCCGCCGCGATCGATCAGCACGGAATCAGCTTCGCGCGGGCGAGCAAAGACGAAGCGAACCAAAGCCACCGCAAAGCCGCCTTTGCCCGTGAAATCGGCAATTATGCGCCGCGCTTCAAAGAAGGCGAAATCGTTCTCATTACCGAACCCGGCCTCGAATACCGGCGCGAAGGCCAGATCACCACGCCGCGCCGTGTTCACAAAATCGACCAATCCCTTGCCGGGAAATTTGTCAAAGCGCTCGATATCGGCGACAGGCTGCAAACTATCGACGCCTCGCTCAAGTCATCCGACAAACGATCGCACCAACGCCCCCTCGATAGGGAAGCAATTCGGGACGTCTTTGCGGATAGCGCGGAACATCGCCGCCGAGCCGTTGCCGCCGAGAGGGCCGTTCGCAACGTTGCCGCCATCGCCAAGGACGGCCTTCACACATCGGTTGCGGCATTAGGCAAGGCTGCGAGCGTGGCGGGCTCGATCGGCAAGACGCTCGATGTTATCGGTGGCCTCTTGGAATCTCTCGCCGCCCCGAAACTCACCCCGCGACAACTCCACGCCGCAGATCGAGCTAAAGCGCAACGTCAAGCGCAGGCCGAGGAC
>JBARMQ010000639.1:0-3208 GCA_049802535.1 Bryobacteraceae bacterium | reverse complement strand
GAAATGGACGAATAGGTACAGGTGTTGCCTGATCGAACAAAACCCGCATTACGGAACCGGCACGTGTTTCGGGGGTTTGTCGAGGCTCCGAGCAGCAAATTCAATCACCGCTTTGACCTGTTCACGGCTAAGGCCGTCAAACCATTCCATGATGTCGTCTATGTTGGCTCCGGCTTCAAGGTTCTCGAAAATCGCGGATACCGGCATACGGGTTCCTTTCAAGACCCACGCGCCGCTTACCTTGCCGGGAATGCTTTCAACGTCGGGACATTCGGACCAATCAAGACTTGCCATGTTCGTACTCTCCTTTCATCCTAGCTTCCAGCACGACACGACGGAGGCGTCACGCGCTGGGGGCACGGGGAATCCCGTCACTAGCCTTGTGCAGGGTAAAGACTTGCCGCGCGGGGGACTAGAATCGCGCAACCTTTTGCGGTACAACCCGCAGTCAGGTTGGAGGATACAGCTCTATATGGTCCGCAACTTCCGGCTGCTGAACCGTCTCCTCGCGCAGATGGAGAGACTTCTCGAAATTAATTCGCTGCGAGAGATGACCAAGGACGCAGTCGCTGCGACTCGGGAGAGCATGCTCATTGGGCAGGTCTAAAAGAACCTCCTCTACTCAGCGCCACAGCCGGCCTTGACCCGATCCCGCAGAATCTCTCTTTCAGATTCGGCGCACAGCCACCATTCCGGCCAGCACCCGGCCGGGGAGTTGCGTCACTTTCCGCCGCATTCTCGCGAACACGCCTTGCAAAAACGCTTCGGCGATGGTAACGTACAACCAGATGGTTGTACTTAGAAACGAGAGCGAACAGGCTCTCAACCAGCTTTTCCGTGCCTTGGCCGATGGCACGCGACGCGACATCTTGGCGCGGTCGCTCACGGAGACGCCGTCGGTGTCCGCCCTCGCGTCGCGGTATGAGATGAGCTTCGCCGCAGTGCAAAAGCACGTCGCCGTGCTCGAGCGCGCGGGCCTCATTAAGAAGTCTGCACACGGCCGTGAGCAACTGGTCTCCGCCGACCACGCGCGGCTCCGGCGCGCTGCCGAGCTACTCGAATATTTCGAAGCCATTTGGCGCCAGCGCATGGCGCAGCTCGACGATGTCCTTCTACCGAAAGGAAAATGATTATGCCTCTTACCTCTGTCACCAAAGACGCCGCCACGCTCACCCTCACCGTGGTGGGCGACTTTCCCGTTTCGCAACAACGCCTGTGGGACGCCTTTGCCGACCCGCGCCAACTCGAGCGCTTTTGGGGACCACCTTTCGCGCCGGCCACCTTCACGCGTCACGATTTCAAAGTAGGAGGTCGTGCCGAGTACTTCCTCTTCCTGCCGGACGGAGGAAGGTGGAATGGATCTTGGAAGTTCACGGCGGTGAATCCAATCAGCTCGTTCGAGGCGCACGACGGCGAAGATAACGCCGAGGACGAGAACATGCCGGCGGGGATGAAGTTCACCTTCGAGGCCACGCCGACGGGTTCGCGCATGACCATCGTCACGCGCTTTTCAAGCGTTGAAGCAATGGAGCAAACGATACCGGGCATGGAACAAGGGCTACGCGCAGCAATGCCCCAACTCGACGCCGTGCTTGCTGAACGGAGCGCGCCCGCTTAACCGCGCCGATCACTCAAACGACGAAACCAAGCAAAAACAACACCACGGCGCACATCATGAAAAGCACAACTACGTACCTGCACTTCAACGGCAACTGCCGCACCGCCATGGCCTTCTACCGCGAATGTTTCGGCGGCGAGCTCGAAGTCATGGCGTATCCCGATGCATCCGGTAAACCGAACACGGATCCGAAAGCGCCCGTGCAGCACAGCATGATTGCCCAGGGTAGCCAAGCGCTGCTCATGGCGTCGGACTACCCACCGGGGCCCGGGATTCTCATCTTGAATGACTTATCCTTGCACTTAAAGTGCGGCGCAACGCCGAGGACGTATGGCAAACACACAGGCTCTGATCGCTCAGGCCTACTCGGCCTTCAACCGGCGGGATATCGAGGGCGCACTCGCGGTAATGAGTGAGAACGTCAATTGGCCTAAGGCTTCGGAAGGTGGTCGAGTCGTTGGGAAAGAAGAGATTCGTGCTTACTGGACGCGTCAGTGGGCGGAGTTCGATCCTCACGTAGAACCGATTGAAGTGATCGACCGTGAGGCGGGCAGAACCGATGTTAGGGTTCACCAACTCGTCAAGAATCTAAACGGCAACGTCCTCTCAGATCGAGTATTGTTGCATGTCTATACCATCGCAAACGGCCTAATCGAACGCATGGATATTGGCGAGAGCGAACCCGCCTTTGGACCTGATCACGCGGGGTGACAATTTCAGGCCCGAGGTCACAATTCCCACATTGCACTCCCCTTGCAATTCGACCTGAGTATTGCTACTCTACGGGTCGAATGCCGACTAAACGTGACGATGGCCAAATTGAACTTTTGCAGGGAACGTTAGACCTGCTGATTCTACAGACGCTACTGCAGAAAGCCGCGCATGGGCATGCCATCGCCCAATCGATCGAGAGCCGATCGGCGGATGTGCTGCAGGTTGGCCATGGGTCACTCTATCCAGCGCTACAGCGACTCCTAAAGCAACGCCTGATTGTTGCCTCCGACGGTATTTCTGAGAACAACCGGAAAGCTCGTTTCTACCGCTTGACCGCCGCAGGGCGAAAGAAGCTGTTTGCTGAAACATCAAAGTGGCAAAAATTCTCGGAAGCCATCGCTCGCATTTTGACACCTTTGCCAAAAGAGGCCGAATAGGAGACGCCATGAACTGGTGGAAACGCCGAAGCGAGCAACTGGATGACGAGATACGGAAGCATCTGGAGTTTGAAACCCAGCAAAATATTGAATCTGGCATGTCGCCTCGCGAAGCCAATGAGGCAGCGCTGAGGAAGTTTGGCAATGTTGCACTTGCCAAAGAAGAGTCGCGCGAAATTTGGGGATGGATCTGGATCGAACGGTTGTGGCAAGACGTAGCTTATGCCGTTCGCGGCTTTGCTAAGAGCCCAGGTTTCACTGCCGTTGCGCTTCTTTCGCTGCTACTTGGAATTGGTGTCAGTACATCACTGTTTAGCGTGGTGTACGGCATCCTCATTGCGCCGTATCCCTACGCTAAGCCAAATGAAATCTGGGCTCCGGCCGTGCTTGCTCCGAAAGAAAAGCCGAACGGTTGGCATTCCTATACGCGCCGGGAGTT
>JBARMQ010000638.1:0-5862 GCA_049802535.1 Bryobacteraceae bacterium | reverse complement strand
GTAGATAGGCTTGTCCTTCTGCCAGCGTTGCCCGTTCCTCCCACAGTCTTAGGTAGTTTCGATTTGGGCTTTCTGCCACGAGTGCTAAAAGACGGGTCGCAAAAACAAGCGCATCCGCTGGATCATTTCTGGATAAAGCGAGTTGAGCACGCGCCGTAAGATTTGCCAAGAGATCTAAGGATAAGGGAGCGCGGTCCGGAAGAGGGCCGTAGGAGCTTTCGATAATCTGCGAAGCCTTATCAGCCTGCTTTAGGTCGAAGGCGACTTTGAGTCTCGCGAGAATGTATTCAGATTGAAGTTTGAATCCCACCTTCTTACTCAGATCTGCCGCCTCATCCAAACACCGCTTCGCTTTCTCGTATTCGCCGAGATCAGCTAACACGGAGGCCTGCGACCAAATCGCCTGGCCCAACTCGCGGGTTCCTGGACTATTCTTCCGCCTGTTTTCCACAGCTTGAGAGATCGCCGCCAATGCTGCCTCAAACCGCCCATCGGCTTTTAGGGCAAAGCCATAAAAAAGCAGAACCTCAGGCAGGTGAAATGAATCATCGGGACCTCTAAGTCTTATACAGGTATCCAATGAGTGCTTCAGGTGGCTAAGAGCCACAGAGTTTTGCGAGATTCTTCGATAAAAATCCCCTAAACCGACCTCCGTTTCCATTGTGTCGACATGGTCAACTCCATTCAGATCTCTCGCGCCTTTGAATGCAAGCTCAAAATTCTCCTTCGCAGAGTCATAGTGAAGCAATCTGATATTGATGTCCGCCAGCAGTTCTTCGGACTCTACCGAAACGGCAGCGCCTTTGTTACCCAAATTCCGCGCGATCGAAACCGATTCGGCAGCCAAAACTTCACCCTTCGCGTATTCTCCAAAGAGCGAATAGCTAACGGCTTGGTCATACAGCGCCTGCGCCAGTTTGACAGAAGGGCGCCCTTTCCTATAAAACGCGACGGCTTGATTCGCGTAGTCAAGGGCCTTTTGCTGGTCCGTACTTTTATAGTGTTTGGCAAGATTTCGCAGCAGCTCGCCACGCGCAGGCGAGCTGAAATCGTTACTCATATCGAGAATTTTCTCGGCCTGGAAGAGAACTCTCTCTCTTTCGTTGACAAAACGAGAGGCCTCCATGCACGTCGCGAGAAAACAAAGTGCTTCGGCGACCTTGGAATTATTCGCACCATAAGACGCCTTCGCCAGGGCGACCCGTTGCCGACTAAGCATCACGGCTTGATCATCCAGACCGAGACCTAAATAGAGATTGGCCAAAATTTCCTACGGAGCGACCATCCAAGAGCCTGCCTGTTGAAGGCCTCCGCTCCCGTTCCGATCGCTCGTGAATACGTATAACAATTGGCCGCCGCCGAATATCGGTTTGAATTCAGCCGTAACATGAAATTCGAAGGAGTTCTTTGCGAGGTCAAGATGCGTTTTCGTCACATGCGCGCTGCACTGCGAGTTTTCGGCAGAAGACCCGAGAGTAAATGGAAGAGAACCCCATCCGGGATCCTTTACTAAATAGAATTTCTGGTCGGCGACATTGACGAGCGTGTAGCAGCTCTTTGAACCACTGGATTCCGAATTGATCAGCAACCCAGCCATCTTCAATTTGTCTGCCGGGGCGATGGTTACCGCGAATTCCTGAGCGGTGCCTTCGCCAGATGAAGGCCTGACAACAACGTGCGGGGCGTACGGCGGCGGCTCCTTTGCGGATCTGCATCCCGTTGCCCCGGCAATTGCGAGCAACAAAGCGCCTAAGATTGCGAATCGAACGCGGCCGATGACCGGCTCGAAGTAACCGTGCCCGGATCCGCCCGTTCCCGTTTCCATTAGCGCTTATTGTCTCATTGGGATATGAGCTGATGCGAATGAAACCAAGCCCGACCCACCCGGTCCTACTTACAGGAGTACACATGTATATTCGAGTATTCGGAGCGCTTTGGTGCCCAATGACGACTGGTACGCTTCGGCACTTAGACCAGTTGGGTGTGAAGTACGATTTTATCGATGTTGAGACCGATCCCAAAGCAGCGGAATGGGTCCGCAGGCAGAACGACGGAAAGGAACGCAAGCCGACTCTCGACATGGATGGTGTAATTCTCGCTGAGCCGTCGGATGCGGAAGTCGATCGGGTCTTGAAAGAGCTCAATTTTGCGTGAACGAGGGAACAACCTATGCCGGAGCACTAGCGGCCACAACTTCGGCCTCCCAGGCCCATTCTCGCCACGCATCGAGCAGCGGGAAGTATAGGCCCAGCGAAATCGGCCCGGGCTCTAACCGGCAGACCACTGTAGCGTAACGATCCAGTTGCGGGTGATAGCGGCGCTGCTCTTCATCGAGGAAGCGGTCCAAATATGCGCCCTGGTGATCGCTAGTCTTGAAGTCGATGATCCAAAATCGTCCATCGGCATCACGAAAAGCGCGGTCCACGGCGCCATAGATCAGGCTTTCGCCTACGCGGCCGGCAATCGGCCACTCCGTACGAGCGCCTGCTCGCTGAGCTAGGATCCAACGGCCGCGCTCACTTATCATCGTTCGTTTTAGGGCACGGAGGACTCGCACGGTTGCTTCTTCGCGCTCGGAATCGGGAACGCCCATGCGGCGAAGTTCCGATGCGATGAAGGGATGTGACCATTGACGATCGGGACCGCCTGCCATGCGTTTCAATAACTCATGCACTAACGTTCCGGCGTGACGGCCGGTGTCGCCAACCCAGTCGTAGGTAACATCGCCTACGGCCGCAGCCGAGCGACGGAATGGCGCCTGCCAGAGGACGGATGGTTCCGCTTGTGGAGCTTGCCACTGCGCAGGCAATCGCCGTAATAGCGTTGGGGGCGGCGTATCGAGATGAGACTGAATGACGGGTCGACCGCGCGTTCGAAATTCCTTCTCAAACTCCGCTTTGACGTGGGGCCACAGAACACCCAAATGCGTGTTGTCTCCTACGTTCCGAATCGCTTGTTTCGGGGTGATTGTCACGCTACCGAATAGGTGGAGCTCGTTGCGGGCACGTGTCATGGCCACATACAACAATCGATAGTCTTCCTGACGTCTTGTCTTCTTGAGGACTTCGTAGACCTTTTTGTACTCCTCGTCTGTTTCGCCTTGCTGCGGCGCCGCCGCGATCAATAATTCATCGGGGGTGCTGGTCCAAACCAGCATGTCCTTATCGCCTCTGGGTGGCGCTCCGTTCAATCGCGGCAGAATCACGACATCGAACTCGAGCCCCTTCGCGCCATGGATGGTCATGATCTGGACGCGTTCGCCTTCGGTCGCAGGCTTTGCGAATAACAACTCCAACTTGTCGTTCAACAAACTGAAATCGCGGATAAAGCCGCCTTGCTCGGACTGTTCGAGCAAAGAGAAATAGGTTTCGGCGTCGTCGAGTTGATAAGGATCGGACAACACGGCCGGGCCGCCCAGCGCCAGCCATGACGATTCGACCAGATCGCGCAGCGGGCGGCGGCCCGCCTGTTCGACCGCTCCGGCTAGCACCTGTTGAACGCGTACGGCGCGAAACCGGCCCTTGACAGACAGTTGACCGATCTTATCGGGATCGGAAAGCAACTCAAACACGGTCCGGTTTTTCTCACCCTCCGCCAAGGCGGCGAGATCCGAGAGAGACAGGCCGCACCAGGGAGCCCGTAGGCAGGCAAGCCACGAGACGCGATCGCCAACGTGCACCATAGCGCGCGTCAGTGAGACCAGATCGAGAATATGCTGCTGCTGACCTAACAAATCGATGTCGACAGCTTCATACGCGATTTTCTTCTCGCGTAGCAAAGGCAGCAGCTTCGCAACGTGCGAGCGGGAGCGGACTAATACCGCAATAGAAGACGGCTTCGGCTTTCGCTTGCGCGTCGTACGAATGGCGTTAACGATGCTTTCCGCTTCGCGTGTGCCATCGTCCTCAATAAAGGGATAGAGCGCTGGCTGGTCATGGCCGGATTCGCGTGACGCAACCGAGGGACGCATTTTTACCGCGCCGATAGCGACGTCGTCTTTACACAAAACACCTTCGAGGCGGCCCTGAATCCAGTTCACAATCTCGGGGGTGGAACGAAAATTGGCAATAAGCCGCACGGGCGTCAGACGTACTGCGCCGAGCCGCTGCGTATTCCAACAATCGAGAAACAGCGAGACTTCGGCTTGACGGAAGCCGTAGATGCTCTGCATGGGATCGCCGACCAGGAAGAGAGTGTGGCCATCGCCATCCGACCACTGCCCGGTGAGCGCGGCCAGCAGTTCGTATTGCGAACGGGATGTGTCCTGGAACTCGTCGACCAACAGATGTTCGATCTTGTAATCGAGCGCATACAGCAGATCAGTCGGCCGCTCCGGTGAGCCAAGCGCCGCGGTGGCGGCACGGGTAATCTCGGTAAAGTCGACTTCGCCGTGTTCACAGAAGACTTGTTTGATCTGTTCGCTCGCGGCTAAAAGCAATCGCTCAAAATCGTAGACTTGACCCGAGCCGGGCGGCGCATGACCCAATCGAGAAATCCACTGATCGCGGCGGGATAGCATTAATGCGATCTGGCGTTCCAACTCATCCAGGCGATTATCGAAGTGCAACGAGACTCTGCGGAATAAGGCCTGGCCGTCAGCGTCGGACTCCGCCAATGTGCTGATGGTTCGGCGAGCGGCTAACCGGTACAGTTCGTTAGCGTCTTCGCGGACCATGGGCGAGCCGCCGAAACCGGAGAGCAACGGCATTTGACGCGTCAACATTGCGCATAACGAATCGATCGTCTGAATTTGCAACTGCGACGGGTCGCTCAAAAGCCGCCATGCTTGTGCTTTGTCGTTGCCTAATGCTTTGAGAGCAAGATCGCGGGTGCGCTCTTCATATGCATTGTGAGTGGGCGCATTTTGACTCGCTTGCTCCAGCGCCTTGATCACGCGTTCCTTCATCTCGGCGGCAGCTTTGCGCGTGAAGGTCATGGCGACGACCGATTCGGCCCGGCGCACACCTGAGAGTAAAAGCAAGAAGCGCTGGACCAACAAGCCTGTTTTCCCGGACCCAGCGGGCGCTTCCACGATGAAGGATCGATTGGGGTTTAAAGCTTGTTGACGTTGCGCATCATCGTCAGGCGTAGTCATCAGTAGTGCGTTCTCCTACGCGGCATAGCGGCCGATTCTGACAAAAGGTACAGGCATCTTTTGCCGGGTCAACATGCGCGTATCCCTGTACGAAATCGCGCGCCAAATCTTCCACCGTTTGTTGCCATTCTGTCAAGCGCCCCGGCCATGCGTCTCCTAAGATCTCTTTCTTATCCGTTGAGAATTGCCCGTCGCGGGAGTAGCCGACGGGGCAAAGATTTCGCGGCTTGAGCTGCGCAAAGAAGACGCCTTCTACTTCCTCGCCGAGTGTGGACGCATAGAGCAATAATTGCGGCTCGGGTGGACGCGGTCCGTCGAGATTCTTCCGATCCTGCATGCCGCTTTTGTAATCAATCAAGACCAGTTTGCCGTTGTCTAAGCGATCGATGCGGTCCATGCGCAAACTGAGCCGCAGGCCCCCCACTTCGCACTGGCGTTCCTGTTCCGTCACCTGAATCGTGAAAGCGTTCTTGCGCTGTTCTTCGATAGCGAGCCATTCCAATACGATGCTTACGAGCCTTTCACGCTCTGCCGAGCGGGCTTGTTTCTGAAATTCGCTGAAGTCTTCGCGCAACGCTACCGCTTGATCAACCGCAGTTTGGACCAGCAATTGCAGATCTTCTTGAGACAATTCACGCAAACGCTGCTGGCTTCCCATCTCACGCCATACGATCTCTAGAACGCTGTGCAGCAATATGCCGCGCGCACTGGCGTCGAGACCAAAGCAAGCGTCTTCCGGGCCTCGCGAATCGAGACGGTATTTGGCA
>JBARMQ010000637.1:0-2789 GCA_049802535.1 Bryobacteraceae bacterium | reverse complement strand
GTTACGACGTTTCCGCTGTCGATCGCGATCTGGAAAGCATCGCGTATGTGCGCGGCCTGGCGGCATCGCTCGCTCCCAACCTGTCGTCCCAAAATTTCCGCGCCGAGTCCATTGAATCCATGTCATTCGCGCATTCATTTGCAGACTTTGTGATCAGCAGCGCCGTTCTCCACTTTGCGCAAGACGACAATCAGTTTAAAGACATGCTACACGGCACTTGGCGAGTGTTAAAGCCGGGTGGCCTGCTTTTCTGCCGCCTCGCTTCTTCTATCGGTTTGGAAAACCAAATCCGTCGCGTCTCCGGGCGCCGGTATTTATTGCCTGATGGCTCCGAGCGTTATTTAGTGGACGAAGCCCTCCTAACCCAAGCTGCAAAGAACCTTGGCGGTCAAATGATTGATCCGTTGAAGACCACCGTTGTTCAGAACGAGCGTTCGATGACAACCTGGATCCTGCAGAAAATCAAATCCGGGAGAATAGATATATGAAGGGATGCCCCGGAAGGGGCAGACCGATGCCACCAAGTTAGCCGAACTCCGGGATAGCCGCATCCAAGCCGAACCAGAGACGATCCGTAAATCCTTGGTGAGAAACTGGCGCGCCGAGCACTTATTCAGTGAACTGGGTCGGGATATGGGCAAGTGGCCCACCGCCGCGCACTTTGCCTCCTGGCTAGCCCTCTGCCCCGACAACGACATCAGCAACGGACGAATCCTATGGCGGGGATTCGCAGAGTGAAAAACCGCGCGGGACAAATGTTCCGTTTGGCCGCCCACTCGCTTCATCGCAGCGCCACTCCTCTGGCAGACTACGAGACTTCAGAGCGACAAGCTCGCGCCTCGACTACCAATTAGTCCCCGCCACTCCCTTACTTGCATTACCGCACTCAGTCGCTCAAAAGCGCCTATGTTTGTCTTGTTGAAACCACTCCACATCTACGTCTGCGAACGGACCGAGCCGTGTCTCTTTCCAGCTTGCGAATTCCGGCTGCTTTGCGAACCACTCCTGCCAGAACCGCACATTGCCTTGGCCGCCATAAATGAAAAACTTGCCCGCCGGGACCAGCGTGGTTTTCGCCAGTTCGTCCGCGTATGCGTAGGCTTCCTTCGACTCCTTGAACGGGAACAGGTACACCGGTCCGTCTAGCCGGTACACGTCCAGATGCGAATAGAGGAACCCAGGCAGCGGATAGTCCGGCCGCCATACTGGCCACTGCGCTTCGACGAATGGACTCGGGCAGATCACCGGAACCGGTCCGGCCGCTTCCAGCCGATTCACTGTCTGCGCCGCTCTCCGCCAATCAGAGTTGTGATGCAACGGCCACAACTGAGTCCAATGCCCCATCACCACTAGGACTCCCACTCCAAATATCAATGCAAAAGGTCTCCACGCCGCCGCCGGCACAAACCTCGCCGTGATGGTTGTCGCTGCCAAAGCCATTCCTGGCAGGGCGAATGACAGGTAGCGGGGAACGAATACGCTATCCCCCGTTAACAACGAAAACGCAAAGAGACAAAGTGGATCGCAGAGCCAATAACCCGTAATCAACGCGATCGAACTCCACGCTGGACTCGGAATGTCGGGAGCCCATTGAAACACTCGGCTCACCAACCACGCCGCGGCACCGCAACACGCCAGTTGCGGAAGCTTGATCATTCGCACTAGCTCTCGCACGCTCGGCAAAGGTGCAACCACGTGACTTTGCGCATGCTTTATCAACGCGAGCGCAGAGAGAAGAACCGGAACCAACACCGCGCCCAACACGACGAAGACGCCCAGCACCGCCGCTACTTTCACAGGCGTGTCGCGCCGCCACAATCTCACCGCAGCATAAAGCCCAAGCAACAAATAGAACGGCCAAAACACCAGATGTATGCGCCAGAGCAGCGCAGCCAACGCCCAAAAAACTGCCGCATCGATCCATCGCGCCCTATCCAGCCATCGCACCAGGAACCACAAGGCCGCCGCCGATACGCATGCCCCCAACGCGTAAGGCCGGGCATTCGCCGCTTCATAATTGATATCGCGTAGCGCCAGGCACGCGAATACCGCAAACCACATCGCGTGTGGGTGAATTAGCCGTGCGGCCAACCGCCCAATAACAAACAGCGCTATGCCCATCACTACGATGGACGGCACACGGTAAGCAACTTCCGAAAAGCCGAACAGCCGTTCGAACAGCTTCGGCAGCACGTAATAAATCGATGCCGGGACTTGCGGCGCTACTTGAAAGGATGGATGATTCGCGCCGTAGTGCACGACGAAAGCCGTGCCCATCTCGTCTACCCAGAAGCTTGAGCCCAGCGGCATCAGCCACAATCGGCCAATTGACAACGCCAGCACTGCCCACAATCCCAGCGTGATCCGCTTGTCCAGCGCAATGTTCAAATCAGAACGTCTCTCGCGACTCCAGATGCGCCCCGATGTCTTTGCGTTCCCGCCACACTGGGTGCAGTTGCTTCATCTCCATCAACGGCAACTGATCTTCAAGATGCGGAGAGTTGTGCTGGCTCGCATTCCCATAGGAGAGCCCGCAGAGGGCCCGTTGCGGCTCGGCAAATTCGATTGCGCAAACAAACGTCTCACCATGTGACGCATAGTGCCGGTTACCGCGCGTCTCCCCAAATTGAATCGTCCGGAACACGCCCATTCGACTACCCGCGCCATTCCCTGGCACATCCGCAGGCCCACTTCCAAAACGGTTCACTTCACCCCATTCAATCGCCGCCGAGCCGTACTTCGCGTTGCACTCCGCGGCCGCCGCCACCAGCGCCTTCAATGCTCCATTC
>JBARMQ010000636.1:0-3313 GCA_049802535.1 Bryobacteraceae bacterium | reverse complement strand
CATCAGTGGGACGGTGAGTATCAGCCCAATTGCCTGAAGAGTGGTTGGGGTGAACGTGTGAGTTACCCACAACAACAGGAGCCCTGCCAACGTCAATAATGGCGGCCCGACGAGTGACAGGTTCGACGCGGTGAATTGACCTTGACTCTCGAGGGCGGCGCGCCCGATGACCATGAATATGGCCACGGGAGTGTTCAGCAGGAAGATACGCGCAAAGAAGAGAATCTGCGGAGAGTATTGAGGAATCCAGTGTGGCAGGCCGAAGAACCCGACCGTGCATGCAAGCGCACTAACCGCTAGCGAGAGCGTCAAGGCCGCGCCGCTCAGTTCCGAAATTTGCTCCGGATGGCGCCGAAGCCGATATGTGAGAGCACTCGGAATGCCAAGACTGAAGACGCTTCCGAGAAAGCTGTACCACAGAATCATGGCGCTCAGCTCACCTCGCCCTGCCGGGGCGAGCGCGCGCGCCGCCAGAATTCCGGTCGCTGCGTTGAACGCGATGATAAGCAGCTTGGCCCCGGCCGATTGCACAAATGCGCTGGTGGCCGAAAGCTGCTTTGGGCCTGGATAAGCCATGCTTTCGTATTCCCTCTTTACACCAGGCGCGCTACGAAAAAGCGTAAGGGCGCGGTGGCTAAGGTATGTACTGCAAAGGGTTGACAAATACCCCGACGTTCGCGATCTGCATATAGTGCTGCAGCCGCGAGACTTTGTCGTGCGGCACTAGAATCAGATCTCCTGGCTGGAGGGCTATGTCCTTTTCCAGCTGCACTGTCTTGTTCACGCGGGTAAGATTGAGTTGCTTGACTTCATCGATGGTGTCATTGAACTTGCGAAAGACAATGACCTGGCCGGATTTTGCCGATTGCGTAAAACCGCCAGCCATCAGGATGGCGGAGAGCGCCGTCATGTTATCGCGTATCTCGATCTGCCCTGGTTTGGCGACCTCGCCTGCCACGACTACATAGGGCCGGGTGAACTCTTCAAGGATCAGGTTCAACTCGGGATTGTTCAGGTGATCGGATTCTTTTTGGACGATCAGGTCATGCGCCTGAGTTACCGTGAGGCCGGAGACCTGGATTTCCCCGGCGACATTCAGGTCGACGTATCCATCCGGCTGCACTGAGACGGTTTGGTTAAGGTCGGGCGTGAGCCTATATTGGAGCTGCAAAGTGTCGCCCGGACGGAGGAGATAGCGCGGCCTCTGGCGTAGCTGGGGCTGGCTCGAATTTGCTAGCTGAGACTGGCCCGTGTCTGCCATGAGCACGGCAAGCGTGATGGCAACAAAGCCGGCAAGACGTTTACGCGATCGCACGTTAGAACCCCCAACCCATCATTTTGCTGTGCACCCGATCGGGTATTGGGTATGTTCGCTTGTTAAGAACATGACCCAGAATTTTTCCGTTCGCGCCTTCGATCGTCTTCTCGAGAAGGGCTATCTGGCTTTTTGTGGTTTTGTTGGCCTCGATCACGAGCAGGACGCCGTCCGCCAGAGTCGTCAGGCCGAGGACGTCTGTGCTCTCCTTGAGCGAAGGGCAATCGATGAGCACATAGCTATATCGGGTTCGGAGGTGAGCTAGATAGCTTGCGCGATATTCGAAGCTTCTGCGCCAAACTTCGCGGGGTACCGATAAACCCGAACCGGTTTCAGCCCCCTCATAAGGATAGGAAACTCCTCTTCTGTCGTCAGCAGCGCGCGTTGAGTTTGCCGCCTCGCGACAATCGAGCAATACGGCGGAGATAAATTGATCGGTGTTCAGGGAGCGGGTCAGTTGAGCCGCCACATAGGTGGTGCCCGCCTGGGGATGTGCGGCCACGACGGCAATGACGAGGCCGCCGGTATGAGCCGAGCGTTGAGGGCGCTGAAATACGCTGTACATCAAGCCCTGGCAGAAGGATGCGGGTTGCTGTATTTGGCCCGTCGCTTGAGAATTAGTCATAAGTTCCTGTTATTCCAGATAGCTGTGCCCGGTCTTTGTTACGCTTCATGGATATCGCCGAGCTTCTGCATGGCCGGGACCATGTTTCTTGGCCGACCCGGCTTGCGTTCGGAGTTCGAGACGGCCCACTTCTTGAAGCCTGACGGTGGCTCATTTGTTGGCGGAGCGTCGTAAGGCGCGGTTGCAAGCACGGGGTAGCGGGACAAGGATTCGAGTTCATGGGCGGTGGCGACCGTGGTTCGTGAGGATTCAGCGAAATATACGGCGCCGGCGGCGAGAAAGAGGGCCGTGAGCAGGCCCAATGCGGCGTTCAATAGAGGCTTGGGCGATGCGGGCTTAAAGGGTGATGTGGGGCTCTCGGCTACGGCGATGTTGACCAGCTTGCGCTCGTCCATGGCATCTTCAATTTGCGCCTGGTCACGTTTTTGGGCGAATAACTCGTAGTTGCTACGCGCCTGGTCCGCCTTCTCCTCGAGAGCATTAAATGGAACGTCCAGTGACTGGAGCCGCGAAAGCTGCTTGCGGAGAGTTGAGATATTGTGCTTGAGAGAAGACGACTTCGCTTTGAGGGCGTGCCGCTCGATGCGTCCTTCGACCAGCGAACTTTGCACCTGCTGCCATGCCGGGTTTATATCTGTCGTGTCCTCAGAGCCTTTCGCTGCCGAGGCAGCGTTCAAGGATGCCTTGGTATCGGCAATCTGGCGGTCTACTTCCTGCACCAGCCGATCTTTGGGCGTATAGCGTGTTAATAGCTCCGTCCGGCGGTTCTGCAACTGCAACAGCAAGGTTCGCATCTGGTCGACGGAAGCCTGATCGGAAATAATGCGTTGCTGGGTTTTCTGGCGCGGGGGAACGGCGCCGGCTGCATGGCTGCCTGCGGTCAACCGCCCGTCTAACTCCGATAGGCCGGCGTTGTTTTCCCGCTGATCATCTTCGTAGCTGGCAATGGTTTTGCTTAGGACTTCTTCGGTCTGGGGGACAGAGACGAGGTGGTTCTTTTGCTGGAACTCGACGAGTTGATGGTTGGCCTGCTGCCACGCGTCCTGGTAGCGACGGGCCTCATCGGCGAAGAAATTCGTAGTCCCACTGGGGCGGGAAAGAAGCTTGCGGTGGGCCATGTAGGCGCTGGAGAAGCGCTCGAGGGCCGCGGTTGCCTCGGCAGAGGAAGGGGCGGTAAGGCTGACGGTTATGACATTCGACTTTCGCGACGGGTCGATTTTCAGCCGCTTGCGAAAATCAGAGAGGGTTTGTTCATGAGACTTTAAAGCCGCGGGTGATTCCTTCTTATAGGCCGGGAGCGTCTCCCACGCAGGATCAGCCACTGCGCCCATCACATCCTCGCTGCCGAGAATGTCGAACTCGGAGTTGATCTC
>JBARMQ010000635.1:0-4903 GCA_049802535.1 Bryobacteraceae bacterium | reverse complement strand
ACCAAAGGACCCGATCAGCTAAAGAGAATCATCGAAGCCACCAAAGAATACCAAGCCGCTCATCCCAAACAGCCGAAGAAACAAAGGGCCCGCAATACTAAAAGGGATTAACTGGACGATGTACTAGGCGTTATCGATAAGAACAAATGAACGCGTCAACGATTGGCATTGTGGGTGCTCTTGCAACGATATGTGCGGTCGTCGTGAGTCACTGGCTGAGTCAGAGGGCGGGCGAAAAGAGGGAAATCAGGTGAGACAAGAACTAGTTAAAAAAATAGAGTACCTTGACCGCCGTATCACAGAGTCCAAAAATGACCTCTCCGCTAAGATCGCGGAGCTAAAAAGCGATTCCAAAGACGATCGGCGCGATTTAAAAGAATCTTTCAAGAACGAAATTCAACACCTCAAGACCGAGATACTTGCGGCGCTTCCTGTAAGAGCAAGAGGCGCTGAGCATAACCACTAACCACAGTTTACTGTTCAAAGAAGTCTGACGCCGATTCTTCCACCGTGAATCATTGCGGTTGCTTCCACGGAGACCACGCAATCGACATCACTTTGATAAAGCCGACGAGAGTAGCATTCCTCGTATGTGCTGGCAGATTCTCGCCATCGGTCGTGAATGCGGCCCATTTCCTGACGGGTGACCGTAGGCGGCTAAAAAGGCAATGCCGCGACCCGCTAGTTTTGTACCCGTGAGCGCCATTTTCGGCAGGCAAGCAGGCTCGTGACAAATCAATAGTTGTGTTTGTGGCCTATGAAAGACGATTCGGGCGGACTCAAGCTATATTTGAGCGCCCTCTCGATTGCGGCGCTGCGCCCTTTCAAAAAAGCTGTACTCGACTCATTCTGGTTATAATCCTTACATTACAAGGATTGACAATGCTTCAGATTGGCAGGATGATTCATGTATAGCTTTTCAGGAGGGCGACGTATGTCCCCAGTTCGCGCTTTGATCGTTGCCGCCGCGGGTTTCAGCATAGCTGCAACTTGTTCGGCGCAGTATGCCATCTCCACTCATTCCGGCTTGGTGCAATTGACCATGGGTACCGTGTACCTGCGGGATGCTCCGGTGCACAAGACCATCACAAACCTACTCGGTTTGGGAAACGGCGACGTGATCCGGACGGGGGAGGACGGCCTGGCGGAGGTGCTGCTGACGCCTGGAGTATTTCTGCGCGTGGGTCATAATTCATCCCTTCGCATGGATTCGAATTCGTTGACGGATACGAAAATGACGATGCTATCGGGATCTGCGATGGTAGAAGCAGACGACTTATTGCCCGACAACAAGCTGTCATTTCAAGTTGGCAAAGAACCTGTCGATATCGTGAAGAAGGGCCTTTACCGCCTGGATGGCAATCCGGCGTCGGTCGCCACAATTCAAGGCGAGCTCTTTGTCGGCGGAGACATCAATGAAGTTGTCAAGAAGGGCAAAGATCTGCGCATGGATGCGTCAGCGGCGGAATTGGCGCAATATCACGTAGACAAGAAGGAAGAACTGTACACGTTTAGCCAGGCTCGCTCGGAAGATAGCGCCTATGCAACGGGTGTAACAACGAGCGGTTTTGCGCAAAGCGGCTACAGCGCTGCAAATGGCTGCAATTCCAGTTGGAATTTCATGGGAGCCGTCGGCATGTATTCCTATCTGCCGTGCGGCGGAATTATCAATAGCCCCTTCGGATACGGTTTCTATGGATTGAACTCGGCCTACCTGTGGGACGGTCCGGGATACTATGTTCCTCCTTTTGCGCTGCTGTCGGGATATAACCCTGGGCTATTTGGACTAACTTCGACGGGCGCTGGCATTGGGAATGGCATCAGAACGGCCACGACAACGAATGTACCCGTTTATAGCGGCCCCAGGGGGATTACCAGTTTGGCCGCCAGCAGGGTGTTCAGTCAATCCGCTTTAAGAACGATGACCTCAGCAGGGCCAAGCATGCGGTCGGCCAGCAGCATGTCGCCTGCACGTACGATGGCTGTTTCAGCGGGCTCGTCCGTTGGACATGTTGCCGCAGTTTCCAGTTCGGGCACGGGACGATATTCGCCAGCCTACTCGGGCGGCTCAAATGGCGGCGGTGGATTAGCGGCTGCCCCAGCCAATGCCTCCAGCCGCGCATCTGTATCGAGTCCTGCTATGTCTAGCCGCGCCGGTGCGTCTAGCGGCGGTCACCGATAATAGCCTCCTTTTGCCCGCAGGACAATAGTTTCCAGCGGGAGCTATGTCTAGCAGCGTAGGGCGACTCGATCAATCATTTAATCCGGCATCCAGCCTACGTGCGGATTCCGCCGCACAGCCTCGGGTGCTGGCGCTCTTTGGCCTACCTTGGTACATCTGGTGTGCCGCTCTGGCTGTTACTTCGGCGATGGTAGGCGGCCATTGGGATATTTCGTGGCATAGCAGCATCGGTCGCGATACCTTCTGGACTCCCGCGCATCTGGCCATTTATATGTGCGGCGTGCTCTCCGGCATCGCTTTCGGCTATCTGATTCTGCATACCACTTTTTCCAAGACCTCGCCGCTGGCGGACGTTTCTGTCCACATCTGGGGTTTTAGAGCGCCTCTCGGCGCGTTTGTTGCTTCGTGGGGCGGCATTACTATGCTGACCTCTGCTCCGTTCGATAACTGGTGGCACGACGCGTATGGCCTGGACGTGAAGATTGTCAGTCCGCCCCATATCGTGCTGTTCTTGGGGCTGTTTGGAGTGATTTTCGGCACGTTGCTATTAGTCGCAGGCCACATGAATCGCGTGCCCTTGGCGGATAGGGCCGCGGCGCGTTACATGTTCATTTATTGCAGCGGCGTTCTTCTGGTCTTGTTTCAAGTTGTCTTATCGGAGTTCACCAGCCGCATTCTTCTTCATCTTTCTTTGCCTTATGTCCTGGAGGGCCTGCTGGTTCCCGCGGTTCTGGCGATGGCGTCGCGCGCGAGCGGCATGAAGTTTGCAGCCACCTTGACGGCCGAGTTGTACGTGTTTTTTATTATTGGCCTCATTTTGGTGCTGCCGCTGTTTCCGGCCGTTCCGAAGCTTGGACCCGTTTATCAAAACGTCACACACTTTGTTCCTCCGCAATTTCCTGTGCTGTTGATCGTTCCCGCATTGCTGCTGGATTTGCTTTGGCAACGCACGAAGAACTGGAATTCATGGCTCGTTTCCGCCTTGAGCGCGATGATCTTCGTCGCTGTGCTGGTTGCAGTCGAATGGCCTCTCGCCGATTTTCTTATGAGCCCGGCCTCGCGAAACGCCTTCTTCGGGACCGGCTACATCTCCTATGGCATGCCGCCGACATCGGCGCTCGCGAGGAATGTATTTTATGGGGAGCAGCCGGCCGCGCAGTTTGCGCTGGGCATCGCATTAGCAATCGCCTTTGCATTCATAAGCACACGAGTGGGCATCTCGCGCGGCAACTGGATGCGCAGCATTGAACGTTGAATGCGCAGTTTTCTCAAAGTTGTTCTGTTCTTATCAGCTGCCCTTCCCCTGCTAGCTCACGTTGGCAGTCCTGACGTCTTTTTTGAAGGTAAGGCTGGTCCGTATCCGATTTTCGTCACGATTCGACCGCCCACTGTAATACCCGGAGTTGCGGAAGTAGAGGTTCGATCGGAGGCTCCAGGAGTACTCCGTGTGCGGGCAACCCCGATGCCGATGTCCGGCCCGGGAGCGCGGTTTGCTCCCACACCGGATGCCCTCACACCGTCAGACCAAGACCGCCAGTTTTTCACTGGATCGCTCTGGATGATGACGAGCGGCTCGTGGCAGGTACGCGTTAGTGTGGATGGGCCACAAGGGACGGGAACACTTGCCGTGCCCATTCCATCGGTCGCGCGAGGATTGAAGAAAATGCAAATGACTCTCGCGGTGGCGCTTCTTGGCCTGATGACGTTCCTGGTCTTCGGACTGGTGGCGATGGCAGGCGCCGGGGCGCGGGAAGCCAAGCTGGGCCCCGGCGAAATAGCATCCCCAGACGCAACACGAAAGGCACGAATCGTTATGGCGATTACGGCGGCGATCGTCTGCGGAGCGCTCTGGTTTGGGCATCATTGGTGGGCTGCATCGGAATTGGAATATGGGCAGAATGTCTACAAACCTTTGGAGATGACCGCCACTTTGCTGCCTAATTCCGTGCTACGACTCGAATTGACCGATCCGGGGTGGCGCGCGTTCCGGAAAACTGACGATTTGATTCCGGATCACAATCACATCATGCATCTGTATGCGATTCGCCAGCCGGGACTGGACGCCGTATATCACCTGCATCCGAAGTTGGTAGGCGATGCCGAATTAAAGCTGCCGTTGCCCAACATGCTTCCCGGATCGTATCGACTGTATGCCGACATCGTGCACGCCAATGGATTTCCAGAGACATTGGTGACAACAATCAATTTGCCCGCCGTTCAGGGGCGTCCTCTTTCCGGTGACGACGCCTTTGGCCAAGCCGCGTGGTGGAATCGCTCAATACCTGCCAAAACATTTCTTTTGCCAGACGGATACACCATGCAATGGGATCGTGCAGACCAGCCGTTGCGGGCGAAACAGGCGGAAGTCTACAGATTCCGGCTGCTCGATCCCGCAGGTCAAGCGCCCAAGGACATGGCCTTTTACATGGGCATGTTAGGCCATGCGGCATTTGTAAAAACGGACGGCTCAACCTTCGCTCACATTCATCCCAGCGGGTCGGCCTCAATGGCTGCGCTGATGCTTGCGGGCGATCATGGCGAGAAGGGCATGGCGATGCCGATGGACAACGGTCCAGGTCACGACGGCATGCCGATGCCTATGCAGTTGCCGAACGTAGTTGGTTTTCCCTATGGCTTTCCGGTTCCGGGTGCTTACCGCATCTTCGTTCAAATGAAGCACGGCAATACTGTGGAAACGGGCGTATTCGACGCGGGCGTAAA
>JBARMQ010000634.1:0-2075 GCA_049802535.1 Bryobacteraceae bacterium | reverse complement strand
GAGGCGGGTATAACCTGTTTGATTGCCTTGTCCCGCAAATCGCCGAATTGAACTCGCAGGTTTGTCAACGGATTGCGCGCCGCCCAAACACCAAGCTGAAAAGAGTAAAACTCGCCGCGAGCGGCGGTCCCCACGAGTGGCGCTCCTGGACCACGTTGAACCCACAACGACGGGAGGTCGGAGGTCATCCGAATCGAATTGCGCCGATCTTCAGGGAAGATCAGGTAATCGGAGCGCGGATGTTGGCCCAAAAGGGCGGCGACCTCCGCCTGTGTCGCAATGACTTCCATGGAGGTGAAGCGGTCGAAATCGTCCACCGATTGGAAAGCGAGCACTTCTGCTATAGGGAATTCCGCTCGATGGGCTCCTGCTTCCTGCGGCGTTTCGGCGTGATGCTCCCGGAGCCAATCGGGATCGGCGGTCACACTAGGGGGCGGGTAAGCGACCTTCGGATAGTTCGCGCGGCCGGTGGTGATGTACGGCAAGAAATAGACTTGATACTCGCCCGGACCGCTGACTGGCTGAAAGATTAGATCGCCCGAATCCCTGTTGATGTTGACGCGAGACAGATTGGCCACGGGCTTGCCAGTAGCCGCGTCAACAATCACAATTTGCTTGTTGGCGGGATCGCGGTCGCGGCGTCGCCATTCGAGATGGACCCACACGGCATCTGCTCTTGAATTGACTCGAACCACTGCCCTGTGATTACCGAAGACCTCCGGAGACCATGCGCCAGTTCCGTAGGAGATCGACGGTTGAGCCAGCACGATGGAGACCGGCAAGAAGGCCAAGACGGCGAGAAATTGCATGTCGGTCTTTGTCATTAGAGGACCATCGCCCGCTTTAAGCCAAAGCCCGTGGCACGGCCTCCTCCCACCGTCCCTGTGCTTTTAGAATTAGCTCGACAACTTCACGCGCGGCGCCATGACCAGCGAGCCGGCGTGTCGTATAGTGGCAAACCGCTTTTAATTCAGGCGCCCCATCGGCGACAGAAACTGCGAGCCCAGCCCGTCGGGCTAACGGTATATCTGGCAAATCGTCACCCATGTACGCTACTTCTTCCTCTGTAACGCCGGCCTTCTTTACGCATTCTTCGAAAGCCTGCGTTTTTCTAGCTTGCCCCAGATATACGAAGGTCACCTTTAGTTCTTCGGCGCGTTTCGCTACGGCAGGAGAGCGGCGGCCAGTAATGAAACCGGTCTGGATCCCCATCGTATGGGCGAGCGAAAGACCCTGTCCATCTTGCGCGCTGAAAACCTTCATTTCTGAAACGCCAGCAGGGCCCGACCCATCTGCAGCCGTCGCGGAAATTAGGCAAATACCCCCGTCTGTGATCGTGCCGTCCACATCCATTAAGAACAGCTTGATCTTGCACGCGCGAGCGAGGACATCAGGAGAAGCGAGAGAGTCGAGCGAGACATCAGACATCAACCAATATTCGCACCGGTGTTGCTATAGCCAGATCGGCGGCTCTCCGGCATGTTGAATCCAGGAGCCTTCTCGTCGAAACGAACTGTGAGTTGCTGATTCTTCTTCAGAATGACCGGCGTGAAGCCGCTATTGATTGATCCGCACGGTAAGAACTTCGAACGGCTTAAATGACAGATGCATTGAGTTGTCTTGAACCGGCAGATCCTGCATGTTGTCCTCGACACCGGAACACAGGTGAGCGGACTTTGCGGCGAAGTGAGAAAAGCCGATGTTCACGTCGGTTGCTTTGCCGCCGGCTTCGGAGAACCGCAAGATGGTGCCGTTTCCATCCTCGGCCATCTTCCACGTGTCCAGGATAATGTTTGGCGCGCTGGTTTCAAGAAATCCTTGGCCCTGTTCGGGCAGGGGGCGCAGCGGATTACCGGCCTTGTCTTGGCCGACTACGTGATCCACTTCGGCAAGCCGCATTTCTTCGGCGCTCAGCCTGCTTAGAGCAAGGCCATCCAGTTTGTCGCCACTGGTCATGGCGTAACGAAACTCAAAGTCTCCGCCTTGGCCTGCCCGGTAGTTGGTGTGCCAATAGTTGTTCATCAAATACGAGAACATCGTGCCGCTTTTCGGCTGAAATGTACCCGGCCACTTAC
>JBARMQ010000633.1:0-7327 GCA_049802535.1 Bryobacteraceae bacterium | reverse complement strand
ACCCAAGCCGTTTAAGTAAACCGGCCGCGATACGCCGGGGAACGCGGTCGATTCTTCGGCGATCGTCACGACGCCCGGAGCTTGGTGCACCAGCTCATTCGTCTTGCGCAAAAAATCGATTGCTTCCAGGTTTTCCCGGCCTCCAAATATGTTGGGGGTCCAGTCGCCTTCCTTGCGCGAGTAATCCAGGTAAAGCATCGACGCCACCGCATCGACACGCAGTCCGTCAATGTGATATTTCTTCACCCAGAACAGCGCGTTCGAGATGAGGAACGAGCGGACTTCGTTCCGGCCAAAATTGAAGATCAAGGTGCCCCAATCGCGATGCTCACCCTTTCGGGGATCTTCATGCTCATAGAGCGCGGTGCCGTCGAAAAAGGCTAATCCATGCGCATCTTTCGGAAAATGTGCTGGCACCCAATCGACAAAGACACCGATGCCGGCCTGATGGCACTGATCGACGAAGTACATGAAGTCGAGCGGGCCTCCATAACGCGCCGTCGGAGCAAAATAACCTGTACCTTGATAGCCCCAGGACGGCAAATAGGGATGCTCCATCACAGGCATTAACTCAATGTGAGTAAACCCCATGCGCTTGACGTAGGGAACCAATTTCTCTGCCAGTTGACGATAGGTCAGCGGACGGTGCTGCTCGCCGTGAAGCCACGATCCAAGATGCACTTCGTAGACTGACATTGGCGAATCGAGCAGCCTGGTGTGCGCCCGCCATTCCAGCCACTCCTCGTCCTGCCATTCATAGGCGTTCAGATCGATGACAACGGACGCGGACTTTGGCGGCTCCTCCGTAGCGAACCCGTACGGGTCGGCCTTCATCTGGCTATAGCCGCGGAATCGCGATTTCACGGCGTACTTATAGGCGTCGCCGACGGCAACGCCAGGAATAAAGATCTCCCATACGCCACCGGTTCGAGAACGCATTGGATGCCGGCGCGCATCCCAGCCGTTGAAGTTGCCGACGACGCTAACCACAATTGCGTTGGGCGCCCAAACGGCAAAGCGCACGCCCGCCACGCCATCGATGGTGATTGGGTGCGCCCCCAACGCATTGTAGCCCTCGTAGTTAGTTCCTTCCGAGGTCAGGTGAAGATCAAATTCGCTGAGTAGGGGGTGAAAGCGATAGGCGTCCTCCAACTCCGTCGAAACGCCTTTGTCATCCGTCACGCGCAATGTATAAGGACCGGGGCGCCGATTCGTTTTCGCAACAAACAATCCGCCGGGATGCTTTTGCACCATAGGCGTTGACGAGCCGTTGGTCCGCAATTCCACAGATTGTGCGTGCGGCAGAAATGCCCTAACTT
Organism: Bryobacteraceae bacterium; assembly: GCA_049802535.1. Lineage (GTDB taxonomy): Bacteria > Acidobacteriota > Terriglobia > Bryobacterales > Bryobacteraceae > Bog-105. The sequence continues at coordinate 6,008 of JBARMQ010000633.1, read as the reverse complement.
CCCAATGGTTCCCATCGCCTTCGCCACTGCCCAGTGGATGCGGTCCCAATATGCCAAACGCATCCCCGTGATAGCCGCCGGCGATCGCCTCCATCTCTTGCTCAGTCATCGCGTTTATTATGTCAGGGGGCGGTTCTTTGGGCATACTCGCCATAGAACCAGGGAAATTAATTTGCCGAGCCGGGCGGCTAACCATGATAAATCGTCTTGAGGATACTTCCGTTCCTCTACAGCAATTTCTTCGCGAATTGCCGAAGGCCGAGCTTCACCTACATCTGGAAGGATCCGTCGAAGCGGAGACGATTCTCGAAATCGACCCTTCCCTTTCGCTCGAAGAGATTCGCAATCACCTCCACTACCAGGGCTTTGCGGGCTTTCTCAAGGCCTATGTCTGGATTGCCCGGAAATTAAATTCGCCCGAAGCGTACGGTCTCGCAACTCGTCATCTCATGCGCCGCTTAGCGGCACAAAATATTCAATATGCCGAAATCACATTGTCGGCTGGTGTCATTCTTTGGAAACAGCAGAATATCGAGTTGATCTTTGACGCGGTTCGCAAGGAAGCCGAGGCGTTTCCGGACGTGAAGGTCGTTTGGATTTTCGATGCCATTCGTCAGTTTGGCGTTCCCGAAGCCACGCGCGTGTTCGACATCGCCCGGGAGTACCGCACCAGCGGCGTGGTCGCCATCGGCATTGGCGGAGACGAAGAACGTGGACCGGCTATCTGGTTTGAGGGCTTGTATCGCCAGGCCAAAGAAGGCGGCCTCGGTCTAACCGCGCATGCTGGCGAGGTATCGGATTCCAGCAGCGTCTGGCAAGCTCTTCGTATCGGCGCTGAGCGCATCGGCCACGGCATTCGATCGATGGACGATCCCGAACTCCTTGCGGAACTGCGCAATCGCGATGTCCCCCTCGAGGTCTGCCCATCAAGCAATGTTTGTACAGGGGCGGTTTCGAAGTTATCTGAACATCCCTTGCGCCGATTGTGGGATGCCGGAGTTCCGATTGTGCTAGGCACCGATGATCCCGCGCTTTTCTTCACTGACCTGATTCACGAGTACACCTTAGCCGCGGAGATCTTCGGCTTTTCCCGCGCGGAGTTGCGGCAATTAGCGGAGAATAGCTTCCGCTATCGCTTTCCGCGGGGGTGACCGAGAGTGGCAAACATCGACACGACTGCAGCCGAAGCCATTTACTTAAATTGCATGGCTTGCCACAAATTGCTGAAGTCGTCTGTCCACATCTTCATCGCGGGCGGCACAGCGATTTTCGTTGCTACCTCTTTAAATAAAGGCGAATCGAAAAATCCTGCGCGGCTGGTGATCAAGACGTAACTGGAGGCGTACGTCTCCAACTTGTCGTCATCCACATTCTCCACTTGCCGGGCGGTCTTGCCCATCTCGCGCGCGGCCATTTCGGCCACCGGCGCTAAAGCAATGTATCGGTTCGACACGTGCACGGCCAAAACGCCGTCGGGCTTCAGGTGCCGCCAGTAGATCTGGAAGGCCTCGCGAGTCAATAAGTGCACGGGAATGGCGTCGCCTGAGAACGCATCAATCGTCAAAATGTCGAATTGCTGGCTGGGTTGTCGGGCCAGTACCAATCGGGCATCACCTAACAGGACATCGTGGCGTGCCGGTGAGTCGCTGAGAAAACTGAACTGCGTATTGGCGATCGATACCACTTGTGGATTGATCTCATAGAAGCGGATGGTATCCCCTTGACGACCGTATGCCGCCAGCGTACCTGCGCCTAAGCCCACGACGCCCATCTTTAACGGACCCGTAGCCGCCAACGTCCGCCAAGTCAAACCAATGCCTGAATCGGGCGAGTAATAGGTTGTCGGCGTGCGCCGCAGCCAAGGATTCAAAAACTGAATGCCATGTGTAATTGTTCCGTGGCTCAAGTCGCGCTCTAACGTTTGATCGTCGTTCCGGCTGTCCGCCACACGCAAGGCGCCGTAAAAATTGCGCACCAGGAGCCGGGCGTCTTCGGTGTTCTCATAACTCTGGCGGCACACATAAATCATGAGAAAGGCAGTGGCGACAAAAGTGAACACCCAAATCGGAAGGCCGGTCTTATTGCGAATCCAAACACCGTAATCGCGCCACGCCACGGCGAGAAGCAACAACGCACATCCGCAAAAGATGATCGGATATTCATAATAAGCGGAGAACCAATGAGGCGCAAGCAACGCTACAAAAAGGCCGCCAATGACGCCGCCGCCCGAAAGGCACAAGTAATAGGCGGTCAGCCGCCGCACCCCAGGCCGTAATTTGGCCAGTTCTCCATGACAGCACATGCACGTCACGAAAAGAGCGCTGCAGAGCACCAAGATCATGGGCCGGATGGCCTCAAAATGCTCCGGGCCGGATGCCTGTCCTAAAAACGCCAGCGCTGGCAGTAACAGCGCCAGGAACAACCAGCGTTTGTACCATCGAGAGCTTTCAAAACACAAAATGAATGTCAACAGGTACAGGCTGAGGGGCAAGACCCACAGAAAAGGCATTGGCGCAATATTTTGCGTCAGCAGGTTTGTGACGGCTAACAGCAACGCCGATGCGCAGGCAGGCAGGGCCAGCCATAAAAGAATCGTAAAACGCGTCGGTGGCGTATCCGATTCTGCCATTTCAAGCTCCACGCTTCTTCGCCGCATCCCGGACGACGGAAGCGTTACGGCAAGCCATGCCGTCCCGGCGCAAAGAATCACAAAAAGCGCATAAGCGCCCGACCAAAACCACGCCTGCTGATGCCCGGTCAGATAGGGTTCAATCAGGATGGGATAGCTGAGCAGTGCGACCAGCGAGCCAGCATTTGACAGCGCAAAGTATCGATACGGCAAAGCGCCATCCTGCGTTCGGGTGAACCAGCTTTGAAGCAGCGGGCTGGTCGACGATAGCAACAAATAAGGTAAACCGACAGACGCCGCCAGAACTCCAAATACGCGCCAAGTGGGGTCTTCGCCAGGGCTCGGTTGCCAGCGCGAATTCGGCAGAATGGGAAGCGTCAAAAGGCTCGCAGCCAACAGAATGGTATGGACCGTCGCCTGCCGTTTGGGATGCAAACTGGTGACTAGCCCATGTGCGTAAAGGTAGCCCAATAACAGACCTGCTTGGAAAAACAACATACAGGTCGTCCAGACTGCGGCTGAGCCCCCAAACCAGGGCAGGATCAGCTTTGAGGCCAAAGGCTGCACCAAAAAAAGAAGGCACGCGCTCGCGAGTATGGTGCTTCCGAAGACAACGGGCAGGGGAACGGCTGCCCGGGTCGCGCTTACCTCGCCTGTGGAACTGGTATCGGTGACAAAGCTGGACACCGGATAAAGAACTCCTGGAATATGCCCGAGTTGGCCCTGGCATTCCACATGGTAGCCCGGCGGCCTAGTGATTTTCCAGGGTTCGCGCTTCGGGCGGTGTAAAAATTTGGGCCCTTTGGTCGATTTCGTTTTTCACCGTTCGACGCTTAAGTGAAGCGAAGGTCCGCCCGACGCTCAAAGACCTGAAATCATAAGGAGAAACACAAATGCGATTCATGATGCTGATGATTCCGAAGGGCTACGAAACCGCCCGACCCGGAGCCATGCCCGACGCGGGCGCGGTGGCCAAAATGAGGAAATACAACGAGTCGTTACAAAAGGCCGGTGTGCTGCTGGCGCTAGACGGTCTGCACCCGCCGTCGATGGGTGCGCGCATCTCGTTCGCTGGCGGGAAGCCAAAAGTAACGGATGGGCCTTTTTCCGAGGCAAAGGAAGTAATTGGGGGGTACTGGATGATACAAGTCCGCTCGAAAGAAGAGGCGATTGAGTGGGCGTGCCGGTGTCCCGGTTCTGACAACGAGGTGATCGAGCTTCGCCAGGTCATGGAATTTTCAGAATTCCCGCCTGACGTTCAAGAAGCGGCGGCCGGTTTCGACAAGATGCAGTCGAACTCTTAAGGGCCTCAATCCATATTGACTGAAACCATACTGGATCAATTCATGGCAAGTGAGACACATCGCGCTGTTGATGCGGTATGGCGTATTGAATCGGCAAGGTTGATTGCGGGACTCGCCCGCATTGTTCGCGATGTGGGCCTTGCCGAAGAATTGGCCCAGGAAGCGCTGGTCGCGGCACTGGAGCAGTGGCCCAGCGCCGGAATTCCACAAAATCCGGGCGCCTGGCTCATGGGCGTTGCCAAACATCGGGCCATCGATCAGTTACGCCGCAATCGGTTGCTCCAGCGGAAGCATGAAGAGATCTCCCGCGACCTCCATGTTCTCGAACAGGCTACTGCGGAGCAAATCGATACGAGCTTGGACGATGAAGTTGGCGACGACCTTTTGCGCCTCTTATTTATCTCGTGCCACCCCGTTCTTTCGGTCGAAGCGCGTGTTGCATTGACTCTACGACTGCTGGGCGGCCTGACGACGGAGGAGATCGCTCGCGCGTTTTTAGTGCCGGCAAGCACCGTCGCGCAGCGTATTGTGCGTGCCAAGCGCACGCTAGCCGAAGCACAGGTTCCTTTCGAAGTTCCCCGTGACGCCGAACTGACGGCGCGTGTCTCGTCTGTACTGCAGGTCGTGTATCTCATCTTTAATGAAGGCTACTCGGCCACCGCTGGAGACGATTGGATGCGGCCAGCGCTGTGCGAAGACGCGCTCCGGCTTGGCCGAATGCTGGCTGAACTGTCAAGTCGCGCACAACGGGCACCAACCGCCCTGTGCGCTGACCCGCAGGAATCCGAAGTGCATGGCCTGGTGGCGCTGATGGAGATTCAAGCCTCCCGGTCGAACGCACGCGTCGATGCGGCCGGAGAGCCTATACTATTGCGCAATCAAAACCGCGCACAGTGGGATCTGGTGCTCGTCCGGCGTGGTTTCGCCGCACTGGAGCGCGCCCAACAAGCGGCGTCGGCGAGGGACATGGGCCTGGGGCCGTATGCTCTGCAAGCAGCGATTGCCGCCTGTCACGCCCGGGCTCGCACGCCTGAAGAAACCGACTGGGCACAAATTGCCGCCATTTATGACGCCCTGGCACAACTTACGCCGTCGCCGGTGGTTGAGTTAAATCGGGCGGTCGCGGTTTCGATGGCGTTCGGCCCATCGGCTGGGCTAGAAATCGTTGACTTGCTCACGAATGAGCCCGCTTTGGATCGATATCATTTATTGCCGAGCGTGCGCGGCGATTTACTGGCTAAGCTCGGGCGATCCGCCGAAGCGCGAACGGAATTCAAACGGGCGGCGTCACTGACGCGGAACACGCGAGAACGCGATCTGCTGCTGGCTCGTGCACGCGAGTGCCAGTAGAAGCCTCTCTTACTAACGCTGGGCGCTCGATGCCCAGTAGCCCTTCAACAAGCCCCAGCTGTATTGGCGCTCCGCCCAGGACACACGTCATTCGACTGCCACCAGCTTTGGCCAAAATTCCGATTCGGATCATTGCCACCCTGCGGGTCAACCTGCGCCCGATTCGGTTTCAGCAGCAGCTTCAGGCTTTGCAACGAGAGAATTCCTGGTTGAGAGTGGCACGCGACGCACCGGTTTAGAATCACAGAACCCTTCGCCGGCTCATGCCGTTCCGCGGCAAATTCAAAAGCGTCCATGCCGTGTGTCTGGAAGGTGGCGAACTCCGTTTCTCCGGGATCGACTGCCCGTAGACCGCCGGTATTTCCTGGAAACGATCGAACTTGACTGAGCCGGATCTCAAAAACGTCCTGTTCTTCCCGTGCGGGCGATCTCCCATCGATGATGTCGGGCCGGTCAGATCTCCCCGAAATCTTATGAAAAACTCGAACTTGCAAACTCTCCGTAATGGGCGTGGCCACCAGATTCCCGTCGCGATCAAACGCATTCATTTGCCGCAACAGCGCAACCTCCGTCTCCACCGGAAACTGCGGCAACTTTGGGTTCTCGCCGCGCTCATATACGCTTTGAATCCAGGGGTCGGGCGCATTCCACAGCGCGGTCAGATAATCGAGCGTTGCTTGCCGGGCCCTCCGGTAGCCGCAGGAAGATGAAAAAGCTTGAACGCC
>JBARMQ010000632.1:0-3873 GCA_049802535.1 Bryobacteraceae bacterium | reverse complement strand
CGTTCATTGAGCAGTGGGTCGAGATCCGCAATGTGAAGAACCAGGTTGTGGCGGAATTTACGCCGACCAATGATGAATTGGCCATCGAGATCGAGCAGAAGAAGGTGAGGCCCACGTTGCTGTATCGCCGGTTGAACTTCCCCGATGGAGTCCCAAGCAAAGATCAGTGGACACGGCCGCGGGCCGGAATGGCAACGCGAGGCGGGGTGGCGGCGCAGCGCATGACGATTGAGACGTGGGAGAAACTGCGGGAGATTGAGCGCGAGAGCGGTTTGCCGGAGAGAACGGGGCTGGTGGCGTTGCGGGACAGGCGGGACGAGTAGGCCTCCCCTCCGTGACCGTCGCGGTTCTGACGCAGGGCTCCTGCAACGGAGGGTGGCCCTCACGACGTATTAGGGGAAAGGCAAATAATTGATTCTCTCTTTGAGGAACTCGCGCAAAACGGGCACGGATCAAGCGTGCCACCCGAAGAACTAGCTGGTTCATCTCCTGTCTGGTGGCACTGCAGCCGTGCCTTTGCGCTCTTGGCGAACGATTGTATCGGCCTCGTGGACATTTAGCGCCGCTGGCGGTCGCCCCCGTGAGCGGTAGCATGAGAGATTTCGGATAGCTGCCAGCCCGATCAATCCGAAGATTTATACCCACCAGAGCCACGATAGAAGCTGGAGGTAAAGATGGGTGAACAACTTTACAAAGCGACATTCCCGGTTGGCTCAAAGGTGCGCATAGTCCCTCAGCCCGCTCTTGACGAATTCGCGCGTACTTGGAAATACCATCACAAGCTTCAGCCTGAACAGATGAGATACGCGGGCGCCTCGGCCATCGTGAGAGACGTGAGCTTTTACCATGGTGGTGACAACTATACGTCCTCGCGGGGATCCCTGGCATCTGGAATGAACCATGTCTTGAACCTGCCGTCTAGACGAGAAAACGTCGACGGGGGATACCTTGGCGCAGAGGGGTCATGCCACGATTTCTTTAGGAGTTAGGGATTGACTTTGCGCATATTGAGTCGCATAGGCCCAGTCAGCTATGCCGTTCTTACGATCGGAACGTTCTTGACGGCCTCAGCGTTTGCATCGCCACAAAGTGCGGCGATGGATTTGGCTACTCGGCTGGCCAACCGAAGGACGCAGGCAGTTGCTATCGAAGAAGCGGTTGCACACAGTGAGCGAGATATTCCGCTCCTTCTGTCGTGGACCCGAGCTCTTCCCCATGTTGCGGATCAATTAGAGCTGAAATTGGCTATGGTGCAAATCTTTGGGCGGCTTAGGGCGACGGAAGCGATTCCATTTCTGATTGAGAACATCACTATCCAAAGGTGGGCCGAAGAATTGCCCGATACTTGGATGAAAGCTACGCCGGGGACGGACGCATTTTCACACGACATCATCGGTCAGGCGAATATGGAACGCGCTCAAGCCGAAGATGGCTTGAGATATTTGAGCGAACACCGTTGACCTTCTCCGCAACGAGCCGCAGCGCGGTTGGATACGACCGCTTGACGCGGGGGGGAGTATCCTACTCCTTTGCACATGGAGCAAAGAATCTTGCGATGAAGGATGCCATGTGGTTCGTGCGTGTTACGGCTCTCCTTGGGACATTGCTCGTGACCGTTCCGGAACTGAGCGCTACGAGCTGCGAGCGGCTCACCAGCCTCGGAGGGCCCACCGTGGAAATTACCGCGGCGGAATCGGTTACGTCGGGCATATTCACTCCTCTCAAAGGTAAGCCGCTCGATGGCTTGCCGCTATTCTGCCGTGTCGCCGCAGTGCTCCATCCGTCGTCTGATTCCGCCATACGCATTGAACTGTGGATGCCGGAAACGGGTTGGAACGGACGCTTAGAAGGGACAGGAAATGGAGGGTTTGCGGGCAATCTCTCTTATGGGGCTCTGGCTTCGGGTGTGAAACGCGGCTATGCGGTGGTGAACACGGATATGGGCATGGCTACGGCGCCCGGGGAAGATGCGACGGTTTTCGTAGGGCGGCCTGAACGCTGGAAGGATTGGGGCTATCGATCCACTCACGAGATGACTGTCCAGGCAAAACGTATGCTGGCCGCATTCTATGGACATCCGGCTGCGCACAATTACTTCATGGGTTGTTCGACGGGTGGAGAACAGGCCTGGATGGAGGCCCAGCGTTATCCGGATGACTACGATGGCATCGTCGCCGGCGCACCGGCGAACAATAGAACGGGCGTGCATGAAAGCATTCTTTGGAATTTCATCACCACCGAACAAACACCGCAAGATCACATTCCGGCGGCTAAGCTTCGTCCGCTAGCGGCGGCTGTCATGAAGGCTTGCGATCGTCTCGACGGTTTAGCGGATGGCCTTATTAGCGATCCGCAAAAATGTTCGTTCGACCCTGCCTCGATTGAATGTGCCGGCTCCGATAATGACAACTGCCTGACTGCTGATCAGGTGGCAGTTGTGCGCCGCCTTTATGCCGGGCCGACGGATCCGCGCACTGGCCAACAAATCTATCCAGGCATGCCGAAAGGCAGTGAACTTGGTTGGGATCATTTGGGGCCTCAGGCCAATGGACAGCCACCCTTTGCGCCGATCTTCACTTGGGTTTTTGGCCGTGATTGGAATTGGCGCACCTTCAACTTCGATAGCAGTGTCGCGGCGGTCGATCGAAAGTTGGCAGCCGATGTGAACGCCACCAGCCTGAACCTCGATGCCTTTAGGCAGCACGGCCACAAACTGCTCATCTATCATGGCTGGTCGGATTGGCTTGTGGTTCCCGAAGAGTCGGTCGATTACCGCAAGGCGTTCGCGACTCGCTATCAAGGACAATCGCTCGACGGCTTCTATCGTCTTTTTATGGTGCCGGGCATGACTCATTGCAGCGGCGGTGTGGGCCCGGATCACTTCGATGCATTGACGGGGGTAGTCGATTGGGTAGAAAAAGGTCGCGCACCGGAAAGAATTATTGCTTCAAAGTTCCCGCCTAACCAGAATTCGGGACCGCCGCTCAGAACGCGGCCTCTTTGCCCATACCCTGAGATTGCCCGATACAAGGGCCACGGCAGCATCGATGACGAAGCGAATTTTTCTTGCGTGGCGACCAGCAGATGAACCCATGCCGACTCGAGGGGAAAGTGGCCATCGTGACCGGCGGCGCCTCCGGTATTGGACGGGCGATCGCGTTAGGTTTCGCTACGGAAGGCGCACGCGTTGCCATTGCAGACGTGAATGAAGCTGAGGGACAATCGGCCGCTGCTGAAATGTCTCACCTCACGGGCGCTTCGGCCACCGCAGTTCATATGGACGTCACCAATGAAGAGTCGGTTGACGTTGGCATGGATCGTGTCGTCCAGGAATTCGGCAGCATCGATATTCTTGTCAGCAATGCCGGCATCCAGTGGATCTCACCCATCGAGCAACTACAATTCAACGATTGGAAACGTATACTCGCCGTGCACCTGGACGGCGCGTTTCTCACCACGCGCGCCTGTGTGCGCCATATGTACGCCTGCGGCCGGGGTGGCTCGATTATTTATATGGGCTCGGTTCACTCTAAGGTTGCTTCTCTTCTCAAAGCTCCCTATATAACCGCCAAACACGGCATTCTGGGACTCTGCCGGGCAGTTGCTATGGAAGGCGCCCGCTACAACGTACGGGCCAACGTCATTTGTCCCGGGTTTGTTCGCACTCCGCTGGTAGAGCGGCAAATCCCGGAGCAGGCGCAATTGCTCAACATATCGGAGGACGACGTGGTCAAGATGATGTTGAAGCACACAGTAGATGCGCGCTTCACCACCGTCGGAGAGATAGCGGAAGCCGCGATTTACTTAGCTGGGCAGGAGAGTCTGGCGATGACGGGGCAGTCGTTGACACTGAGTCATGGCTGGACGATGGAG
>JBARMQ010000631.1:0-6548 GCA_049802535.1 Bryobacteraceae bacterium | reverse complement strand
GTCGTCGCCGGGCGCGGGGATGCGGCCTTGCTCGCTTAGATTTTGGATGTAAGCGAAATGAGCCCATTCATCCAGCCCTTCCCAAATGGGTTGTTCCAGGCAATAGAAAACCGCCTGAATTAGGAAGCAGATCCAAACGATTGCTAGGGTCGGACGCAAAATGCTCCGGATTCAGCAGGGATTTGTGTTATGGACGAAGCCATGTCAAAGGCTGCCCTTTCCTCCGAACACTGTAGCAACCGGTACACTGGTGCTTGCAATCGATTCTGTTCCGCTGCGCTCCTGCGGAGGCGGACCAACTGGTGGCCGATATTTGGGAACAAGGCTCGGCTGGCATTGTGGAAGAGCCCGAAGGCCTGCGGGCGTTTTTTGCCTCGAGCGCTGAGATCGAGCGACTGGTGGAGCGTTACGGCAGCATCGCGAGTGACCGGCGCGATGAGCCGGAAACGGATTCGGCGCAGATGGCACGCGATGGATGGGACCCGATATCCGTTGCGGGGCGTTTCTTTGTTGCGCCGCCTTGGCTGAGCCAAGTGCCCACGCCGCCCGGCCGCATTCGTTTGGAAATCGATTGCCGCCGCGCATTCGGCACTGGCCGGCACGAATCTACACAGTTATGCGTCGAAGCCTTGGAACAGTATTTGTCTCCGGACGATTCGGTTGCGGATATCGGGTGCGGGTCGGGAATTCTGTCGTTAGTCGCGAACAAATTGGGTGCGAGAGAAATTGTTTCCTGCGATGTGGACCCGATTGCAGTCGAGGAAACACGTGAAACGGCAGGAACGGCCGCATTCGTCGGATCGGTGAATGCAATACGTTCTGGCTGGGCCGATGTTGTGGTCGCCAATATTTCCGCCGCGGCGATCGATGCGCTCGCTGAGGATCTGAGAAGGGCTACACGACCGGGAGGAACTTTGATCTTGGCAGGATTTCTAACGGAGAATTCGCCTAAGCGGTTTGCGCCGGATCATATTATTTGTAAGTACGATTGGTCCTGTTGGGTTTTAAGCAAATAGCGCTGAAGGCATTGTCCTATTATCCGTTCGAATCTCGCCTTACTCCTAATGAGTAAGACTTTTCAAGTCCATCTGCTTCCACTCCCGGCGTGCCCACCAGCTTTCCATCGTCTTCTAGTGCGGCTACGATAGCCGGGCGCTTATTGTAAGACCACTACCTCGAGGTATTGCGCGGGCCGTTGCGGGCGGCTCCGGCGAAAGAAAAAGTAGATGATGATGCTGACTGCCGCGGCGTAGGCGCACCAAACCGAAGTGAAGGCATACGACTTGATTAGCATCACCACGACCAAGCCCACCATGTTGAGAATGCCAAACACGACAAGATCACGGAATCCGAAGAGAAGCAAAGCGCCGCACGTGACAATTACGTAGATCACCGCGACCACCACCGAGGAGGTGATTGCATTTTCATAGACGATGCTGTTGCCGCGAATAAAGATCTGAAGCGGAGCCGCTATCAGGCCCCACAAGATATAAAGCGTAAGGGCAATCGCGAGGATCAGGAATCCCAGCATCTGCTTGCGCTTTTGTAACGTGGGCTCGATCAGCAGAACGCTTAGCGGTAGCAGAAATGGCAGCAATCCCTGCGCGTATAGGACGAAGGCCGACCCGGCATCCTGCGTCGCCGCAGGTGAGAGTCTGTGATCTAGCCCCAGCCAAACAAATCCTTCGGTGAACTGGTGCAACGCGAACAAACAAGGCATCGCGGCCAACAGCAACTCTCGCCGATGCTTTACCTCACTCAAAGTCGCTACGCCGATCGCAGCTAGCACGGCGCTGCCGGCAAAGTTGGCGGTAGCTGAAAAGCACATGTACCCTCCCGGGTAAACATGAATGATACGCCAGCCAATGCGATCAATGTTCTGGCTTGGACGATATCGCCCGGGCGTTTATTGACGTCAGCAACACTTCCTTCTGGTTCAACTCTGCCGCGCGCTCGATCATGCGCCGTGCATAGTCGGCAACCATTTCGACACCCGCCGCATATTGCGCATTCGGGTTTTGTGGTCCGCCGTTATATGCTCCTGCGGCGAGCGTAACATTGTCGTGGACCGATCGAGCAGGTCGCGGAGCAGAAGTCCCGCATATGTCGTCAATACATCCTGATCCAAAGCGTTCATGTCCAACTTCTTCGGCGGTACAAGTCTTGCCGGAAGTTGACTGTAGTCCCGCTTGTCCCTTAGATAAAGCCGGTGTGCATATCTCAACGATTGGCGGGTGATCTGCCATACTCCTGAAGAATCATTCTTTACCAGCACGATGCCTCGCTTCCGTTGCAGAACGATATCGCCTTGTTGAGCGTGTCTCTTCCAAACGCTATTCGTCAAATCGCCCGCCACATTCATGAAGTTGTTCTCCATCGCTCCTATGCCAATCAGCAAGCTGAGCGGTATCCCATAGAACTTTGAGACGGCGATCATGTCCGCGGCCAAGCGGCTTGCCTGTTTGCGCGTCAGCGGCGACGGTACCGGCTCCAGGTTCTTATAAATCCTCGGGTCGGTTGCCGACTTAAAGCGAATGAATCGTCTCAGGTACGCTTGCAATTCGGGACCGTGAAGTCTTTCGAAGCTGCTCGGGCCAGAGCCTGAATAAGCATCGAAAAAGACGGTCGTTTGATGACGATCGTGCGCGAGCTCTTCCTCGGTGATCCAGTCGTAAGCGATTCGACTGGTAAGATGCTGCATCTTTAGTTCTGCCAGTTGCGCGACCCCTTGGATGAGGTCTTTTGGCAGCCGGACGAGCACCTGGTAGAGCGTCTTCGGGCCTCTATCATCCGAAATAAGCATCACCTCCTCGTTTGCCAGGGCGGAGTGGGATCGATAGAAGTCAAACATCAAATAAGCAAAAAACCCGTCATCGAAGTCCTCCAGCTCTCCGACTAAGTTCCTGCCTGCCATGTATACGATGCAGACGCCACCCGCCATTTCGATTCTTTGGAGCGTCGGTGGTGACGATCGCGCAAGCTTTTGTGGCCAATAAAAGACCAAAAACGCTGTCGCCTCGCTGGCCAACGATAGGCCGGCTATGATCCACGCAACACTCAGAAGAACTCGCCTCCATCGTGTGGGCGTCGAGAGAGGCTCAGCTCCAGGCAGACTCCTGGGCCCTAACGCTGGCGCACTGGTTGGTGTGTTCATGCCGCTCTACTACATCGCCATAGCAATTAAGGTTGGGTCGCGGAATCCTTTCGTAACGGCCGATCGGCTGTGCCAAGCGGCAAAGTTACAGTGATTGGGCAGTGATCCGATATTCGCGGTTCCAGCCCGTCGTTCACAAGCTGCAAAGTGCGGCCCAGGTGCGGCGTAAAGCTAGCGTTTTCATCCTCTCTGGAACTTTGCTTCGCCTCCGGCCGCTTAATGAAAAACCAATCGATTTTGTATCGGCCCACCAATCCCTTGAATGTGCGCTTAAACGCGAAAGTAGGGGTGAACCCTTTCCAGGCTCGCTGATTGCTGCTGGCCAATGTCTTCCCATGACGACGATAACTCGCCTTCTTGTTTCCTGCAAAATCGAAAGTCCCTCCGTCCTTGAACTGGAAATTCTCTACGTGGTCGAACAGCTTTTTCGAGCGATTTCCTAAGAGAATGGGCACGTTGAAAGCACTTGGATCGTGATAATTCTTGAAGTAGTTGACGGCATGGAAGACGTAACCTAACCCCGGAACGGGAGCAACCAAAAACAATACTTGGCGAATCCAAAATCGATAATCTTTCAAGTACTTCAGAATTTCCCGGCGAACGGTAATGGGCCGTGCGCTGCGCCCTGTTGTATTGAAGTCTCCTGTGAGAACAACTGGATTTGAGATGTCCTGTATTTCGCCGAGTAAGAAGTCCAATTGTTCAAGACGGCCCGCAGGGGTAGTGTAATCTTCCAGATGCGGACACACAACTGTCACTAGGCCGGTCGGAGATTGCGGGACTTCCAAGTCAACCACCATCGCCATTCTTCCCCCGCGTCGAACCTGCCGGGTAATCCGCTCTTCAAAGAGTTGTTCGGACGTCCAACGCCTTGCCTTCTCGACGTCGGAGATTGCCTTGATTTCCTGGTGATACCAGTCGTACCGCTGAGGAAGCCTTACAATTCGGGCGTCGTGGATCGGGTATCGCGAAAGAATCGCGGAGCCTTCGAGACCCAAATACCGGCTCGGCTCGAGATGAAACACTTCGCCGGCGGCGTGACTGAATTTGTCGGCCTGGTCCATCTTTTCCATGCCTAAGTAAATGCGATCGAGCTCAATGAACTCGACTCCATAGACGTAATTCATGTTCAAGGCCTTGGCAAGGTCGCGCGCAACATTCCTGTACTTCGTACGTTTGACTCCGTCATCGACTTCGTCCAACACGACGACATCTGCGCCGTTTAGCTCGTTTAATTCGTCGGCCGCACGCCTCAGGTCGCTCTCCATCATGGAAGGATTGTTTCGGGCGGCCGCCAGAAAGCGGCTTGAGTCAGTCAGCGCGAGTTCGACCTCTGACTCGTTCTCCCCACGATTGATATTCCACTCCGCGATGCGCAATACTGGGCCGAGTTCGGGCACATGCGGGGCCTTAGGGACCGCTCCGCGCCCCTTCGCTTCATTACTGATAAAAGGCTTTGTCAAAAGTCCATCCAGCTTTTCTTTGAGGCGAGCCGGGATTGGGTCGATTGACGCCAACTTCTCTAGGTCGTCGAAGCTAAGTGTCGGGGGCGTTTGCAGCAGATAAGCGCTTGAGGACGAAGTGTCCGAGCCGGCGGAAGCCGCACCGGCCATTTGAGAGGCGGCAAACAAAACAGTTAGAACAACCTTTAGTTGGAGAAAAGACATTGAAAAGCTTTTGATTATAACTTAGCCGCCACCTCACGCTAATCGGCTATCCCGGCGGCCCAAGCCTCGGCACACACGGTGGTAGCCCGTCCTTCTCCGGCGGATGAGCCCGGCGATGAGTTGAAAGATGTGGCCACGCTGAAGAGCCTGGTAGCGCAGAAGCCGCAAAAACGAACCCAATCGAAGTGACCTATGCGGCTTTCTTCTTCTTGTCGGAATAGAAGGCGCCGCGTTGGACGAGACCTGTGCGGCGAAGGTGGCGCACAATGGGCAACGCCCTGCGCGCTAATCCGACGCTAACATGCGAAAAGGCGTGATTCCGGATTGAAAAAGGCCGGGTAAATATGGCGATGGCGGTTACAACATTCGCAACAGTGCTGGGCATCTTTCAAGGCCGTTCCTGTGCCGCGTGATAAACCCGCATGACTTCTATGTTCTGCTCTTTTACACGGTACACCGCTACATAGGGTGTGGGAGGAAATAAAATCTCTCGGGTTCCTTCTTCGCGTCCGGGCCGGCCACGTCCCGGCCATTCTTTCAGGGCACGGATAGTCCCGTACAGCTTCCGCATGGTCGGCTCGCGGTAGCTCGGATGGTGTTCTTTGAGGTAATCGTTAATGCTCTGCAAGTCCGCTGCGGCGGCTGGCGTCCAGCGGATACGCATTCTAAGAGCGCAACATCTCTTCTAGGCGGCGGTCCATTTCCTCTTCTTCAATGAACTCGCCCCGGTCGGCCTGTGCGATACCTTCATGCACGGCGGCGCGAAAGCGGGCCTCTTCCTGTAGCAGACGTAAAGCTGCGTCCTTCACCAATCGCTCGGGATCGGTCCCGGCGTAGCTGGCGATTTTGGAAAGCTGCGTTTCCTGCTCTGGCGTGAAATGTACTTCCATGCCCTTCAAGGTACGCGAAAACGGGCATTCAGGCAAACCAAGCCCTCTATTGACTAAATCCCGGAGGCCGGTTATGTCCCCGTTTTCCGGGAAAATGGTTGTCTGGAAGAGATTTGGATTTGCCCGGTTCTTCCATTCAAGGGGAGCGGCACCGCGGTTTTCTGGCTTGAGGGGTTGGCCGGCTACTCGAAAACATGGCGGCCGCCGGTGCGCAACTAGGCGCCAGTTTGAGGAACTGGCCATCATACGCCAACTCATTAGGGCCGTACTTAGATATTCCCGTTGGTTACTGCATTGACACCTGCCATTGCTATGTTGCAGGATCGGACATTGCCGCCAGGGCGGGATTAGAAGCTTTGGTGAAGCAAATCTCCACGGAACTTGACTGGCAGCACATCCCCGTGATCCACGCCAATGACGCGAAAGCGGAGTTGGGATCACATCTCGACCGGCATGCCAATATTGGCGCCGGCAATATCGGCTTGGAGGGCTTTCGCCACATTTTGAACCATCCCAAACTGCATCGAAAAGCCTTCATTTTGGAGACACCGGCGGATGAGCCCGGCGATGAGTTGAAAGATGTGGCCACGCTGAAGAGCCTGGTGGCGCAGGAGCCGCAAAAACGAACCCAATCGAAGTGACCTATGCGGCTTTCTTCTTCTTGTCGGAATAGAAGGCGCCGCGTTGGACGAGACCTTTGCGGCGGATCGTATCGCTGTAGGCAATCACGTCGTCGTATGAAAAATCGAACCCAAGTTCGCGCGGATCGAACGGCATGCCTTCCGCCTGGGCGTTTGTGAGGTTGTTCAGGGCGTCGCCCATCTGGCCGCGGTGAGT
>JBARMQ010000630.1:0-2177 GCA_049802535.1 Bryobacteraceae bacterium | reverse complement strand
ACGTTGGCCCGCATCTCCGGCCAACATCTGGCTCATTACGCACGGCGAAAGAAATCTTTGTCTCTGCGTGTTACGGAAGCTGGACAAGAGCAGCCCATCGAACTACCCGCCGGTGCGGTCGCCCTGTTGATGGACATCCTGGAAGCCATGGCAGCGGGTCGTGGCATCACTCTCATTCCCGAGAACGCCGAGCTCACGACCGTAGAGGCCGCGAGCGTTTTGAATGTATCCCGCCCGTTCCTCATCAAGCTTTTAGAAGATAAGGCAATCCCGCACCATCTGGTGGGCAAGCATCGCCGAATACTGATTGATGATGTGATGGCCTATAAGGACCGGATCGATCAGGAGCGCGAAGCCATCTTGGATCAGCTGACGGCTGAGGCTCAGGAAAGTGATATGGGCTATATCGGCCCGTGAGCAATGACACAGCGTTGCTAGACGCTAACGTGCTGTATCCTGCACCCTTGCGCGACCTGCTTTTGCAGCTCGCGGTGACAGATTTATACAAGGCGAAATGGACAGCTGACATTCACCGGGAGTGGATCGAAAACCTATTGACTAATGAACCGCACCGCGACCGGGCTGCTCTGGAACGGACGCGCGATCTCATGGACACGGCAACGCGTGACTGTTCGGTAACCGGGTATGCAGGGCTGATTCCATCGCTGGAGCTGCCCGACGAGAAGGATCGCCACATTCTCGCGGCAGCAATCGTTGGACATTGCGATGTGATTGTGACGGCAAATCTAAAAGACTTCCCGATGACGGCGCTGGCGCCGTTTGGGATTCACCGCCAGCACCCGGACGAATTTCTGTACGATCACCTCAATCGGGCACCAGGTGTTTTTTGCAGCTGTATCAAGAAGATACGGCGCCGGCTGAAGAAGCCGCCGTTTACGGTCGACGATTACCTACATACTCTCACCCGTATCGGCCTGGTTACGGCTGCCGAACTGCGGCCCTTTGGCAATTTACTTTAAGCGACATTACCTGCTTTGCGTTCAATATGATCGTTCGTCAGCGTACGAGGCGCTCGAGCTCTCTCCGGCTCACTTTCGACGACAACTTAGCACGCTGGAGTAAAGTAGCAATAAAGATGTCGTCTCCCGGCGCGCAAGATCCGCCCGTCACTCACTCAAATTACAAGCGAATCCATCAAATTGGAGCCATCGGCCTCTTTGCCGTGCTGGCGGCGTACACGCTGTCGACACTCGACGATCTTGAGTTACAGCGCAGCATTTTAGGCGCAGTCGCGCTTGGCCTCGGCGCGATTTACCTTTTGACGTCGTTCCGAGACCGGCTGGTACTGGCCGTCCCTCCGGTTTGCCTGCTCTTAATGGCGGCTTACGGAGCGGCGCAGACTTTGTGGGCGCCGACAAAAATCGTAAATTTCGGATGGTTTGCGACCTTGTTCTGGCTGGTCGCGGGACTGATTGCGTTAGTTGCAGTCCAGGTATTTCAATCGAGATCGGTCGCGCGCCATTTTCGCACTGGGTTCGCGATCTTCGGCGGCGCCGTTTGCCTGCTGGAGCTATTGCAGCAGGGCTCTCACACCAACAGATACTATTGGATCTTCCAGAGCAGATGGGCGGAAATTTTCGGCCCCTTCGGATATCACAACAACTTCGCTGCGTTCATCGAATTGTCGCTACCGGTCACGTTATGGCTGGGGCTGATTCATCGGAAACCGAATTATCTATTTCTACTTCTCGGCGGGATGCAAGTTGGGTCAGTGGCGGCATGCGGTTCCAGAGCCGGCCTGCTGCTGGTTCTGCTGGAAGTGCTGACCATTTTGCCGCTTGCCTACATGAAGAACCGGCGTGCCGCAATCTTCCCAGCATTAGGAGCGGCAGTAGCGTTAACGGTGGTCTTCGTCCTGGTTGCGGGCTTTCACGAAACGCAAGCAAAGTTAGAGCAGAGAGATCAGCTTGGTCCGCGATGGCAGATAAACCTATCGTCGCTCGCTATGATCCGCGCACATCCGTTGCTTGGCTGGGGGTTGGGAACGTACGTGCCGGTGTATCCCAAATTTGCCCGCTACGACGACGGCACGTATGTCAACCGCGCGCATAACGATTGGCTGGAATGGACCGCGGAGGGAGGCATTTTATTTTCCGCCCTCATGCTGGTCGTATTGATTTGGAGTGTCCGGCCAGCCATTCGTTCCGGCTGGGGTA
>JBARMQ010000629.1:0-1516 GCA_049802535.1 Bryobacteraceae bacterium | reverse complement strand
GCGACTTAGGTGCGCTCTCGCACCAGGTGCGGCGCATTCTGGATGCGGGCGGCTTAAAGGAAGCGAAAATCTTCGCGACGAATGATCTGGACGAATATCGAATTGCAGAGCTGGTGACTTCAGGCGCGCCAATCGATGCGTTCGGAGTGGGTACACAGCTTGCAACGTCGGGCGATGCGCCATCGCTGGCGGCCATTTACAAGCTTGTGGAGCTTCGGATGGGTGAGGCTCTGCACTACACGGCGAAGTACAGCGAAGAGAAGAGTACGCTTCCCGCGGCGAAGCAAGTGTACCGGTATTCCGATCGCGACGTGATTTCGCTGTATAACGAGTGCGACAAAGAATTCACAGGGCGGCCGCTGGTAAGGCCGATCATCATCAAGGGTGAATTGCTGGAACCGTTGCCGTCTGCGGCGGCTATTCGGCATTCCGCAATGGCGGCTATCGATGCGCTTCCTGCTGAATTGAGGTCGTTGGAGGAAATGTCTCCCTACCCGGTGGACATCAGCAGTCGATTGAACACATTAGCGGAAGAGTTGCGCGGCGAGTACCAATTCACGAGATAGTTTGGAGTAGGCAGAGCAAGCTTTTGAAGACCGTTTTCTTTGACGTCGATACGCAACTAGATTTTCTCTATCCGGCGGGGGCGCTCTACGCACCGGGCGCCGAGACCATTGTGCCGCAACTCCGAGAGCTGACCAAGTATGCGGCCAACCACGGAATTTCCATCGTCTCGACAGCGGATGCGCATTCGGAAAACGATCCGGAATTCAAGGCTTGGCCGCCGCACTGTGTTTTAGACACAACTGGCCAGCAAAAGGCGGCGGTGACGCAGTTGCCGAAGTCGCAAACGGTGACCACAGATCCGCGCAATACGGATTTCCAGGCAACCGGGCAATATGTAGTCGAAAAACAAAAACTGGACTGCTTTACAAATCCGAATTTGCCGGCGTTGCTTGAGTATTTGAGAGCTGACCGGTATGTGCTTTACGGCGTGGTGACCGAATTCTGCGTCTCATACGCTGCCATGGGGCTTTTGGCGACAGGTGCACGAGTGGAGCTGGTTACCGATGCCATCAAGGCACTCGATGCGCAGGCCGAACGCGAGATGTTGGAGCGCTTCGTGGCGGCGGGCGGTGTGCTGACTACGGTTGAGCACGTTATCGCGTGAAGGTGAGCAGATGCTGACCGGCGGGCAGCAAAATGCTGGTTTCCGGATCGCCTTTTATCGCGGTCCAATAGGTCAAGCCATCCAGCTCGATAGACGAAACCGGGGATCCGAAGACCACAATTGCACGGCTGGCGCTGCTATAGGCGAGATCGAGCCCATGCGCAGTGACGGCGGCTGACCGGACCTGACCATTGAAGTCGGCCAGAGTGACCGCCGGCTGGGCGATACCAGGCCGCAGATGATGTTTGCCGGCAGGAACCAGCACCGCGTGGTCGTTCTGAATAGGCCACTGTTTGCCGTCGAGTTCGACTAACCCCTGCCAATCGATTCGCGTCGTGTCGGAGG
>JBARMQ010000628.1:0-12100 GCA_049802535.1 Bryobacteraceae bacterium | reverse complement strand
GGGGAATGGGACGCGGCGACCTTACGCAAATGATCGAACACTTGCCCAGAATTCCGGTGACCGATCTGAAGCCCGGTCAGGCGGTCGTCGTCTCGGCTGGGTCTGCCGGCGCAAATTCTCAGTTGGTCGCCACCAACATCATTTCGGGAGTGGAGCCGATCTTCCAATCCGCTCCGTCACGTGGCGGTCAAAGTTCCGCCCTTAATAGCATGTGGAGCTTGGGTGACCTCTCCGTCCCCGAATAGCGAACATGCGGCAGCAACAGGTAATTTAAATTCTCTTTGAGGTTGCATGAACAATCGCAGAATCTGTGTACTGATCGCAGCGTTGGGACTCTCCAGCGTCATGCTGGCACAAACGCCAGCGCCTCCACCCTCTTCCGGGTCCGGAGCGGCAGCGCAAGGCCGGCGCTCTTCGAGCGCAGGCAGCGGCGTTGTCCAGGGCACCGTTAAGGACGACACCGGCGGAGTCATTCCGAACGCCACCGTCAGTCTTGTTGACAGCTCTGGGCAACAGGCGAAGACGGCAACTACGAGCGCTGATGGCGCCTATACCTTCCGCGGCGTTGCGCCGGGAACCTACACGGTGAGTGCGACCTTCAAGGGTCTTCAACAGAACGGCGCGGTTCTCATCAGCGTTGCCTCAGGACAGCCCGCAACGGGCAACATCGTAATGGTGCCCGAGACGCAGAAGGAAGAAGTCACCGTCAGTGAGAGCACCAACCTGCAGGTAAGTACCGATCCGTCAAACAATGTTGGCGCTATCGTTCTTAAGAAGGAGGATCTGGACGCGCTGCCGGATGACCCAGACGATCTTCAGGCTGACTTGACCGCCCTGGCAGGACCGTCCGCCGGTCCTGGCGGCAACCAGATCTATATTGACGGCTTCACAGGGGGCCGGCTGCCGCCAAAGGAATCCATTCGGGAGATTCGGATTAACTCAAATCCGTTCTCGGCGGAGTTCGACAAGCTCGGGTTTGGACGCATTCAGATCTTTACCAAACCAGGTAGCGACAAGTTTCACGGACAGGGCATGTATGACATTAGCGATGATATTTGGAATTCACGCAACCCCTTCCTCAACGTAAATCCGCCGTTCCGGTCGCAGCTATACGGAGGCAACGTCAGTGGTCCGATCGGAAAGAAATCAAGCTTTTTCATCGATGTGGAGCGACGGCAGATCGATGACAACGGAATCATCGTTGCGTCCATTTTGCCTTTTGTTCTCAATGGCAATGCGCTCGCTCCCAACGCCTTCAATATTGAGCCTTACAATTCGTTTCAACCCACGCCACAGCGCCGGACGACGGTGAGTCCGCGTCTTGATACCCAGCTGAACCAAAACAATACGCTAAGTGTCCGGTATGTGTACTTGGTGAACGACCTCGCGCTCACTGGCGTTAGTGGATTCAATCTTCCTTCGGCCGGATATGGTCAATCGACCACCGAAGAGAGCGCACAGGTGGTGGAAACGGACGTCGTCAACACCCACGTCGTCAACGAAACGCATTTCCAATATGACCGGGAGCGGACCAATGAGACATCTGTAGATACCGCGCCTACCATCAACGTAAGCAGCGCATTCGTTCAGAACGGCGGGTCTGGGTTTGGCCATTCCTACGACCTTCAACAGAACTACGAGCTTCAGAACTACACGTCGGTGACGTGGGGCGCTCATGTGACCAAGTTCGGCCTACGGATACGCGCGAACGTCATCGACGATTCCTCAGAGAAGGACTTTTTCGGCCAGTACATCTTTAGCGGAGGCCAGGCGTACTCTGTTCTAAATGGCCAGTCCACTGGCCAAATGCAACAGGTCACATCCATTCAGCAGTACGCAACGCTTGAGATGTTGATAAATCAATACAACTACAGCTTCCAGCAGGCGCAGGCCCTCGGCTATGGCCCTTCACGGTATGAGCAGAATGTCGGCACCCCCTACATTGGCTTTCATCAACTCGATTACGGACCATTCGTGCAGGACGACTGGCGGCTCAGGCCGAATTTCACGCTAAGTCTCGGCCTGCGCTTTGAGTCGCAGAATGATATTCCCGACAAGCACGACTGGGCGCCTCGCGTCGCGTTTGCCTGGTCTCCCGACAATAAAGGCGGTAAGGGCGCAGCGAAAACTGTTATTCGCGGGGGATTTGGAATCTTCTACGAAAGATTTGCTGCAACCAACGTTCTTGAAACGGAACGCTTCGGACTCAATAGCAACCAAGTGTCCTATGTGGTGGATGACCCCAGCTCGTTTCCGACACCTCCCTCGGTCGCTGGACTTCAAGCTTCGACCTCGAACAACAACATTTATGAGATCGATAGCCATTTCCATTCTCCGTACCTGATGCAGACGGCGGTGGGCTTGGAACGGCAGATCACCAGGCACATCAATATGTCTCTGAACTACACAAATTCCAGAGGCAATCATGAACCCCTGACAGTCAACATCAATTCGCCCTATCTAACTGCCGCTGATTTTCCAGCGACGGCCGCGGCGAATGGAGCTTTGGTAGGCCAACGGCCTTATCCTGCGTTGGGAAATATCTACGACTTCGAATCGGTGGGAATCTATCGACAGAACCAGTTGATGACCAGCGTAAACATGCAGCTCAAGTCCCTCACTCTGTTTACGCGGTACGCATTCGGGCACGCCAATAGTGATACCGATGGTTTGGGAACACAACCGGCGGATCCCTACAACATTGGAGCTGATTATGGCCGCGCTTCGACTGACATTCACAACTTCTTGTTCTTAGGCGGCAGTTACTCGATGAAGTGGAACATGCGGCTTTCTCCCTTCATCATCATCCGGTCTGGCGCACCGTTCGATATAACCACTGGCACAGACCTTTATGAAACCAACGCCTATACAGAGCGGCCGGGCGTTGCGAGCGGACCCGGACCTGGCATCATTTCCACTCCTTACGGTTACCTCGATCCTGTCCCGCAGGTAGGCCAACCAATCTTGGCCCGTAATGCGGGTGATGGTCCAGGTTTCGTCGGTATTAACCTGCGACTCAGCAAGACCTGGGGATTTGGAACTACGAAGTTCTTAGGCACTGCCGGCGGCGCCCACGCGGGTGGCGGTGGCGGTCATGGCGGTGGTCATGGCGGCGGCTTCGGCGGAGGCGGCCCCCGTGGCATGGGCGATGCCCTAACAGAACATCGCTTTAATATTACAGTCTCGGCCAATGTCCGTAATATTCTGAACCACGCGAACTTGAATACGCCGAACGGCTCTATTACTTCGCCCTACTTCCTGCAATCGCTCGGCATCACGGGTGGATTCTCTGCCGAACAGACCTCTAGCGAGCAGCGCCGCATGGACCTGCAAGTACGGTTTGCATTCTAGGCCATCGGCTTTTAGCTGGCGTCTGTTTTCCTGTATTAGTGTGAGGTCGTGGAGGGATCGCAATCTCACGGTCGACATCGTGAAGATGGATGTTGAGTGGGCTGAATTGAAAATATTTGCCGCCGACACCTCGTGGCTCGCGGCAGTGCGCAATATCGCCATCGAGTTGCACGACGAAGACTGCAAAAGCGTCTTCTTTGCCGCCATGCAGAAGTGGAACTACGATTTAAAGTTCGACAACGAATTGACGGTCTGTTTGAACATCCACCCTAAATAGCGCTTCCGTGCGCACGAATCCGAGGATCACCCTTACAGGTATTCGCGCAGGCGTTGCCACACCCCCAATACACACAGAGCGGCGATCAAAGTCGCGGCAATGAAAGCCGTCAGTTCAAAAAATGATAATGCCGCGAAACCCCGATTCACCGCATCGTCAAAAGCGTGTTGATTGATGTCAAGCGTTTGGCCCAGCGAACTGTCGAAGCGCCGGAACGCTCCGCTGTTTGTTGAATCCAGACCGGTACAGAGTTTGATCGCCTGCGCTTTCTGCCCAGTTCGTTCGAGCGCCAAGACGTTGCCGTACATTGTGGCGGTTTGGCCCCAAGTCCGAAGCGTCTCTTGGGCCGCATCGAGTTCCCCATAGAATGTGATGTTTCGTAGTTCCTCCGCCAGATAGCCCGTGAAGTTTTCTACGCGGCGATTATCGGTGGCCTGCGATGCTACTTGGTCAAAGGTTTCACCGACAGGTAGAGCGGCGACTCGCCCCGCCGCATCTAGAAAAGCTTTACTGTCTGCCTCGGCTTCGGCGCCGCCCAACAAATAGCGGCTGAGATGGGCCCGAGCCACGTAGGCATTCGCGCGGGCCTGCCACAGCAAGTGTATCGATCGAAACGCATCCTCTTTGGCGATCTTCAGGCTGTTGGCTTCGGTCGTTAAGGCACGATAGGCGAACGCCATGTACAAGAAGGCTGCGAGTGTCGCAACCACCAATGGCAAATTCAATGTGCGGCGCGTTCGCTCACTGATCAAACCCTGGACATATATCAACGCCGCCAGCAAAAGAAATCCCGCGACCATGGCTGCCAAGCGCACGATCGAATCGCGCGATTTCGCGACAGCATATGCGCGCTCCATCACATTCAGATTGGCGTCGTCCAGCGAATCCGCCGCCGGCAGCAGCTTGTCGTCTGCGATGCGGGCGGCCACTTGATAAGCATCAATCGCGGCGGGGTCGTTGCGGTCGTGCAGGTCGATCGCACGCTGTACCGCGCTCTCGTAATCGCCGAGGCCGGTTTCCAAATGGTCAATCGGAATGCGTTCCGAATCGCCATACGTAATGTTTTCCGCCGCGGCGATCAATCCCTCGCCCGCTTCATCGCGAGCGCGAACATAGTTAGTGCGAAAAGCGGCTCCTTCCATGGGTTTGACCAGCAGTTCGTCCGCGGCGTTGGCATCTATTGCCGCAACCGCCGATTTGATGTGTTGCGCTGCAATAATGCTCGGCGCCGAATTACGGCCAATTGTTTGCAGCGCTTCTCGATGGACGTAGCCAGCCCCTAGAACGGCAATCAAAAACAAAGCGTCAAAAGCCAGTAGAAAATAGAGATTCCATTGAAAGCGTTCAAACGTGGACAGGGGCTTCGCCACCTGCGGAGCCGGTGCGCCCGGCGGGAGCCCTGCTATTGATCCCATAAGATAATCGGAACGCTACGCTTTCGCTTTAACGGCGATTCGCGTCCAGTGTCCTAATGTCACCTGATCGCCGTCGTGAATCGCCACATCCGTCATCGGCGGAACATCGCGACCGTTTAGCCGCGTGCCGTTCGCGGATCCGATATCGCGCAACGTAATCCCTCCATCAGCTGAGCGCGTCAGGATGGCGTGACGATGGGAAACGGCTGTATCCTGGTCAAGCGAGACTTCTGGAAAAATCGCGCGCGTGTCGCTCCGGCGGCCGATCAACACGACTGGTCTATCTAAAGGGACGACTTGCGGAACGCCAATCGCGGGAGCCTCGGGACTATTGGACTCGCGGAGCGACGGATCGACCGTGACCATCAGCTCGATTGTTGCCATCGGCTGCCCGGAAGCCCCTGCTCCCATCGGCGACGATGCGTCTACGGGCGATGCAACTGGTGGCGATGAAACGACCGGTGACGGTTCGGCTTGAATTACACTCACTTGAGCCGGCACGGTGGCCGGCGCCGCTGGTGTGGGATCTACAGCCGAAGCCGAGACAGTCGGAGGCGCCGGAGTTGGGACTGCGGCGCTCATGACCGGAGCGGCGGGCGTATCGGTGCGCATCGGTATCTGGCCATGCGCTCGCGTTCGAAAGTTGTATCCGCAAATTTCGCAAAAGATGGATCCGTCTGTCGGAACTGGCGCGCCACAATCCGGACAATTCGAAGTAACGGTACTCCCGCTGCCGTTACCGGACGCGATGGGCGCGCCTTGTATCTTTGCGCCGCATTCGGAACAAAAGTCCGATTCGGAAGATTGGTGCCCTTTGGGACAAGCATGAAATGCAGCCATATTCCTACCTTCTTTTAGCTCCGCGTCAGCCGCGTCGTTTTTGTCGATCGCGTGTTGAGAGCCATTTCGTCTTCCTTGGCGACATCCGCTCGCAAGCGGACGGTGCCGGTTTCAGCGTCTTGCACGTCTACCACGCCCCGCAGCAGTTTCTCAGTGGCCTCGTTGCCCGAAGCATGCGCGACCCGCACCGCCTTGCCAAGTAATGCCGTGGCCTGGTCCAGATCTCCACGCGCGCGGGCGTCCAGACCTTGTTGAATTGAGTCCGCTAAGTCCGCTTGACCCGTGTAATGCGCCACTACTCGATCGATCTTTGCCGACTTCGCCTCGTCGTCGGTCCAGATGGCGAGAATCCGCGCCTCAGCGCCCTTGTTCTCCACTCGGTCTAGCGTGTAAACCAGACTGGCGCGTCCTGCCAATACCTCGTCCCCCACATTGCCGGCTTTCACCTTGATGCAGAAATGGTAGTCGCGGGTTTCGTTCTTGCCCCACGCGCCG
The DNA here is from genome assembly GCA_049802535.1 of Bryobacteraceae bacterium. Taxonomy (GTDB): domain Bacteria; phylum Acidobacteriota; class Terriglobia; order Bryobacterales; family Bryobacteraceae; genus Bog-105. The sequence continues at coordinate 5,722 of JBARMQ010000628.1, read as the reverse complement.
GTCGGGTATTCACGAACTTGGGGGCTCACCTGCCGCATGCGCGTCGTCAGATCGACAATTTCCGGACTCACTTGTTTGCAGAACAGAATCTGCGCGCCTGCCGGAGCCCACAGGCGCAACGATACGTCACCGACGCTTTTGCCTAAAGCCTTGGCGAGGATGCGTTTGAAATCCATCTCCATCTGCGCGGCCTGGGCGATGATGTCAACTGTTCCCAGCAAAACGCCTGCAATCAGGCGCAGCTCGTCTACTTTCCAATCCGTGCCGACGCCGCGGCAATCGCATTGAAAGACTCCTTCGCATTGCTTTAGCGCAGCTTTCAAGGGATCTTCATCGTGACCTTCGTTTTGGCCGTCGGTTAACAGCAGAGCCTGCCGCATTGCGTTCGGCGCTAGCCGAAATTGGTCCAGCGCCGCTTTCAACCAAAACGAGATGCAGGTGCTTCCGCCAGCTTTGATTTGTCTCACGGCCGCAATCGCCCGAGCTTTGGCATCCTGCGTCGCCAGCATCATCGGGCACAGCGTGTTCCCAATCGCTTGCCCCGTAACCACGAAAAAGGCGCAGTCGGCCGGCAGCAGGTCGATCAACTGAATCATCGCGTTTCTGGCCGCTATGATTTTGCCGCCTTCCATTGATCCGGAAACGTCGCAAATAATCCCGAATAAGCGGCCGCCCTGCAGCATCGAATTCGCGGCGCCCACGCCTTCTGCCGCCGTTACGGTCATAATGGCGTGAATTTCGTCGGCGCCCTGCGGCACGTATTGATTCTGAAATACTTCTGCTTTGAAGTTATTGCTCATTTGTTTCCTCGGGTGGCTCGCTGGGCGCCCCCTCGCTTCTCCTTCGCGCCACAATCGCCGTGATGTTGTCGCGGCCACCTTCCGCGATGGCATACTCCACCAAATGCCGCGCCATCTCCAGCGCCGTATCGCCAGCTTCAGCGGATTGCCGTAATAGATCGTTCATCGTTGGCTCACTATCGGCGTAATTCCACAGTCCATCCGAACAGAGCAACAAAACTCCATCGCCCTTTCTCTCATGCAAAACAGTGTCTGGATCTTCGGGGTCGGAATCAAGTCCCAACCATCGAGTCAACGCGTGGGCATTGCGTGAACGCTGCGCCTCGGCCCGCTCCATCTCGCCTTGTTCGAGCACCATATTCAGCCACGAGTGGTCGGTCGTCAATTGATGTGTTTGGCCTTCGGCAATCCAGTACGCACGGCTGTCGCCGATCCAGGCAATGGCAATCTTTTCCTCGGATGCGGCAGCCGACACAATGGTGGTCGACGGCGCCTCTCTTCGATCCAGGCCTAACACCGCGACCGCGGCGGACGCAGCCTTCACAGAGTTTTTTACCACCCCAATTGCATCCAAACCGTTCGCCAAATCTGTCTGCATTGCGGTCAGTGCCGCTTGTGCCGCTTGTGCCGCCGCTTTGTCGGCTTCAGGCGAACTCGACACGCCATCGCATACCACTAACAGGCGCCATCCGTCCGCTACGCCGATTGCAAACCGGTCTTCATTCGAGTGATGATGCAATCCACGGTCGGAAACAGCCGCGAGATCCGCCGATAATTCCGATTCCATGTGATCTTCAGCGGGTCGAGTCACGCGCCGGCCGCAGCGCAAACAGTACCCTTCCTCATCCAATTCGCTAGGGCCCGTAAAGCAGGGACATTCCCCCTCAGGCTCCGGCACGGCCTCCGCTTCCGCCTGCACGCGGCTTCCACAGCTTTCGCAGAACAGATCGTCGTCGGGAATTTCTGCTACGCAACTGGGACATTGCATATCGAAGAAGTCCTCAACATCAGATCAGTGTCCAGGGACGCACGCGGTTTGCTTCGTCCACTAGACGGATCCGTTCGTCGCCATTCGCCATTCGAGCCAACGCACGCAAGGATCGCTCCAATGCTTCCCGCACGCGTGCTTCCTCGAGTGGTCCGCCCAGCACTCGGATTGAGGAATTCGGCCCCACCGCTTTCGACGTCAACATGTTAAGCGCGACCCGCAAGACCTGTTGGTGCAGGAGATGCCGGCTCACGCCCTCGAGCGTGAGCGATTCGCAAATTGAAGACGCGGCCGCAAGATCCATCAGCACAGGACCGGCCGGCGGATGGCGTGTTCCATTCTTTCCGTTGCGGCTGTAGATAGCACTGGATCCGATCAGGATTCGGGCCGCTTCTACACGCGCTCGCGCATGCAGCGCGGAACTGGGCGAAACGCGCTCCAGTGCGTTCACAGCGGAATGTTGATCCCCCAGCGCGTTATAACACCGTGCAAGCCCAAACGCAGCCGACACCATTCCGGGATCGGTCGCGCAAACCAAGCCATACATCCTGATCGCGAGGGGAAAATTATTTGCCAACTCAGCCGAAAGCCCCAACGCTAGCTTCGGGGCCAACTCACCCGGCAGATCGAAATAAACCTGATCGAAAACCTTCTGCGCCTCTGACGGACTACGCTGCAACAACAAGCGCCGCCCTTGGTACCACAATACCCGCCAGTCCCATGGATCTTCTTGTTCCAGCTCTTGCAGCACGGTGGCGGATGCCTCAAAATAACTCCCGGCCGCGAGCTCCGCTGCCAGGCGTAAACGAACTTCACGCGAGGCTGGCAGATGTTGCTGTGCCTGACGGAGCGCCGCGATACGTTTATCGCGATCGAGTATTGCGCCCGCATTTATAATGTGGCGCGCCGCCGGATCGTTCATATCCAAAGTTGGAATTGGAAGCAGCAATGGGTCGGGCATCACCGGCTCCAAATCGCCGCCCGTATCGAGTGCCACCAGGTCAGGACCAAAAATCGCGCTGGTAGCTGGCCGCGGTGAATGGCTTTCAATCGCAACAATTTCGCGCAACACCCCTAGGGCCTGATCCGCCATAGCATCCGCCGATTCAAAGCGGTCGTCAGGTTTCTCCGCCGTCGCTTTCAGCAACAGCCGGTAAAGAGATTCTTGTTGACCAAACAGCGGCTCTTCGGCCGGAGTCGGCAAACTGTACCGGTGCTCCTTAGAAAACCCGTGAATCGTAGTCAACAACACCGCGAGCGTGCGCCCCACCGTGAACAGATCGGAAGCCGCTGTCGGTCCTTCGCCCGCTTCAGGAGCGCTATATCCCACAGTGCCGTAGATATCGCCCGCCGGATCGTCCAAACGGCGCACACCACCGAGATCGATCAGCTTGACGTCATCCTTCTCGAGCATGATGTTGTCCGGCTTGAAATCGCAATAGACAAAGCCTTGCCGATGCAAATACGAAAATGCGCCCAGAATGCGATGGATATAAGCGAGCGCCTCCGCCGGGGGGAGCGGACCGCGCTCCTGCCGGATCAATTTTATCGTTTTTCCGCCGACGTACTCCATCACGATGAAGCCTTCGGCGCCGTGTTGAACAAAGTTGTAGATGCCGACAATATTGGGGTGCTTAACGGCAGCCAGAAACTTACGTTCCGCTACCGCCGCCGCCGCGCTCGATTCGTCATGCGCATTGAGCAGGCCTTTGAGTACGACGTATCGCCCCAGTATCGAGTCGAAACCGAGGTAGATCCATCCGAGACCGCCATAAGCTAGCGCGCCCTTTACTTCATACTGCCCAGCAATCACGTCGCCCGGTTTTAAGGTTGGCGTGAAGGCATAGCGTTGACCACATTTGCCACAAAATCCCGCCTCGCGACGCAACGAATTGCCGCAATTCGCGCAGATTCTCTTTCCCTCGGGCACAACCGGATCAATCAGAACCGCTCGCTCCGGATCGGTAGACGGCAGTTCCGGAAGGGTAATCAGGCCGGCGCCGAGTTGACGCTGCGTTCTTGACGACGTACGGCGCGCGCGCTTAGAACCAGTCGTCGAGCGGCTGCGGGGCGATGAGCCGGTACCGGTGACGACTGAACCTGATACTGCGAGCGAACTCGGGGCGCTATCGCCTTTGGAGGCTGCCAGTCCGCAGATATTGCAATAACCGTCCTCAATGGTTCCGGTACAACCAATTTGGCGGCAGCGAACCTTCATGGGGAATCCTTGACCGGTGCGGACGTTGCGCGGTTCAACGTGCGCTCGTAATCGATGACCAGCTTGGAGGCCTTCTCCAGCGGCGTCGGCCGGTCAAAAAGTATATCGCTCGCCTCCAAAGCCAGCTTCGAAAGCTCACTATTTTCCGCCACGCCACGCCCCCGAGCTTTGGCCTTTAACGCATCCAAACGCCCGCGCAATTCATTTCGCATCTCGAGCGGGCTACGGTTACGCGCAGTGACCGCTCTCTCTGAATTCACGCAATCGGTCGCCGATTTGTTCCATCTTTCGAGTCCGATGGCGATGGGGTCCAGCATGCCCTCGCGAAACCTGAGGTTCAGCCTGTCCAACCAATCGAGCAGCGCCTGTATGACTTCCTGTGGCTGCGGGGCGGGAGGTTCCGTTTCAAGCGCGACTTTTTCCCTGCGCTCGCTCCAACACACCGCCGCTTCGCTATGAGCCTGCTCCACTTCGCGCGCCCGCACGCCAGCTGCCTGCAAAGCTGCTGCGATTTGCGCGTGCTTTTGCCGCATCTGTTCGAATGCCCGATGTGCCGCGTCAAGCGCCGGGGCAACCGCCGCATCGTACTGGGCGATGGAAGTTAACGGGTCACTCTCCGCCTGCGCCCGTACCGTCTCAATCGCCGCTTCCGCATCGTCCAATTCCGCTGCCGTAATCTTCCATTGGCCGGCCTGGGCGCGGCATTGCGCCAGATCTTCCACGCTGCGATCGATGTTCGCGCCCAGTTTCTCCCACGCCGCGTCCACGGCCATAACCGTGTCCCGCGCAGCCGTAAAACCGTACACCATGGCATTCATCAAGTCGTCGGGGGTAATGGCCCTGACGTTCTCAACGGCGCCCAGCAGACTCCGTTGCTCCATCGGCACAGGCACCGAGGGAAGACGCACGCTCTTCCCGTACAACAGATCCTGTATCTCGCGAACCTTTTGATCCGAGCCAAACAGCGGTGAAATGCTCTGCCGTATCGAACCTGCCCGGTCAATCGTCTCTTTCAAACAATCGAAGTTTTGAAACAGCGTGCCCATCGCATTCAAGATCGGGTGCACGCGCGCCGCTGTCGCCCCAGTGAGCGCAGCCTTGGGTTGCCCGTCGGTTCCCGCCAGGCGCTGATAGGTGGGCAGGGCATGCAAATCCATTAAATTCTGCGCCGCTGAAGTCAGCCGCAGGTGCCAACCCTCTAACACGGCATCGATCTCATCCAAAGTCATCGGGCGATTTCCTTCAACATGAAATCGTTAGGGACAAAGGATTGATCGCTCGCCTCTGAGATGGCAAGCTGGATTTGAAAAGCCAAAATCTCTCGCGGCACCGGCGCCCGATAGTCTTCGAGTGAACTGACGAGCGCATCCACCGGAGCGCACTTGCGCGTCTTGGTCTCCCGATAGACCTTCACGGCCAGTGCTTCCGCCGCGCCGGCGGTCAGCCAGTCGGGCAGCATTGGGGCGAGTAAATCCAAAGTTGTGGCCGGAAACGTGATGCCACGCGATCGGCACAGGAACTCGATCAAATCAAAACTCTCCCGCGCATTTGCGGTCGGGAACAGTGGTATTTTCACATCCACGCGCCCGGGCCGCTTCAAATCTACTTCAATCAAATCCGGGCGGCTCGATGCCAGCACCCACAAAATGCGGCCGCGATTCTGAGGCGAGCTCATTTCTTCCGCAATCATCGAATACACTCGTCCCGAAACGCCTG
>JBARMQ010000627.1:0-4922 GCA_049802535.1 Bryobacteraceae bacterium | reverse complement strand
ACCGAGACCTGTACCTGCGTCCAGTCGTTCAAGTCGCTGCTGAACGGCATTTTTTTCAATTCCCTCGACTTCCCGTCAATGACTTCTTTCACGATGGCGTGCTTGCCGTCCAGGGTGAATAGAACATAATTGTCATCATCGTGAAAACCGGCATAGAATTGCAGCTTGCCGCGCTTCAAGAATCCGCCCTTGCGCACTTGCGCCATAAATTCATAACGCCCCGGAACTTTGGGAATGTGGTACGCGACAAAGCCTCCGCCTTTTCGAACCTGCTCCCCTTCGATCTGCATTCCGTTTGAGCCCGAATCCGCTGCCGGTGCAGTCGCCGGAGCCGTTGGGGCTGGAACAGGCGGCGGTTTATTCTCCACCACCACTTTTTCTAACATCACATCGGGACCGCTCAAGGTCACTACATCGCCGGTGTGAAAGGTGCGCTGGTATCGCCTGGATTGCGCCTGATCTCGGCTCAGCTCAATCACGTGATCGCCGGGCTTCACGTTTGAAATCGTTGCGCCACCATCCGCCCCGATAGCTGCCGCCAGGTTCCGGTCGACGTACACCATCGTGCCCGGTAGGGCGCCCTTAATCTGCAGCGTCGCAATTTCTGGCACCGCTTGCATGTGAAATGCGACTCGCGTCTCCTCTGCCTTACGGACATCGACCGTCTGCGGCGGCGGATCGATAAAGCCCTGCTTGTGGACACTAATTACGTACTCACCCACGCGCAGGTTCGGAATTCTGATCTGGCCGCGATCCGTCTTGCGGCGATACACCTTATCGTTGATCGAAACCTGTACATCGTCTTCGCCCGCGATCACCACAACGGTGCCGGCATTTGGATCGGACTTCACATACACCGTCAGGGCCGGAGCAGGCGTATAGGTCAGGACAAATCGCTGGTGGTCTTTGTCCTGCACCACCTCCAGATCGTGATCTGTGGTTCCCAGGTCATCCATGGTCAGCCCGTCCGCCCCCACTTGTCCCGCCGATTTCCCGTCGAGACTGACCTCGGATGCATCGGCATTGGTAACCAGCCGCGCCTTGCCATCTTGCGCCGAAACTAACACCGCCATGACGTTGTTGGCCGATGGCAATCCGACGATCTTGGGCGCGTCTTTCTCGGTCACGTCAAACGAGAATTCCGCGCTTCCCGATTGCCCCACCACTTTCATGGAATGGCGCCCAGGATCTAGATTGTCCAACTGCAGTTCGCCGTCCTTCAAATCCTGCGGAGGGTTTCCGTCAATAGACACGGTCCCCGGCACCAGGTCTGTATAGAGCCGAACAGTCGGTTTTGTAGGCTGTGAGGTCTGCACCGAAGCGTTCTGCAAAGGCGTAGCTTTGCCTCCGGCATTCTGCGATGCTACAGCCTGCGTTCCGTTCTCAGACGGCGTAAAATACAGGCGTCTGGCGGTCATAATCAAATACCAGAATGCCGAAAGAACGATCACGCAGAAGAACAAGCCAATCCAAATGGCGCGCTGCCAAGTCTTGATGTCCACGCGCTCGACACCGGGCGGTGCGTCCGTCGTCTCCGGCGTCTCGGCAAGCTCCGGTGGCAGCTCGGCATTCTTAGGTGGATGAGAATCCACCGCGAGCCGTCCCGGATTGTCGCTCATCAGGACTGCCGCGCGGGAAGGCATCGGCTCCTCGCGCAATTGCCTTGCCCGCTCAATGATCCGGTCTTGAACCTCAGCAATCAAAACCTGAAGATCAAAATCGTCAGGATGCAGCCGCCGCATCGCCTGTACGCGATCAAACGATGACCGCAAATAATCGAGGGATGTGGTGCGCCGCGCATCTAGCTCGACGCGTCTCAATTCATCGATCGGCGATGATGTATGAGTTTCTTGAGACAAATCCACAGAGCAAGAGCGCCTTAAACTTCGAAATATTAGGATACCGCGATGATCTATCCGCGCCGGGAGTAGTTCAGCTCATAGAAGTTGCGGTATTCACCGCTCTTGACACGGTTAACCCAAGGCTGGTTCGACCGGTACCAATCGATGGTGGATTGCAAGCCGCGATCGAAATCCATCCTCGGCTCCCAACCCGTCGCGCTCGTCAACTTGGCATTCGTCAAAGCGTAGCGGCGATCGTGGCCGGGCCGGTCCGTCACGCGCGTCATCAGGCTTTCAGGCTTGTTCGTTGCTTTCAAAATCCGATGCACGACTTCTAGATTTGGCAGCGAACAGTTACCGCCAATGTTGTAAATCTCGCCTGCCTTACCTCCCTCCAACACGGCGCGAATGGCTCTGCAATGGTCTTCCACATACAGCCAGTCACGCACCTGCTGGCCATCTCCATAAATCGGCAGCGGCTTATCGTCTAAGGCATTTGAAATCATCAACGGAATCAATTTCTCGGGAAACTGAAAAGGTCCATAATTGTTCGACGCGCGCGTGACCGACACGTTCAGCTTATAAGTGGTGAAGTACGATAACGCCAACAGGTCAGACCCTGCCTTGGATGCCGAGTACGGGCTGCTTGCATGCAACGGATACGTCTCGTCCGCTTCATGCGGAGCTTCGATGCTGCCATACACCTCGTCTGTTGAGACGTGGACGAACCGCGGTACCTTCAAGCGCCGCGCCGCATCGAGCAGCGTGAATGTACCGACTAGATTGGTCTGCACCACCGGTTCAGGCGAATGTATGCTTCGGTCTACATGCGATTCGGCGGCAAAATGCACGATGGCGTCAGGCTTTTCGTCTTCAATCAACCGCCCCACAGCCGCGCCATCGCAAATGTCCGTTTGCGAAAAACGATAAGCCCGGTTCCCGGCCACCGATTCCAGGTTTTCAAGATTGGCCGCGTACGTCAGCTTATCCAGGTTCACCACGTCAGTGGCCCAACCTTCGCTCACCGCGAGCCGCACAAATGCTGAGCCTATGAAACCGGCTCCTCCCGTAACGATTAACTTCACTTGTGTTGCAGCTCCCAATCGTACAAGATCGATTTGTCGTTGTGGGGAATGCGCCCCTCGTCCTTCGGATCATAGGTGCGATTTGTCACGTAGATCAGCATGGACGGCTGTTCGCCAATCACTTTGTATCCGTGCGCCACTCCTGGTGGAATGACAATCTGCCAAGGCCGCAGCGAGCCCACGTAAATGGTGTTCTTCGCCGCGTAAGTCGGCGAACCGCGCCGCAAATCCACCAAGACGACTTGCAGAAGACCCGCCGCTGGAACCCAGAAATCCGTTTGGTGGCGGTGATAGTGAAACGCCTTGATAATGCCGGGATAATTCAGTGCGGCCGACACCTGGGTCGATTCAGGTGGGAACTCCGCCACCAATCCTTGTCCCATCCGCGCCACTTCTAAGAAGTACCCACGGTCGTCCGGCCATAAAGGGAACGGCCGTATCTGGACTTGATCGATCAAATCTGCGCTCGTCGGCGACAAAATCACTTTGCCGATGCCCGGCTCTGAAATTGGTACATCGATTTCGATACCCGAATCGATCGTCCCCAAACCTCTCTCTTGAACCGTGACACTCATCGCTTTAGTCAGCCTCGACCTCTACCAGCCCGGCGTTCTTCTTACTATGTGTCTCGTGCACCAGATTGCTCGCGCGCAATAAAGAATCGAATGTCCCGGCGTCCGTCCACCATCCGTCCAGGTAATTGAAACTCATCGTACCTTCCGCGATGTAAGCATTGTTCACGTCCGTTATCTCTAATTCGCCGCGCGCCGATGGCTTTAATGTGCGCGTTTTCTCAAAAACCGTTTCATCGTACATATAAATACCGGTCACTGCAAAATTAGATTTTGGATGTTTTGGCTTCTCTTCGATGCCCGCTATCCGGTCTCCATCGATCTCGGCAACGCCAAAGCGCTGCGCGTCATGAACCTCTTTGAGAAGGATCTTTGCCCCCCGCTCTTGCCGTTCGAAGTCGCGCACTGCATCCGCAATAGATGCCTCGATAATGTTATCCCCCAGGATCACGCATATGCGGTGTCCCTCCGCAAAATGCTCCGCCAGGGACAGCGCTTCCGCGATACCGCCCTCGCCTTCCTGATATGTGTAATTGATGTGTTTCAGCCCGAACTCCTTACCGTTGGCAAGCAGTCGTAAGAAGTCGCCGGAATTTCTTCCGCCAGTTACAATCAGCAAGTCTTGGATTCCCGCATCCACCAAAGTCTGGATTGGGTAATAAATCATCGGCTTATCGAAAATGGGAAGCAGATGTTTATTAGTGATTTTTGTCAACGGAAACAGCCGGCTGCCTGTTCCGCCGGCCAGAACGATACCCTTCATAAAACCCTTAGCGTAGCAAGTCAGCGTATCGCGTTCGGCAATTACGAATGCTAATTCGCCTCAACGTCAGTTCAAGCCGGCCTTCCACCGCTCGATCAGGAGCAGCTGCTTCTCCACTTGTTCGCGCTCGGGTGCTTCCGTCTCTAGTCGCAAGTAAGTTTCTAAATCCGCCTTCGCGGCGCGATGGTTCAACTGCCGCAGATGAATCAATCCACGATGACGATATTCTTCCGCATACTCCGGCATCGCTTCAATTAACAAATCCAGTACCTGCTTCGCCTTGTCCAGTGCCTGCCCGCGCAAATAAATCGCCTTCAGATTACTCAGCATCCGCACCAGGATCTGCCTTTTAGTCACAGGCGCTAACACGGCCGGATTCGCTCGCAAATCCACGCCCGCCGTTTCTTTTGCGAGTGCGCAACATTCCGCAAACGACAAAATGCGGCCGCCGTGAAACGGATCCACCCAATATCGATTTTCAACATCTTCATAGGCCACGATGAAATGCCCCGGTAATCCTACGCCATATACCGGGCGCGCTAATCTTCGTGCCACTTCGATGTAAACAATCGACAAGGAAATCGGAATTCCCAACCGGCGCGTCAGAACGGAATTCAAGCAACTGTTGCGAGGATCGTAGTAGTCTTCTTCGTTCCCGCGA
>JBARMQ010000626.1:0-21786 GCA_049802535.1 Bryobacteraceae bacterium | reverse complement strand
GAAGTCCGACTATCGCAAATTCATCATACGGACAGTCGCCGGTAACGACGATTTTGCCTCGATGCGAGAAGTGATCACGCGGCGCTATGGCCGGTTGCAGAAAGAGAAGGCGGCCTTTCCCGGATTGGTGCTGGTGGACGGAGGACTGGGCCAACTGCATGCGGCAGCAGGGGCTTTAGAAGAGCTCGGCATCACCTATCAGCCGCTAGCCTCGATTGCGAAGCGCGAGGAGTGGATTTATGTGTACGGGCAGGAAGACGAGCCGATCGTGCTCGATAAGTTCTCGCCGATTTTGCATCTGGTTCAAACGATACGAGATGAGGCCCATCGTTTTGCGGTGACGTTCCATCGAACCAGGCGCAATGCGGCGCGATTGACGTCGGAACTGCACGAGGTCAAAGGCGTAGGCCAAAAGACGGTGGAGAAATTGTTGCGGACGTTCGGCAGCCTGGAGCGAGTGAGACAGGCGAGCGACGAAGAATTGGCCGCGACGGTTGGGAAAGCAGCCGCAGCCCGCGTACGAGCTTCTATAAAAAATGGACCGGGCGCGGCAGCATTGGTGCAGCTCATACCTGCGCCGGAAGAACCCGTGCCACAGACGCACTAGAGAGAGCTTCAAACTTTACCCGCGTCCCTCCCATCAGACGCCTTTGTAAAGACGGGCAGCGAGCGCATCGGGCAGACCGGCTTCTCGAATGTCCTGGGCAGTTTTTTCGATGGGATATGCGACGCGGCGAAACTCGACGGTGCGCTGGTCCGAATCATAGACGGCATACGCAGCACGAGGGTCTCCGTCCCGGGGCTGGCCGACAGAGCCGGGATTCACCAAGTACAAGGTATCGGGCTCGAGTTGCAGAACGGACTCAGTATAGTCGGCGGGGACGGGCGTGATAATGGCCACGCGAGAACGGCGAAAGTAGAAGCCGCCCTGCAGGTGAGTGTGACCGAAAAAGGCGAGCGGCAACTCAAATTCAGGGAAACAGGCGGCGGCTTCGCGCGGACGGATGATGTATTCGTCCTCATCGAACGGCGCGCCGTGCCAGAGGTGAAAGTGATCGAGCTTGACAGGCCCCACTTGAAGGCCACGCAAGTAGTCAATCTCGGCTTCGCTCAACTGGCTACGAGTCCATTTTGCGGCGGTCTGGGCTATGGGATTGAACCAATCCAGCTGTTCGATGCCGCAAGCGACCTTGTCATGGTTTCCGCGGACGACGATATTACAGTGCTCCCGGGTCCAGTTGATCGCGGCGCCCGGATGAGGATTATATCCGACTAAATCCCCGCAACATATGATTTGACCGAAAGGTCCGCCGGCGGATTCAAGAACAGCCTGCAGCGCATACCAATTGGCATGAATATCACTCAATATCAGGAATTGCACAGACGTATTAGCGTAATTTCGGGAGGCGCCCCTAGGCGCACCGGGACGCCGATGGTACCCAGCCCCGAAGTCACATAGATGGAAGAAGTTGGTTGCGTGTAAAGGCCCTTGGTGTAAGGGGTGAAAAAGTCGGTGATGTTAAAGTTATTACCCAGAAATTCGAAATTGATTTGACCGCCATGGGTATGGCCGGAAAGGGTAAGATCAAAACCTTTAGCAGCGGCGACGGGAAAAACGTCAGGACTATGTGACAGCAATAAATTGAGTGCGCCGAGGTCGACCAACTGCTCAACATTTTCTAAATAGGGCATGTTGCGGCGCTGATAATCAACGCCAACAAGATTGATGGCACTGTTCCCGAACTTGAGCTTCGCGGCTTGGTGTCGGAGAAACGTCATGCCCAGGCGAGCGGCATGGTACTGGACGTAGCTCTCGACATGTGCCGCCATTTCGTGATTTCCCATGCATCCCCAAACGCCGGACGCAGCTTTCAGACGGCTTAGCTCAAGCAAACACGCATCCAGGGGATCATATTTGTCAGTGATTAAATCGCCGGTGATGAAGGCAAGATCGGGACGAAGCCCATTCGAGGCATCAATGACACGCCTGACGTCTGTGGGGGTAAAAAACGGGCCGGTATGAAAATCGCTCACCTGTAATAAGCGTAAACCCTGAAGATCTCTTGGGAGGCCGGGAATAGATATATCGATTTCTCGAATATAAAAATCTTTTCTTGTAATAAAGCCCGCCGCAAGTGCGACAGTAGGCGCGGCACAGGCAACCGCGGTCGCTCGCGTGAGAAATTTGCGGCGGCCAGAATGAAATGCGGGCACCCGGCTGCGGAGGAAGACGCAAACGAAAGTCGCGATAGCGGCGGCGAATAGCGTCGTCAGCATGGTCGGGATCCAGCGGGAGCGGTACTCCGCCGGAAACAGGCGGCGCACCGTGGGAATCATATTTTCCTCCATGGAAAAATAAGAGATCACCAGCAGCAACACGGTCGTGATGGCGGCCACGAGGGGCATCCGCCAGTACCTCAGCAGCCATAGGAGGGAGAGCGCGCCGAGGATCGCGAGGATTGCGCCGGGTATGTCGTTGATCGGTAGCGAGTTCTCGAATCCCACAATCCATTGTATCGGCGAAGAGGTTTGGATGCTTTAGGCGATGGTCCTGCGGCCATGTGCAACATTTTGCAGGCTAGCTTGCTAGCCTGAATAGGGATTGGATCGAACAGCCCGATGAGCGCGAACCGTGAGCATGCACATGATTTGATCGATCGTTTGCCGGAGCCGCAGCTTTCGGCTTTAGTGGGATTGCTGGAGAGCTTCGTGGATCCCGTAGCTGCTGCGTTGCGTGAGGCACCTTTGGACGATGAGGAAGAGACGGATACCGAACGGGCTGCTGTGGAACAGGCACGGCGTTCACTCCACCGCAATGGCGGCAAAGGTGTTCCCCATGCCGATGCCATGAGCGGATTGGGCCTAGGTAAACTATGCACATAACCAATACCAGGCAACACGTACACTCCTTGATCGATCGGCTTCAGCCGGCGCAATTGACGGCCATTGAGGGATTATTGTCGGTCATGCTTGACCCCGGCGCACTCTCGTTTCGTAATGCACCGGTCGATGATGAGCCGCTTAGCGAAGAAGAAGAGCAGGCTATACGACGATCGGAAGAGTGGTTTCGCCAGCGGGGCGGTAAGGGAATTCCAATGGAAGAAATCCTAGCCGAATTTGGTCTTTCGATGAACGATTTCCCCATCGATCAGCGTGGCGTTCAGGATTGACTGGTCGGACGAGGCACGCGCCGATGTGCGCGCGCTAGACCGGTCCGCCGCCATGTTCATATTCGACGCTCTTCTTCGTTACGTTGAAACCGGCTACGGCGACGTTAAGGCACTTCAAGGTAAGTTCGAAACCCGGCTACGGCTTCGCGCCGGCGATTATCGCATTCTATTGTCGCCGATGGAGGGCGCGCTCCGAGTTCATGCTGTCAAGAACCGTAAGGACGTATATCGCTGAGCAGTTCCAACTATCCGGCAGCTCAGCTTATGTATTTGCCCCCAGATGCTCCGACGGCCCATCGTCCAACGGTCCAGTACAATCGGAATCAATGTCATTAGTTGTAGTAGGATCAGTCGCTTATGACGCGATCGAAACGCCGCATGGCAAACGGGAACGAGCATTAGGCGGTTCCTGCACATACATCGCGTTGAGCGCTGCTTATTTCGCCAAAGTCGGCATTGTCGGTGTGGTGGGCGACGATTTTGCGGACGAGGACCGCATGTTGCTCGCAAATAAGGGAGTCGACCTGGAGGGGCTGGAGCAGGTTGCGGGAAAAACGTTCTTCTGGTCGGGAGTTTATTCGGCCGACATGAACGACCGCACAACGCTGGTAACCGACCTGAACGTTTTTGCCGACTTTCAACCGAAACTTCCTAAAGCCTACCGGGATCGGCCCTATTTGTTGCTGGGTAACATACAGCCGCAATTGCAAAAAGAAGTGCAGAGCCAGATGAAAAGCCTTCGTTTTTCGGGCGGCGACACGATGAATTATTGGATTTCGAGCGTGCCGGATCAACTGCGGGAGACAATCCGAACGTGGGATTTCCTGTTGATCAACGACAGTGAAGCGCGCATGTTGGCCGGGGAGAGTAACCTGCGCAAGGCCGCGAATAAGATTTTAGATATGGGGCCGAACACGTTGGTGATCAAGCGGGGCGAGTACGGCGCTGTACTGTTTCGGAAGGACACCTTGTTCATGGTGCCGGGCTACTTGCTGGAAGATGTTTTCGATCCAACGGGCGCAGGCGATTGTTTCGCGGGTGGGTTTGTGGGTTATTTGGCGGAACGCGGATTCGACTTGCAAGATTCGGGCATAGACATTCACGAGTTGCACCGGGCCGTGATCTACGGCTCCGTGATGGGAAGCTTCTGTTGCGAGGAGTTTGGGGTCGAGCGCTTCCGTAGGCTCACGCGCGAGGAGATTGACCGGCGCTTTGCAGAATTCCGTCGATTCACCGAGTTCTAATTCCGTGCGCAATGCCCGCGAAGGCCGGGTGATGTGGGAAGCCGTCGCGGTCTGCGGATTGCTCACGGTCTTGGCCGCGTCGGCGGCGGCATGGTTTTTCAAAAAAGGGTACCTGCTGTATTACGGCGACGCGCAGGCACACCTTGATATCAGCCGCAGCCTATTAGATTCGCGTACCCCGACGTATGACCAGATCGGAACGGTTTGGCTTCCGCTTCTGCACATAATTTGCCTTCCATTTGTGGGGAACATGTGGCTGTGGCATACGGGGCTGGCGGCGACGATTCCCGTCGCATCGTGCTTTGTGATTTCGGGCCTGTTTTTTTATTTGGCGGCTCGTGAGGCTTATGCGAACGCGTTGGCCCCGGCCGTCGCGGTGGCCTGTTTCGCGTTGAATCCCAACATTTTATATTTGGCTTCGATTTCGATGACCGAAGCAGTGTTTCTGGCTGGGCTGGCCGCCTTGGTGTTCGCACTGTTGCGATTTCGGAGAACGCAAGAAAGCGGACTCTTGGCGCTGGGCCTGGTAGCGAGTTGGTGGATGAGCCTCATTCGTTACGACGGGTGGTTTCTGATTCCCTTTGCCGCGGCAGGATTCGCGTTTTTTGCGAAACAGCGCAGATGGACCATTTTTGTGGCGTTTAGCGCACTGGCCAGTCTGGCGCCGCTTTACTGGATGGCGAGCAATTATTGGGAGACCAACGACGCATTGGACTTTTATCGAGGTCCGCACGCGCCGATTGCGATCCAGGGCGGAAAGCTGTATGAGGGTTATCGCGACTGGAAGCTGGCGTTTGAATACTACTTAACTGCGGCATGGTGGTGCACGGGATGGACGCTGATGATTACAGGCGTCATTGGCGCGGCCTGTGCGATTTGGAAGCGATGCGCGACCGTCCTGGTGTTTCTGGTGCTGACGCCGCTTTTTTATGTGTGGAGCATGCATTCCTCCGGCGGAACGCCAATACATGTTCCTAATCTGCCGCCGTTTTCGTATTACAACACTCGATACGGAATAGCAGTGCTGCCGCTTTGCGCGGTAGCAGCCGGGGCAATCACGATTGCGCTGCCTGTGCGATGGCGGCGGTGGACTATTTTGTTGCCGGTTCTGTGTTTGCTGGGGTGGGTTATCACACCGCGAGATGGTTGGATTTGCTGGAAAGAATCGGAACAGAATTCGATTGCCAGACGCGCGTGGACTCAGCAGGGCGCTGAGTTTCTGGAACGGAATTATCGTGCGGGCGAAGGAGTGCTTGCATCGTTTGGCGATGTGACCGGCATCTTTTGCGCGGCACGCATTCCGCTAAGAGAAACACTCCACGAAGGCAACGGGCCGGCGTGGTTGGCGACCGTATCGATGCCCCATTTGGTTCATACGGAGACATGGGCCATCGCTATAAAAGGTAGTGAAACGTTCAACTCGCTGAGCGTTCGAGGATCGGTGTATCAAGTAGTGCGTGTGATACGGGTCGCGGGCGCGCCGGATTTGTTGATTTATAAAAGAGAGTTGGCAGGAGGCCCATGAAGCGGATTCCGTTCACCAAGCTGCATGGCGACGAGAATGATTTTTTGGTGACGTGGGCCAAGGATGCGCCACGAGATGAGCTGAACGAAATCGCGAAGCGGATTTGTCAACGCAACACCGGCATCGGCGCGGACGGGTGGATGCTGATATGGCCGGACGAAGGATTGCTGCGGACGCGGCTCTTCAATTCCGACGGGAGCGAGCCCGAAATGTCGGGCAATGGCACACGCTGTGCCGCGGCATTGGCGATCCAGTCCGGTATGACAGCAGGCCCTGACGTCATCATCGCGACAGCAGCCGGTCACAAACATCTGAAATTAATTTCGCGGAGCGGACTGCGGTTCTTATTTGAGATGGATATGGGCAAACCTGTGGTGGAAGAACTGCGGGCGAGGCTTGAACTAAACGGCGCGAAGTGGGATGCCACGATATTGAACGTCGGTAATCCGCAGTGCGCGATCTTTGTGAAAAATCTGCCGGATACGTGGAGGGTGGCTGCGGCGGAGGCGGAGCGGCATCCAAGATTTCCCCGCCATTCGAACGTATCGTTTGTGCGGGTGCTGGACCGGCACGCGATTGAGGTCGTGTTTTATGAGCGGGGCGCGGGAGAGACGCGCAGTTCGGGGACGGGGTCCACCGGGGCCGGAGCCGCTGCTATTCTCAGGGGTGAGGCCGATAGCCCCGTGACCATTCGAACGCCCGCGGGGAGTCTATCCTTGCGATGGGATGAGACTGTTTATCTGATGGGACCGGCCGAAATGATCGGCGAAGGCACATTTTTCTTTGAAGACTGAAACAAGTGGTCAGATTGGCGCGAAGTTGCGTGAACGCATTAGTACGCGCACGGCACGGGTAGGCGTGCTGGGTCTGGGATACGTGGGATTGCCGTTGGCAGTGGAGTTTGCCCGCGCGGGATTTAATGTTACTGGCATCGATGTACAGCAAAGTAAGGTAGACCAATTCAACCGCGGCGAATCCTACATTAAGGATGTCAAAGACGAGGTGTTCCGGCCGCTGATTGAAAGCGGAAAGCTGCGCGCGACTTCCGACTTTAGCGCAATCAACGATTTGGACACCATCGATATTTGCGTGCCTACCCCGCTGCGCAAAACGAAAGATCCGGACATGAGTTTTGTGGTGGCGGCGACTGAGGCGATTGCCGAGCACCTGCACCCGGGCCTGTTGGTAATGTTGGAATCGACCACTTATCCAGGAACAACGGACGAACTGGTGCTGCCGAAGCTGGCGGCGAGCGGTTTGAAGGTTGGCGAAGACTTCTTCCTCTGCTTCTCGCCGGAACGCGTGGACCCAGGCAATCCGAAGTTTCAGACGTCAAATATTCCTAAGGTAGTCGGCGGCATCACGGCGGCATGCACGGAAGTTGGTGCGTTGTTTTATCAGCAGGCACTGGAGACAGTGGTGCCGGTCAGTTCGACTCGCGTTGCTGAAATGGTGAAGCTGCTTGAGAACACCTTCCGCATGATCAACATCGGGCTGGTGAACGAGTTGGCGCTGATGTGTAATCGCATGAACATCGATGTTTGGGAAGTGATCGATGCCGCGGCGACAAAGCCCTTCGGCTTCATGCCTTTCTATCCGGGCCCTGGTCTGGGCGGACATTGTATTCCGATCGACCCGTTCTATTTGTCATGGAAAAGCAAAGAAGCCGGTATTGAGGCGCGGTTCATAGAACTCGCCGGTTATATCAACGGCCGCATGCCGGAGTTCGTGGTGGAGAAAATCCAAGGGGCATTGAACGACGCTGCCAAACCCGTCCGCGGGTCGCACATACATATTCTTGGGACCGCCTATAAGCGTGACATTGACGATGTGCGGGAATCGCCCGCCCTGGATATTTTGCTGCTGCTGCGAAGGCTGGGCGCAAAGGTGACGTATTCCGATCCATATGTGCCTTCGATACGGATTGACGGAACGACGCTTGAATCGGTGGAAATGGCAAGCTCGGTAGAAGCGGCGGATTGTGTGGTGATTGTCACCGATCATAAAGCCGTGGATTATCAGGTTGTGTTGGACCGGAGCCGCCTGATCGTGGATACGCGGAATGCGTTGAAGGGCTTCCGGTCCGACAAGATTGTCCGCCTATAAGAGAAG
Organism: Bryobacteraceae bacterium; assembly: GCA_049802535.1. GTDB lineage: Bacteria > Acidobacteriota > Terriglobia > Bryobacterales > Bryobacteraceae > Bog-105. The sequence continues at coordinate 13,735 of JBARMQ010000626.1, read as the reverse complement.
AACATGGCTTGGAGAAAGTCGAGCCTGGCGGCTTTGAAAGAAGCGCTAAGCGCGGTGCGAGTGCTCGTTGCCGGCGACGTAATGCTGGACGAGTACTTATTCGGCGCGGCAAGCCGGGTATCGCCCGAGGCTCCGGTATTGGTGGTGGACGTGGAAGGGCGGCGCTACGTGCCAGGCGGCGCAGGAAACGTTGCGGCGAATGTGGCCAGCCTGGGGGCGACCGTCACGTTACTGGGAGTCTATGGCACGGACCGCAATGCAGACCTTTTAGACCAAGTTCTCAGCGATGCGGGCGTGCATCGGTGCGAAATGCTGCGCAGCGCGACACACCCGACGATCAGCAAAACGCGCGTCATTGCCGGGCAGCAGCAAATCGTGCGATTCGATTGCGAGGACCGGAGGCCGCTGGCAGAGAGTCTCACGACGGAGCTAACAGAAAGATTTGAAGCGCTCCTTTCGAGTGTTGATGTTTGCGTGTTTTCCGATTATGGCAAGGGTGTTTTGAGCGATCGCTTTTGCCAATCTGCCATCTCACGCGCAAATGAAGAGGGCAAGCTGACGATTGTCGATCCGAAGGGGACCGATTATGCGAAATATCGCGGATGCCAATTGATTACGCCCAATCAAAAGGAGGCCGGACAAGCTGCGGGATTGACCATCGATAACGAACAGCAATTGACCACGGCGGGTGAGCTTTTGCTGAAACAGCTTCCTGGTTCGAGTGTGTTGGTAACGCAGGGGCCCGGTGGAATGACCCTGTTTCAACCGGGGCGCGAGCCGGTAACCGTGGCGACGGTAGCACGGCAGGTATTCGACGTGGTAGGCGCCGGCGATACGGCGGTGGCGGCATTGGCTGTGGCGATGGGCGGACGGTTGCCGATGGAGAGCGCGATGCGGCTGGGAAATTTCGCCGCAGGCATAGCGGTCGGCAAACATGGCACCGTGGCGGTGAAGGCGGAGGAATTGTTTGCGGATCCGGAATCACAATCGCTTTTGAGCGCAATCGAGCGCCTAAAGCGAAAGTAATCACCGCGCCGCTATAATTCGAGCGGAACAGTATGCTCCGTATTGAAAAATATTCGTTGGGTGTCGGCGATCGTTTCGCGCATCAAGCGCGGGCGCAGTTACGCGCGTGTGTGATGGCGGCCGAACAAGGCGTCGAGGTCATCCCCGTTTGGAACAAATCGAACCGTGAGCACAATATTGTAGGATCCGACCCGGCGAGCGTTCGCGCAGCGGCCGATGAGGCAGTTCGGCAACTGAAGTGGACCAAACCGTACCATGTTGACGCCGACCATATCAATTTGGAAACGGTGGATCGATTTCTTGCGCCCAGCGATTTCTACACCATTGATGTTGCGGCATATATCGGTAAGCCGACTACCGCAAAAGATATTGAAGACTTCGTTGGGCGACATCCGGAGTTGATCGGAACCGTCACGATTGATTCCCTGGCCCAGCCTCTTACGACCGGCCGGTCGGACATCGAAAAGACAGCCAACAAGTTTCTGTTTGCGGTGCAGCAGGCCGGTCAAATTTACCGGCATATCGAGCGATTGAAGGGCGAGGGCGCCTTTATCGCCGAGGTTTCGATGGATGAGACGGACTCCCCACAGACGCCGCCGGAGCTGCTGGTGATTCTAGCGGCCGTGGCGGACGAGAAAATTCCAATTCAAACGATCGCGCCAAAATTCACCGGCCGGTTCAACAAGGGAGTCGATTATGTCGGCGATACGGCGCAATTCTCCACCGAGTTTGAAAACGATATCGCAGTGATTGCACATGCGGTCAAGACTTACGGCTTACCTGACTCCCTGAAACTGAGCGTGCATTCGGGAAGCGATAAATTTTCGATCTACGATGCGATTCATCGTGCACTTGCGAAGACGGGCGCGGGCGTGCACGTCAAGACTGCCGGAACCACATGGTTAGAAGAGATAATCGGTTTAGCCGAAGCGGGTCCGGAAGGGTTGGCGCTGGCGAAAGAGGTGTACGCCGACGCATATGACCACAAAGAGGCCCTCTGCGAACCGTATACTAGCGTAATCGACATACAGTTCGACCACCTACCTGAGCCACAAAAGGTGAATCGATGGACGGCCGCGCAATTGACGAGCGCTTTGCGGCACGATCCGCAGAATCCGCTGTTTAACCCGAACTTGCGACAGTTGTTGCACGTGGGATTCAAGGTTGCGGCGAAGATGGGCGACCGTTATTTACGCATGCTGGAACAGTGTGAGGCGTCGATTTCCGCCAATGTCACTGAAAACCTATTTGCACGGCACATCCAGCCCATCTTCCTAGGTAAGCGCGCAAAAACTTCGGCTAATTAGTAACCCCGGTGTAACACCACCGGCGGAGCCGCCATGGTTGCTTGAAATGAACCATCGGCCGGTAGTTTTCGGAATTTCTACAATGCAGGAGAATTATGACTGTGAGCTGGCTGACCCGTTTTCCTAGTAAAACAACTATGGCAAAATGGCTTACGCCGAAAGAATAAAAGAAATACACAGGTGTCGAGAATTGGTCGTCGAAATGCACACTACGTTGTATCGAAGCCGGTGAGCAGAAACAGCCGGAGGGAGACAACGAACATGAAACGCGAAGAGACCAACCCAGGTGAAACACTTCGGTTATGCCGAAGCCGCCAAGCCGAGACCATGGTAGATGCGAGGGCGATCGGCTTGGGCGACGAATTTGAAGCCGGCCTTTATAGCCAGATGCAGATTAACCAGTGGGCTGGCGAACAATGGCTGGCATGGTTGGAAGCGATGGCTCAAGACCGCCGCGCTGCAGAGGGAATTGAAGAGTTGGAAGCGGTAATGGTACCGGTACGCGTCCGCAGGATGCCCGGCTAGTCAGTTCACAGTGATTCTTTCTTAGTCGCTTTCGGCATGGGCATACGCGGCATCATCTCCGCGCGAGTCGCTGTATTGTAAACAAACCACGCCATAATGGCGGAAGATTGCATCACGTCACCCTTTTGGACACGGTCATAAAAGTCCATATTCGAGTGGTGGGTGCGGGTGCCATACTCCATCGGATCCTGCATAAATCCGAATCCCGGCAAGCCAATCCAGCTGAATGAAGTGGAATCCGTTCCACCGGGCTGTTTGGGGAGCGCTCCCGTTCGTCCAACCACGGCATCGGCTTCGAGATCCTTTAACGGCGCTAGCCAAGACTCAAAAATAGGTACGCACATATCGTTACCGCCCACGCTGATGCCACGGAAACGGCCGGTGCCGCTATCATCGTTGTAATAAGCCGACAATTTGTTGTATTCCGGTCCGAGCACCATCGTGTCGCGGTGGGCGAAATGTTCCTGCACGTACGCGATCGAGCCGAGCAGCCCTTCTTCTTCCCCGCCCCACAGCGCGATGCGAACGGTACGAGCCATTGGTAAACGCAGAGCACTCAAAATCCGCACGGCCTCAATAGCGACTGTGCTTCCCGTCCCATTGTCGGTGGCGCCGGTGGCGGCATGCCAGGAGTCGAAGTGGCCACCCAGCATGACCAGTTCATCGGGCTTAGTTGTTCCGGGAATCTCGCCGACGATATTGAAGGAATCCGGATTGTCATTCAGGAATTGCGCTTGAATATCGAATTGAAGCTTCACAGGAATATTATGGGCGATCAGGCGAGCGATGCGGTTGTAATGTTCGGGAGTGACAGCAACGGTAGGGAGCGGAATCGGATCTTTGGGATTGCGCGAACCACCGGCGGTAGCAAAGACTGTGCCGCCATCGCCGTTGAAGCCGTACTCCAGCACGACTACGGCGCCTTCCTGCTTATAAAATTGTTGGACCTTGGTGCGGAACTTAGCCGCTGCGGTCCGCTCCTCTGGCGTAAGAGGCGGCGTTGCAGCGCGGCGCCCGCCACCGAAGCCTGGGCCCAGCCGCGATGGATCGAGCACGGTTTCGCGAGCCAGAATTTCTTCGTTCGTTAAACGGTGGGCCATCGGCTCGGTGCTCATTTCGATTTCCTTCGGCGCCATGTCCAACACCACCTTGCCGCGCAGCTTGCCCCCGTATTTGGCGAAATCGTCTTCGTGCTTGATGACAGCCATTACCGGCTCCGCGTTGATCACGCCGTTCGTGCCCGGCGTCCAAGCGAGCGGAATGCCGATCAACGGCATGTACTGCGGTTCCATCAGATGAGCCGAGAAGAACTTCAATTGCCAGCTTTGGCCAAACGGTCCCCACTTTTCCAACTTGACGTTTTTGAGCCCGTAGCTTTCGAGACGCTTAGCAGCCCATTCCGCCGCCTGCCGATGACCGGGAGAATTCGTCAGCCGCGGGCCGTAGACATCGGAAATGTAGAACAGATGATCCATCGCTTGCGAATTTTGAAATGCTTCTGCCTTAATGTGGTTTAAGACGGTGAGGTCGACGGTGTCTTGCGCAGACAGCGGGAGTGCGCAAATGAGCAGGGACGACAAAACTCGAATAAGCATATATTGGGATTATTGATGATCAGCGGAACGCGTTAATTTGTCAAGGCGAGTGCGAACTTTTGTGAATAGCGGGTTCGTTTCCGGCGTTTTGGCCGATGCAATCGTCGTTTGAATTGGAATATGATTTCTCACAGTGGCGACCCGGGCAAAGCCTGCCCGCTCCGCCGCCGTGACCAAGATATAAGGAGCACTATGGCGACCCTTCTTACTCAGCCTGAGACCCAGGCGTCGGTAAAGCAAACAAAGATTCTGATCGACAATCAGTTTGTCGATAGCATTTCAGGCAAGACCTTCGACACTATCAATCCCGCCACCGGAGATGTTCTGGCGCAGGTTGCCGAGGCCGATTCGGCGGATGTCGAGCTAGCCGTAAAAGCCGCTCGAAAGGCATTCAACGCCAAATCCGCATGGAGGCGCATGTCCGCCGCAGAACGCGGGAAATTGCTCAACCGGCTGGCTGATCTGATCGAGAAAAATATTGAAGAGCTGGCGACGTTGGAATCGATGGACAACGGCAAGCCCCGGCATGTTGCGATGGCGGCAGATCTTCCGCTGGTGATTGCGTGCTACCGGTATTATGCCGGCTGGGCGGACAAGATCCAGGGGAAGACGATCCCGATTAGCGGAGATTATTTCTGCTATACACGGCATGAGCCGGTGGGTGTCGTTGGACAGATCATTCCATGGAATTTTCCTCTGTTGATGCAAGCCTGGAAGCTGGGTCCAGCGCTGGCGTGTGGCAACACGGTCGTACTGAAGGTTGCGGAACAAACCCCGTTGTCGGCTTTGCGTGTTGGCGAATTGATTGTGGAAGCCGGTTTCCCGGAAGGCGTGGTGAACATACTTCCCGGTTATGGCCCGACTGCGGGCGCGGCGATTGCGCGGCACATGGATGTCGACAAGGTGGCCTTCACGGGCTCGACCGAGGTCGGTCATTTAATCATGAAGGCCGCTGCCGAAACGAATCTGAAGCGCGTCACGCTGGAACTCGGCGGAAAGAGTCCCAATATCGTTTTCGCTGATTCTAATTTGGATGAGGCGGTGGAGGGATCGCACTTCGCCCTGTTCTTCAACCAGGGGCAATGCTGCTGCGCCGGATCGCGCGTGTACGTAGAGGACAAGATCTACGACGAATTCGTAGACCGCAGCACCCAACGGGCGAAGCGCCGTACGGTAGGGAACCCTCTCGATACCAAGACTGAACAGGGCCCACAGGTCGATAATGACCAGTTCAATAAAGTCATGGGCTACGTAGAATCGGGCAAGAAGGAAGGCGCTAAGCTGATGTGCGGCGGCGACCGCGTTGGCGATCGCGGCTACTTCGTTGCGCCCACTGTCTTTTCAGACGTGCAGGACAATATGAAGATCGCGCAGGAAGAGATCTTTGGTCCTGTGATGAGCATTCTTAAGTTCTCCGACATGGATGAATTGGTAGAGCGTGCAAACCAAAGCATGTACGGCTTAGCGGCGGCCGTATGGACGCGCGACATTGGCAAGGCTCATCACATTGCCAACAACGTCCGCGCGGGCACGGTGTGGGTGAACTGCTACGACGTGTTCGATGCGGCTGCTCCGTTTGGCGGATTTAAGCAGTCCGGCATTGGACGCGAGCTGGGCGAATACGGACTGCAACAATATTCGGAGATCAAAACCGTTACAGTCAAACTGTAAGAGTTTTTCGGATACGACTGCGAAGGGCGCGGCTCAAAAAGCTGCGCCCTTTTGCTTGATACCCTCGGATTTTACAAGTTTCGATTCGAATGAAGAAAACGGTTCGCTCAAGGTTTGACCCGCCCCACAAGACGCGATTTCGCTTTGCGCACTCATCCGCGCCCCCTGCGCTTTATTTCGAGGCGATGTAATCGATCAACGTGTTGATCTGCGCGTCGCTCAATTGCTTGCGGAAAGCAGGCATTAGGGCGCCTCCAAACTTGATTCTGATTTCCACGTAGGGGCGATTGGGCTTGCCGTGGCTGAGAGGAAGTTTGGCGTTGGTGAACAGGTGATTCAGGCTAGGGCCGAATTTTCGGGTGTGCGCCTTATCCTTGTTGATGTCGTGACAGACGGCGCAGTTCTCGCGAAAAAGGTCGCGGCCTGCAACCAATGGTGATTTCTCCCAAGGCGGAGGCTTGAATTCCGCAGCGGTGAGGCAAGCCGTCAGAATCGGCAGCAAGGCGAGTGTCCGAATCATCGTCGATCTCCGATGGTTCGTATATTGCCGGCGCCGCCGGATTCCAGAGATCGTTTTGCCGCGTCGGCCCGTTCGGGAGTGCATTCGACGCGGACGCAGATCACCCCCGGTTCGACCGAAGGCGCGGCCGCGCGATGACCCCGGCGCAGCAGGCCACTTTCGTGCAGAAACCAACAAAAAGTAACGAGGATCGAGCCGAGCATGGTCAGTTCATAGAACACCACTCCGGTGGCCCAAAACGAGAAGATCGGCATGCCGCCGGTGACGAGGGGGTAGTTATACTGCGTGAACGCGACAAATCCAATAACGAGCAGACTGATGACGATTGCTCCCAAGACGACGACGAAAGACATGTGGCTGGGACGATCGAGAACCCCCCGCGGGAACTCGACAGGCTCGTCGGAAAAGACGGCAATTTCGTCCATTTTAAAGCCGTTCGCCTTCAGATCGAGGATGGACCGGGCGGCTGCGTCGCGGAGAGTAAAATCGCCAGCAAAGAACACCTCGTTAGTCCTCCGGCTCCTGGTGCGGTTCGAACTCCCATATGGAGACCATCGGGAAAAGCTTGGCAAAGGCCATATACAGCGTCGCCATCCCGGCGAAGGTCGCGACCGTGATTGAGACCTCTACCCAGCTAGGCTGATATTCGCCCCACGCGGCCGGTAGGCGCCCCAAGCTTAAGGTCGGCACGATGATGAGAAAGCGTTCGAGCCACATGCCGATGAGCACAGTGACCGAAGCGATGGCGGCGGTTCGGATCGTCCGAAGCCGCTTTATTCCGAGCAATACAAACGGCACGATGAAGTTGCACAACACCATCAGCCAAAAATAGGGGGCGAAGTGGCCTCGCGCCCGGGCGCCAAGCACCACCATCTCTTTCGGATCGTTACCATACCACGCAGTCAGATTCTCCGCAACAGTGAAGTACAGCCACAGCAGGCTCATCAGCAACAGTAGCTTGGCCAAATTGTTGAAATGGTGAGGAGTCAGGTATTGCTCCAGATGCAGCGCCTTGCGGATGATGCACATGACCAGCAGCAGCGCCGCAATCCCACTGAAGATTGCGCCAACGACGAAGTACGGCCCGAAAATGCTGCTGTGCCACATGGGAGCGACGGACATCGAGAAATCCCACGCAACTACGGTGTGAACGGAAACAGCGACGGCGAGGATGATGGCGGCCATCAATTTCATAGCTCGCTCGAGGGCATGCCATTGGCGGTCGCTTCCAGTCCAACCGAGCGATAGAGCACCGTAAAGGCGCCGACGCCAGCCGGTCGCATGTTCGGCGAGTTGAGCCACGTCAGGAATGAGCGGTAGGAACAGATAGATAGCACTGCCGGTGAGGTAAGTGCTTATGGCGCAGACATCCCACATCAAGGGCGAACGGAAGTTCGGCCAAAGAAGACGGGAGTTGGGATAGGGAAACAACCAGAAGAAGAGCCATGCGCGGCCCAGATGAATGATCGGGAAAAGACCGCCAATCATCAACGCAAATACGGTAATCGCTTCGGCCGCACGCGTCACAGGCTTGCGCCAATTGGCGTCGGTCAGCCGGAGAATGGCGGAGATGAGGGTGCCTGCGTGGGAAATGCCGATCCAAAAAACAAAGTTGACGAGATAGAAGCCCCAAAATACCGGCCGGTGGATGCCCGCGACACCGATGCCTTTGTAGAGTTGATACCCCCAGGCGTACAGGCCCCAAACGGTTACCGCCAGCAGCACGAAGAGCGTCAGGAGATAGCGCGGACTTGCCCCGGCTAATGGACGCCACAAATCGCGGCGTACCTGGGCGTATGGCAGAGCCTCCGGTACAGTGGCCAAGCTAGATCGCCCTCTGCAAATAGAAGACTTTGGGCTTGGTTCCTAACTCCTCCAGAAGGCGAGTGGAACGACCGGATCCAGCCATGCGCGAGACCTTACTTTCCGGGTCGTTCAAATCGCCAAATACCATGGCTTCGGCGGGGCAAGATTGGACGCATGCCGGCTGAACGTCGCCGTCGGCGAGCGGCCGGTTCTCCTGGTGCGCATCTAGTTCCGCCCGCTTGATCCGTTGGATACAGAAGGTGCATTTCTCCATGACGCCGCCCTCGCGTATAGAGACATCGGGATTGTGCTGGAGACCTAACGGCGGCGGCCAGACGGGATCGAACCAATTGAAGAAGCGTACGGAATAGGGGCAGTTGTTGCCGCAGTAGCGCGTTCCGACACAGCGGTTGTAGACCTGGACGTTCAGCCCTTCGTCATTCTGATACGTGGCGTAGACGGGGCAAACGGGCTCGCACGGGGCCTCGTCGCATTGCTGACAAAGCACAGGCATGTACTTCACGCGGACGTCGGGAAATTCGCCTTCGTAATAACGGTCGACGCGGATCCAGTGAACGGCGCGTCCCTTAGCGGCTGACGCGGGATCGGAAACCGGTAGATTGTTTTCGGCGTGACAGGCCGCCACACAAGCCTGGCAGCCGGTACAACGATCCAAATCGATCGCCATTCCCCATCGGTGCTTGGTTTGATTGGTCTCGTTCATCGGTAGCTCCAGGGACTTTGTTCGCGGTCGTTGGGAGAGAATTGAATCAATCCTGACGGCCGATCCAGGCGCGTAATGCGCACGCGAGTGGCGCCGAATGCTAAGGCTCCGGTGGCATCTTCCCAAACCGGCGCGACAATGGACAGCGGATTGGCGCCGCGACCAGAGGCGTAGCGGCCATAGTGGGTGTGCCCTTCACCGATCGCCATACTGACAACTCCAGGAATCGCCGCAGGATGCACGTAGGCGGTCGCTTCGATGGCGCCGTGAGGCGATTCAACGCGCACCCAGTCGCCGGTAGTCACGTTGAGCCGAGCAGCGGTACGCGGATCGACTTCAACAGGAAGGTCCCACATTGAGCTCGAGACTGGATCGGGGAGTTCCTGCATCCACGGTAGATTCGCTCCGCCTCCATCGTGATATTGAAGCGAGACATACGGCTGGAAGACGAGTGGAAACTGATCCGGTGCGCCCGTGAAGATGGCACTCCGCAATTCGAATTTAGCTGCTAGTGGTTTTGAGGGCCCAGGCGTGGGGGCTTCTTCCGGCCAAACGCCTCCCTGACGCGCAGCGTCCTGCCAAGTGAGTGAGGCGGGCAACAAAGGCTTGACAAAGCTTTGGGTGGTGACGGGTTCGAACTTAACGTTCATCTTGCGTGCGATGGCATCGAGCGTCAATTCGATCGGCCGTGTTTGGTAGAGCGGCTGAATGAACGGCATGCCGATGGTGACCGAGGCGGGAGAGGGGGAAACGGACGGAATCACCGCCAACCCGGATTCGAGTGGATGAGGGCTTGGAAGGATAAGATCGGCATACGCAACCGAATCGTCGATGAACATCCCAAAGCTGATGATCGTATCGATATGGCCCAGCGCTGCTGCTATTCCGGAGGCGGATGGAAATGTGTAGGCGGGATTGGCGCCATCCAACAGAAGGATTTGAGCGCGTTTGAGCGCATCGGGAACATTGGTGGATTCGGGAGCGGTTGCCGAGGCGTGCGGCGGCAGAACGCCGCCGGGCCGTCCGATGTTGCCGAGCATCAGGTTCAGATAGTGCGCCGCCACGAATGCGTCAAATGAATTCGTATGAACGACAGAAGCTCCCGCAATGACGATAGGAGCTTCTGATTCGCCTAGTTCCCGAGCGATTCGACGAATACGTTTTTCCTCGATGCCGGTTGTGCTGGCAGCGTCGGCAGGATTCGCAGCAAGAAATGAGTCTCGAACGGCGGCGGGGAGTTGGTCCGGGTTGCGAGCGAGTTTCTCATCAAGCAGAATGCGGGCAATTGCAGCGAGCAGTTGCGGCTCCGAACCAGGACGCACAGGAAGCCACTCATCGGCGCTCGCCGCAGTAATCGACATTCTGGATTCGGCTTGAACCAACTTGCCGCGAATGCCCGGGCGCCCTTGGCGGAAGTTGCCAAACTGCCTGGCGTAATAGACGGGCGATGTCCAGCCGCCCAGGAAATCGGCCCCCACTCCGAGGGCGTAGCGCGCGTTCGCGAGATCGTAACGCGGCAGGCCATTCCAGCCGAACACTGAAGACGCCGCCTTTTGCTCCAGGGCTGAATCAGCAACCGAACAGTTCAGCGCTGCCTGCGCGCCAAGGGATTGCAGGAAATTTTGAATGTTGAGAGATCGGGAGCCGGCTTGCGGAGTTATGAGAAATAAAATCTTACCCGCGTCACCGGAGTGGACCTTCCCGAGCTTATCGGCGACAGTCGCGATGGCCTCGTCCCATGAGATTGGGGTGAACTCGGCTTTGCCCCGATCGGATGAGCGCCGCATGGGTTGCGATACGCGGTCGGGGTTATAGAGAGACTGCAAGGAGGCTTGTCCGCGGGCGCAGAGACGGCCGCCGCTGACGGGATCGAGAGGATTGCCTTCCAGCTTCTTTACGCAAGCGATGCGCTCCCGGAATTTTTGGCCGGTGCGCTCTATGATCCGTTCGCCTTCCATGATGCGGGCGATAACGCCACAGCCGCCAGCGCATTCAGTGCAGACGGCTGGATGCCATTGCTCTGCGCCGGGAGGAATTTGATCATGCGCGACAAGCAGCGGAATAAGCGTGTCGCTTGTCTTGTTACCGCAAGCAGTGGAGGCGACACCCGCGGAAACAGTTGAAACGATTTTGAAGAAATTACGGCGATCCATGGGGTTAGAGAGTTTCGCCCTTTCGAAAACATCGCCAAAGTTGGACTAATAGTGGCATGCAGCGCAGTCCTCCGATGCATGTTTCTGGCGATGGCAGGTTAAGCAACTACCCATATTGTGCGTTACGGTGCGTTCCGCCACGGTTGCTTTGGTCATGTCTCCATGACATGTGGCGCAGGAAATCCCCGCCTGGTAATGAGGCGCGTGGCGGAACTTAACGTGCGCCTCGGGAGAGAATTTGTAGACGCGCACCCACGGGATTTCAACGCCCCGATTAGCGTACGCAATAACTTTCTTTATTTCAGGCTTCTGCGTGAGGAGCTTCGCATGGCAAAGCATGCACTTTTCAACCGAAGGAAGGGTCGCGGTGTCCCGAATGTCAGCGCCGCTGTGGCAGTCGACACATTCCATTCCGAGTTTCATGTGCTTGTTATGAGGGAATGCGATCGGCTGCTGGGCAGAGGCGGCAACTGCGAACACGGCAGTGAGCCACAAGCCTATCCCGCTACATCGAACCGGACTCCTAGCCGGTTGCCATTGAAACAATAGAGTATCTCCTCCAACCGCTACGGGGCTTCTACAGGAATTTTATTCGTCTTGCGATGCAGGCTCTGGACGCGGACTCGAAGCCGCCCCGGTACACACCGGCTACGGACAACTTGCGTATGAATGGCGGACGCAAGGTTACAGCTTACCTCACGTGCGTTTCAGGACTAGATTGAGTCGGTGGAAGGGCGGAATTCTTGCTAATCGATTTGTGTCTTGTCCTGGCCCCAACTCTCTTCGAGCATCAGCGTGTATTCTCCCGATGCATAGAGTTCGAAGATGAAGTCGCCAGCCTGGGCACGATCGAAGACGGTGTCGCGCAGCCGTTGTTCATACCAGCCATCGACGTAGCGGTGATAACGGCGCAGAAAGTCTTGGTTTAACGTTTCCAGCGGAGGAAGATCGCTAAGAACCGAATGCAAACCGATGCCGCGCCGAAAAAGAGCTGTGAAGTCCATCACGCCCCAGCTTTCGAGTTTCGTTCGTACCGGCGCTGGAATGTGTTCTACAAGAAAAACGCCGAAAGTCTCGGGACGCACAACGCGGCCAGCAAAACTCTCCGACATCTGGGCAGTCTCCCAACACTGATCCATCCAACGCAATAGATCCTTGCCGATGTAATAGAGCATGCGGAGCTCAGCATAGCGACCTCGGAGCAACCGCCGATCAAGTTCACTGACGGGAGTCTCTTCTTGCGGCAGGAAGCCTTGCAGCGCCAAGCTGGCCCGCGAGCTCTCAACCAGCAACGCTGTGTCGTCAGGGCTCGAGAAGGGATGCAAAATTAGGGGCGGCAGCGGAAAGGCTTCGGCTCCGTTTGCAGTCGTCTTGATTTGTCCGCCGTCCATAAGAGTAAGCACTGGTCAAGTAACGTATCGGCGGAAACAGCGGACTAATGAGCGATTCGCGCCTAATGATGACCAATCGTCGGGATCGTCACCTCGCAGCACTTCTCATCCTTTGAGGCCGCTGTGTCCTTCGAGCGATTCAATTCCATTTTGATTACAGTGTCCATCGAATCCCAGGGGAGCGCTGTGGGGATCATTCGTCCGTTGATGAATAATGTGGGCGTACGATCGACTCCCAAACTTTGACCGAGCGCCTTACTCCGGTCAACGACGGAGGCCATCGTGTGGGAATCCATGCAACTCGAAACTTGAAGCGCGTCGAGCCCCTGTTGGCGAGCAAATTCAAGAGACTTGGTCTTCACGTTGCTCGGGTCGATTGCGCCCTGATTTTCGAAAATCCAGTCGTGGTAAGCCCAGAACGCCTCTGGCTTTTGACTGGCGATGCAATGCGACGCCTCGGCGGCCTCGTGCGCCCATGGGTGCACGGCCGGGAGCGGAAAGTCTTCGAAAATCACCCGAACGTCTTTGGGGTATTTTTGCGGGATGTTGTCGCGGATGGTCTTAGCGAGCTCGCGGCAGTAAGGGCATTCAAAATCGCTGAATACCACGATGGTGACCTTGGCATCCTTGGGGCCGAACGACGGGCCGTCCTTTGGCAATCGCTCCAAGTTGCCTTTGAACGGATTCTGGCCCAATTCCCACACGTCGCCGCGGATAATGCGTTGCCCATCCTGGCTGACATAATAGAGCCGTTCGAGGGTTTGATTGTTGAAGCTGAGGTGGATATCGAGCCGGTATAGACCTTCGAATGCGCTGGGCGTAGGATCGTCCACGACCATTTTGACTTCAGACGTAAAGCCTTCGGCGTAGCGTACGTATTCAGCGATCTTCGCCTTATCGATTTTGGGCGGGGAGGCCGCTCCCGCAAGTCCAACCAGCAAGAAAGACACCGCCGCCACGGCGGCAAGCGCTCCGATTCGTTTGAGGAACGTGCGCAAAACGGGCACAGTATCAAGC
>JBARMQ010000625.1:0-15562 GCA_049802535.1 Bryobacteraceae bacterium | reverse complement strand
GCCAATGATGGGCGGGTTCATGTTCTGTTAGTCTCCGATTCGCTCGAGTCGACCGGCCGATTCGAAGAAAACCTTCATCAGGTCACGGTTCGCGAAGACGGCGCACCGGAGGAAGAAGATTTATTGAACGATGCGGCCGTTCAGACCATTTTGCATGGCGGTCAAGTACTGGTGACGTCAAATCCTCAGATGCCCAATGGCGCGGCAATGGCGGCGTTACTGCGCTTTTAGCTGCAGTTCGATGGGCTCCTCACTCATAACGAAGCGTGATCGCCGGCTCGACTCGCGACGATCGCGTGGCTGGAAGGTAACAAGCGCCGGCGACGATAGCAAGCCATAAGCAGGCTACCGCGGCAGAGACGATGGCTACGGAAACTTGCGCTCCATTCAAGTAGCTTTTGAGCAGACTGGCCACCGCGAAGGCGCCTGCGACTCCGATGGCCGCGCCGATGAAGCTCATCATGATTCCTTCCTTCACGACCAGCCCGCGAATGTCGCTCCGCTGCGCTCCAATAGCGATGCGGATGCCAAATTCCCGGGTTCGCAGTGCGGTGGTGTACGACACCACACCATAGAGCCCTAATGCCGCCAACAGAAGCGCGGTGATTCCAAACGCCCCTAGAAGCCAAGCCTCCCAACGCAGTTGCCAATAAGATTGCTCCACGTGATAAGCAAGCTCGTTCACCGCATAAACCCGCAACCCGTGCCCCTGATTCAACAGTCCGCGCCGCAGCTGTTCTTTGATTAGCCCTGCCCCGGCAGATGCTTCGACGACGATATTCGCTAGACCTGTCGCATTCTGCGCGAAGGCGCGATAAATCTGCGGCCGGAATGTTTGTGACAGCAAAGATCCCGTTCGGACGTTGGCTACAACCCCAACGATCGTCGCCATCGTTCGCTCACCGCATCCGTATCCAATACGCTGATTCAGCGCCGATTGATTCGGCCACAATTTATCCGCTAGCGCCTGGTTAATCAGGACGACTTGCTGCGTGCCCGCTCGGTCTGACTGCTCAAAATCGCGCCCTTCGCGTAGCGGAATGGCCATGGTGCGTAGGAAACCTGGGCCGATGGTGCTGCTGGCCGCATACAAGTCGCTGCCGCCCGAAGTCTTGATGCACTCTGTGCCGGTCGAATCCAAAGGCAACAGATACGTCAACCCAGCCGACCGGACACCCGGCATGGAGCGAACGTTTGTGAGCACCTGCCGGTAGAAATTTGGAATCTGAGGAGGTGTAAATTCCGGCGTCGAGACATATGTTGTGGCATAGATTCGATGACGAACCGCGAACCCCGGATTGGCGCGCTGGGCATGCCAGCACGTCTCTAGAAACAACCCTGCCGCAACTAACAACACGAAAGAAAGCGACACCTGCACGATGACCGCGGACTTGCGCAGCTTGGCTCCCCCCTTACCCTGCAAACTGCCGGCTCTGTTGGCAGGATGGATAGAACTGGTTTTCCACGACGGCAGCAATCCAAATACAAACACTGTCACCAGTGCCAATCCTGCGACAAATACCATCAGGCGCCAATCCATCGGCACGTGCGGGTTGATGGTTTCGCCCAATGGCGACGCCGGTAAAAGGCCCAAAATCAGCCGGACCAAAATGATGCCGGTCACCAGTCCCCCGATCGCCCCGAAGACAGCGATAACAACGCTATCCATCAGCAATTGACGGACAATTCGGCTTCGAGTCGCGCCCAGCGAGTAGCGAATCGCAACCTCCCTCTGGCGGGACGCGCCGCGAGCCAGCAAAAGATTGCCTACGTTCAGGCAGCAGATCATCAGCAAGCTCGCAACGACGGCAAATAATAGAGTGACGGCCAACTCCACGCTCCTGCGGTCGCCACTCGCCGTCACCCCGCGCACTGGCTCTACTCCGATCGGATCGTGCAAGGTTCTCCGCCGCACAATCTCGCGATTCAATTGCGCTTCAATGACACGTAACTGCGCCGTCGCCACGCTCTCGCGCACACCGCTTGAAAGCCTTGCAATAATGGTCACGAACAGACTGTCACGATTTTCTAGCCGGGCTTGCAACGCGGGATGCTGCCTGGTCCAGATATGAAGAGGGACCCAAATACTCGTGGTTCGCGGGAGTGAAAGCCCGTCGAATTCCTTCGGGGCAACGCCGACGACGGTGTACCACTGCGTTTCCGATCGGACTCGCTGACCAAGTACGTTGGGATCACCATGAAAGAAGCCCTGCCAGGCGCGATAGCTAATCACCGCAACCGGAGCGTCTTCATCCTCAAACCAATCCCCCTGCGCCGTTCCGATCCCTAACACGTGCGCGTAATTTCCAGTCACCGCTTCCGCCGTGACCAGCTGGCCCTGATATCCGGCTCGGTCAAGACTCGACTCGGCGGGAATTGTCGCGATCATCTCGCCCGATTTCGCAAAGCCGCGGGCCAGATCCTGATAGTCCGGGAACGAGAATGTGGAGCTTCTTCCCCTGTGGAGTACAACTAATCGATTAGCACCGTGAACCGGCAAGCTCCTCAGCAACAGTGCATTCAAGAGACTGAATATCGAAGCATTCGCTCCCATGCCAAGCGCCAGGCACGCGGTAGCAAGCACCGTAAAGGCGGGTTGTTTGCGGATCAGTCGAAAGGAAAAACGTAGATCGTCCCAGATTTGGCGCAAGAAGCCCTCCGTTTGTGTTTAGAACCCGCCCGCAGGCGTCTGGTTCCCGGGCCGGGTCGGCGCGCTCTCGAACGCCTGTAACACTCCACCTTCTGACTCAGTCCAATGGATATGCCGAAAGTGAAAGATACGCAACCGGATAAGAATGTAGCGGTGAACGAGCATCCCGTTCCTTCGCAGGCTGAAGGCGACCGCGAGACGGTAGAACAGGACCTCAAACGAAGGGACGAAGAGCAGGCTAACCAGAAGGGCAACGCGCAGAGCGCCGGTTCAGAACAGCGGTAGCCGATTAGGGCGAGGCAGCGCCCTTCTTACCAAAGAATCGCAGCCGAAATTCAAAATGACGGCCTTCGTCGCCCAAAAACTGCAGAAATTCCGGTGATCCGATGGTGCTATTCACGGAACTCCAATTCCCTGAATTGGTCAGGTTATTGACCCCGCCCCGCAACGCAAAACGATAGCCTCGAAAGATAAAGCGGCGCTCTAAATGAAGATTTAAATCGAAATTAGCCGGAAAGCGATAAGAGTCAACCGGCCCGCTGATGACACCCCCGGCGTCGGCAACAGAAAACGCGAAGCCGGTCCGATAATCGGCCAAGTACGCCCAAGCCCAGTTTTTGAGCCATTGAAGCTTCTTGGGGTACAACTGCAAGTAACCCCAACTCAAAATCCGGTTTGTCGCGTCCCACGGCACGGGATAGGTGGCGCTTGTCACTTGCAAGGGAACCTCAACGCCAGAAGCCAGCACCCCGTTTGACGCGGCGCGGGAACGCACGTAGCTGATCATCCATTCATATTGATCGCCGAATGTGTGGCGGATTGTAGCGTTCAAACCGTGATAGGCGTCCCTGCGAATATTTGAGAGTACGTACTGTCCACCGAGACCGTAGGTTAATACCTGCGGCTGAAATAGGTTGGTGACAGACGATGGTTGCTGTGAATAAGCAAAGCCATTGTGCGTGTGGCGCTCCAAATACTCCAGCTTCACGTCATAGTTCCGCCGCATGCTATGTTCCGCGCCCGCACTGAAGTTGTCGTATCGCGGCAACGTAAGGTCTGGTCCGATCTGAAAGTTAGTGAATCGGCCGCGCTCAGGAAAGCCTTCCGGGGAAAATGGCATGACCAGCGCGGTCTGGTCGTAAGCTCTGCTAAATACTTCTAGGTTTGTGTACTCGTGTATAACGCTGTAACCGGCCGTCAGCTTGGTTTTTCCCTCCGCAAACGGTGAATAGGCCACCCCCAATCGAGGCGCAGGAGCAACGCGCCCCACCAGCCGGTCCCAATCGGCTCGTATGCCAATGTCGAAAACAAACGGCTTCCATGGCTGCCAATGGTCGTTGATATATGAGCCAACTGAAATGTCCGGCAGGTAGAATTCTCCGCTTCCTCGAAATTCAGTTCGATAGAGCGGCAACCCAGCCAGTCCGTCCAGCTCATACGACGTGCGGGCAAAAACTCCGCGATAGTGATTAAACTCCGCGTCTGAGCCCACACGAAACTGATGTGTACCCCTCAGATGGAGAACTGCTGGAAAAACGTTCGCAAAGACTTGCTTACGACTGCCGTATTGGTGCGACCGCTGATAGAAATTTCCGGTCGCTCCATTCGGCGTGATGACATACGGAATGTCGCCTTGCGGGGTCGCACGGTAAAAGACCGACTGATAGGCGAATCCGCCCTCGACAAGCGAGCCGTTGCTCCAGGCATGCGAATCTTTGATGGCGGTCAGCCACTCCCGGTAGTCTTGATCGATCGTCGTGATTTCCGGAGTCAGCGGTCCCAACCCCGCATCGTTCTGGCGCTGAACGTCAACGAGAAAATCGCCATACAGTATGTTGGCGGGCGTCAAATTCGCTTGCGCATGGAAAAGGTTCCCGGCTGTCCACGACGTCTTCTCATTTTGCCCCTGCGGAAGTCCATTCAGAAATGTCGCGTTGTACTGCCCTAGGATGCTATCGCCGAACCATGCCCGTCCTTTGACCAGCGGGCCCGAAACGCCAGCGCGGGGGCTCCAGTCCCCTAAATGCAGGCCATTCGAAGTGCCTACGCCGGGAATGAAGTTAGTCGCAGTGAAGTGAAATTGATCGGTGCCATTTTCCGGCTTGATGTCCAACGTTCCCGCCGATCCTCGCCCCAGTTGCGGTTCTTCGCGTGAGGTATCCAAATCCACCGATCGAATATCTTCCACGGCAAGCGGCGTGTTGAACAAGCCAGTGATCGGATCGCTGATATCGAATCCGTCAAGCGAGAACTGCGTCTGATTTTCCGCGCCGCCTTCGACATGCACCGCGCCCGTCGGGTCTTGTACAACGCCCGGTATCAGCTTCAGCGAATTCATCAGACTGCTGCTGCCCGGATACGGAATGTTGTTGATCTCCGTCCCACTGAGATGTTGTTCTAGAGTGGTCTGATCTGGGTCAACCGTCGATGGCGACGCCCCAACCTTTACGCTCTGGAATACCTCGCGCTGCGGATTCAGTGTCAACACGACGTCCGCGCCAGACTCGCCCACCTGCACTTGTTGCGTCAATACGAAATAGCCGGTGTGCTGCACGGTTAGCGAATACGCGCCTGGGTGCGGCAAGTTGATTTGGAAAGCGCCCGTCGCGTTCGTAGCGGCCTCCGTAACGGAGGAGGCATTGCGCAGCTCAACGCGCACGTTTGCCAGTGGCGAATTATCGTCATCCACCACATGCCCTTTTAGCACCGGCTGTGTCTGCGACCCCAGTCGCGCAACCGCAAGCGCAATCAGCGCCGGATAGATGAGCTTAGCCCCTAACAGCGATGGCAACCGCCCTTAACCCCCAGTTACAAAGAGACTCTCTGGCCTACGGTACCATTCGCAGGAGGCATAGCCAACTATCTGCCATAATCAATTTCACGCATCCGAAAGGCTAGTGTATTAGTGAATATGCACGCCAATTTCAGTGGCGTTCTGTTAACAGGACCAACTTGTCAGTCGTAGATTTTCTGATAGGAAAGCCGCTACCTTCGTCAGAGGAGCGCGGCGAACAAATTGGCGTTGCTGCAGGCGTTCCAGTTTTTGGATTGGATGCGCTGAGCTCCGCGGCATACGGGCCTGAAGCTGCTCTGACTTTGCTTTTGCCGCTTGGCGCCCTGGGGCTGACATATATCATCCCGATCAGCGCCAGCATCGTTGCGCTACTCATCATTGTCTTCTTTTCATACCGGCAAACCATTGCGGCCTATCCCGGCGGCGGTGGGTCGTATACGGTCGCGCACGAAAATCTTGGCACCTTTCCTGGACTATTGGCGGCAGTAGCCTTGATGATCGACTACGTGCTAACCGCCGCCGTCGGTATCTCGGCCGGTGTGGGCGCATTGATTTCCGCGGTTCCGTCGCTCCACCCGCATATTCTTGCGCTATGCCTCAGTGCGCTGGGCCTATTGACCCTTGTGAACCT
Source organism: Bryobacteraceae bacterium (assembly GCA_049802535.1). Lineage (GTDB taxonomy): Bacteria > Acidobacteriota > Terriglobia > Bryobacterales > Bryobacteraceae > Bog-105. The sequence goes on along the minus strand of JBARMQ010000625.1, from coordinate 9,487 downwards.
GCGCGGCATGCGCGAAGCCGGGGCGATTTTTCAATTACCGACCTATCTTTTCCTGTTCTGCATGTTCGCCCTCATAGGCATCGGAGTGGTAAAGACGCTATTGAGCGGCGGTCACCCGCATCCGGTAGTGGCTCCTCCGAGAATCCCGCCCGCAGTAGAAGCGGTCGGGCTCTGGATCTTGTTGAAGGCCTTCGCTAGCGGATGTACCGCCATGACGGGCGTAGAAGCAGTCAGCAATGGCGTGAAAGCGTTCCGCGAAACGAAACTTGCTCAACGCACTCTCGGCATTATCATCGCGTCGCTAGTGATCATGCTGGGCGGCATTGCGTACTTAGTGAATTCTTACGGAGTGGCGGCAACAGATCCAGAATCGAACAACTATCAGAGCATTCTCTCTATGTTGCTCCAAGCGGTGAGCGGCCGCGGGATTTTCTATTACGTTTCGATCAGTTCTATTTTGTTGGTCCTGATTTTTTCAGCAAATACCGCATTCGCCGATTTTCCGCGCGTGTGCCGCGCGGTTGCGCAAGATGGATTCATGCCAATTTCGTTCGCCAATCGCGGCCGCCGTTTGGCTTTCACGGAAGGCATCTGGGTACTGGCGGTGCTTGCAGCCGCTCTCCTGATTATCTTCGGCGGTGTGACTGACCGGTTAATTCCTCTTTACGCCGTAGGGGCGTTTTTGGCGTTCACCTTGTCCCAGGCAGGCATGGTCGCCCATTGGAGGCGCGAAGGTGGCCCCGGTCAAGGCCGCAACATGTTCATCAATGGCATCGGCGCGCTGGTGACCGGCGTCACTGTTCTAATCGTTCTCGTTGCAAAGTTCGCAGATGGAGCCTGGGTCACCGCTGTCATGATTCCCCTCTTGATCGTGTTCCTCTACCGGGTACAGCGCCACTATGACAACGTCAGAGCAGAAATCAAGAGCGACACCCCTTTAAATCTGCGCTCTCTCTCGCAGCCCATAGTGGTTGTGCCCTTGCAACAGTGGAGTGTCATCGCCAAGCGTGGCTTAGAGCAGGCGATGGTCCTCTCCAAAGAAGTGAAGGTTCTGCATATTACCAGCGCCGATAAAGAAGCGGATCCGTTTTGCGCCAACTGGAATGAATTGGTGGCAGCCCCCGCCAAAGCCTCTGGCTACCCTGTGCCGGAGCTGTTCATCATTGAATCGCCATATCGCTTCGTCGTCCAGCCAATCGTTGATTTTGCGGCGAAGTTGGCTGCTGAAAATGAAAATCGCCGCGTTCTCGTCGGTATTCCCGAATTGATCGAACGGCAGTGGTATCAATATTTTCTGCACAATCAACGCGCTGCGCTGCTAAAGACTTTGCTTCTGGTGCAGGGCAACGATCGCATCGGCGTTATCAATATGCCGTGGTATCTGAAGCGCTCGGCAGCCGCTGCTCACAATGCCGAGAGAGAAGCCGAAGTATGCGAGCAAAATAATGATCCTGGGCCGGCCCCCGGGCCGGCCTAAATCAGATCTCGTACCCGTTTCATCGCGAGTTCAGCCGGATTATTTGACCGCACCAGTTCGCTAGCCGAAATTGTTTGTCCAATTTGAATGACGAATCGACCGCGCTCGGAGATTCCTACCGGTTGGACCGGAAGGCCAGCCTTCGCAAGATGAGCCAATAGGCGATCCACACCCGGCAGTGGAGCAGTAAGCGTGCCTGCGGCGCCGCCGACGCCTTCGGGAAACAAGCCCAGCGGCCGGTCGGAATGCGGCGCCTCCCGCAAAATGCGACGAAGGCTGCGGGCGGTGAATGCCTGATTAGATCCCGCGAACGAAACGGGATAACAACTGAGTGCATGTGCCACACGGGGAAGCAACACATCTCCCGGCGAGCGGAAACTCGCGGGGCCTATGCGGACTCGCGGCCAATTCGCCGTAACAATCCACCGCACCGGCGGATCACCGGGACCGTAGTGTTTGCGGATCATTTGTGTGAGTACCGCGGCCGGATGGAGAATCCAAAGGCCTCGCCGCTGGTAGTGGTTTGCAACCAAGACGAAGCCGCCTGTTGCGGGCAGCCGTTCCCATCCAACGATCATCGGCTCGGGCTGTATCTGCGCACAAATCCCCGCGGTGAAACTGTCGACCGAGGTTTGCGTTCCGTGAACAATGTTCGGACCTAAACCTATAATCAGCCGCCACGGCACCGGGTAGGAAATCAGCGGCTCAGACACGCCGCCCTTTCCATCGCGATGCGCGTCCCGTCAGCGTCTTGAACATTCCGTTGAGCGCGATCAATTGAAACAGGTACACGCCCGCCGGCGCCAGCAGAAAGCGCCGACCGTACCATGGAGCGAGCAACACAAATGGCATCACCAGCAGGAACGCAGCAGGCGTTTGTATGAACAACAACGGCCAGCGGTGTGATGGCGGCAGATCGAGGTACGCCAGGAACAGCACTGGCGCCCAGGACGTCAGCAAAATAGAAGCCAGCACCACCTGAACGCCGGTCCATGGGTTGACCAACAGAAAGCGAAACGAATTCTTCTCGAACCCTCGCCAGATTGCGCCCAAGCCGTCGTACATCCGCACGTGCCCCAGACGTTCGGCGCGAATCACGCGCATCCGAAGAGCGTATCTCTTTGCCAATTGCGCCAACGCAACATCTTCAATCACGCTGTCTACAACCGCTTCATGGCCGCCGATCGATTCGTAGGCGGTTCGTTCGAATAGCATGCATTGTCCATTGGCCAAAGCCTCTGGCGATTTCGAATCGTTGACACGGCCTGCGCTGACGCCGGTGAAGTACAACGCAAACGCGTAAGGCAGCAATATTTTTTCGGCCAAAGTGACGCAATGTTGGCGCAGAAATGCTGTGACCATCTGCAATTGATTGCTCTCGGCATAGAAAATCAGCGACGCCACAAATGATGGCTCATACCAGGTATCGGCATCCACAAACAGCAGCCATCGCGTATCGGCGATTCTGGCGCCTGCCGCGCAAGCATTCGGCTTTCCCTTTGCCCGGCCACCGACGGGTGGCGCCGCGATGACTCGCGCCCCAGCGTGTTCCGCCCGTTGGGCCGTTCCATCCTCAGAATCGTCATCGACGACAGTCACCGGTGACCCGGCAAAACTCCGCACGGCGCGTTCAATCTGATGCGCTTCATTACGAGCCGGAATGATGACCGAGACAGAGAGGCGCTCGCTCACATGTGCAACCGGCAACTCCGGCAGCTGGCGGTAATTTCGCAGCGACTTGCCCAAAAAGAAACAGATGGCGACGGTCAAGCCAATGACCAGAAACTCGGTCATACTCTGGCAATAACGAGCGTCGGCCCAGTCGGACCACTCGGGAACGGATCGCCTTCCGTCAGCGCCTGCCATCGGCCCGAGCAATCCTGGGCATTCGCCTCAATCAAGGCGCCTGGCGAGGCTTCTACGCGGCCGGTCCACCGAGTCCAAGTGTAGGGTGACAGCGCCGGTTCCAGAACCGTTGGATGCCAAGGTCCGTTGTTGGCGCGCATGCGAACGGCGCGAATGCCTCGCGAACCTGCAAACGAAACGCCGCCAAATTCGATGCACTGGCCGTCGCGCCGCATGCGATCGATGTGCGAAGCGATGTGAATGACCGGCTCGTCCGTATAACCCAGCCGCTGCCAGGTTCCATAGTAGGGCTTGCTGACAAAGTTGATGCCGACAATCCATTTGACGTTGCGGCAGCCATAGTAACGAGGCGCTAACAAGCGCAGCGGAAACCCATGCGTGCGGCTCAGCGACTTACCATTCATGCCGATCGCGAGCAGCGTCTCCGGCCCAAACGCATAATCGAGCCTTAGGCTGTCGTCGTGTCCGTCTGCGCCCATCAACGCTACTTCAACTATTTCGGGCGGCAGCATGTGACGATCGACGAGTTGCGAAAAGCAAACACCGGCCCACTCTGCATTCCCCATCAAATCGGACTGCAACGTGTTGCTGATGCAGCGCAGAGTGACGTAGCGAAGTTGGCGCGGGAGTGCCAGCAATTCCGCATAGCTATAGCGGCGGATCGGCCGGCCTTCCACCGAAACGGTCAGGCGCCACGTTTGAGCGTCGATCACGGGATCAACCGTGTCTTTGCTCATTCCGTAGAACTCAGGCGTTGGCGTGATTTCCTTTCGCACCAAGCCTTCGCCGAAGTTTTGGCGATCGAGCGGTGGCTGAAATGGAAACAACGCGACCGCACGGCCGGCGCGGCGAGCCAAGCTCTCATTACGAAGGAAATTTTCAGCGGCGACTGCAATAACGCCTGCGCCCATCAGTATCGGCAAGCCATATTGCCTCACAGTGGCAAGGGCGTCGCGGCGCCTTGGTGAATCCTGGACTAAGACCGTAGTGGGTTGCCGCTCAAAGGGCCAAAACGCAGTGATCGCCAGCGCTGGAGCCCAGAACGCCGCACTACCTAAAAAGGAGGAATAGCCGCAACTCCACGCCACTGCGGCCGCCATCATCGCGCCAAACAAGATGACGATGGCAGCTCGCCATTTCGGAGGCGACCACGCACCCGCCAGCCGTGCCAGGAACAGAACAAATCCCAACGCCGCTAAGCCACCGGTACAAGCCCATGGCTTCGCCCATTCACCGAGATGCGTAAGGATAGCGACCGCATACCGCGATGGCATGCGGGCCATAATCCACTCCGCGACGCGATCGGTGTAGAGAGGCGTCCCGAATGCGTAAAACGCCAGGTAGTGCGGAAGAAGGCCCGCCAGCGCTCCGCCGGAAGAAATGCGGACGCTGCGAGTGATCGATTCCCGGCCCATTCCTATCGCCAAAACGTCAGCTTCCCTGCTGAATGCCGAGCGACGGGAATAATCAGGTTGCTTGCCGTTAGCCAATATTTATGCGCGGTGGGAACTACGGTTCGGCGCTCGAATACATCAAAACTGGATGACTCCATCCGTACCAGAATCTCGCGATACACGTCGGATGCAATCTTCACCGCGAACCGTCCGCGCCGGTTCAACATCCCGATGCCTGCGTTACCTTGGCGGTAATATTCACGGGCACGCTCCGCTTCGAATTGCATCAACGCGCGGAAACGATCATCTCTGATTCGCGCACGCAAATCTGCGTCCCCATACCCAAAGCGCTCCATGTCTTCCCGCGGCAAATAGATTCGATTGCGCTCCAAGTCTTCGCCGATGTCGCGCAGGATATTGGTCAGTTGCATCGCAATGCCAAGATCGATGGCATGCGGGAGCGCCCTTTCGCGGTCAGCCGGATCTTCAAAACCTATCACCCACGACATCATCAATCCAACCACCGAAGCGACGCGATAACAAAACAGGCGCAGTTCATCGAAGGTCTGGTAGCGGGTCTGATTCAGATCCATACGCATGCCTTCGATCAACTCGAACGCATACTCGACGGGTATTTCATATCGATTGGCGGTGTCCAGGAACACGTTGAGCACGGGATGGTCGTCACGGGAGGCAAGCGCCGCGGCCCACGCCTCCAGATTCCGCCTTCCTTGTTCGATACTGGGACATTCATCCACCAGGTCATCGGTATAGCGGCAGAACCAATACACTGCATGCGCGGCGCGTGCCAAATCCGGCGGGAAAAAACGTGTCGCGAAGTAGAAACTCTTCGAACCGCGAGCCGTTTCGCGCGCCGCCTGGCGATAGAGCTGATCTAATTCAACAGCCGTTGGCAAATCAATCGCTCCGCAATCTTTGCAGATGATAGGACACCGGGCACGCCCGCTCCCGGATGGGTGCCGGCGCCCACAAAAAACAGGTTACGCACATCCTCGGACTCATTATGGGGCCGGAACCAGGCGGATTGGCGGAAGATCGGCTCAAACGAAAAGCCTGAACCCAAGTGAGTGTTCAGCGTGGTTTCGAAATCGAGTGGCGTGAATATCCGTTCCGTTACGACGTGATCGAGCAGACCGGGCATATAGCGTTCGCCGAGGAAGCGCATAATGGCATCTCGGAAGGGTTTGGCTCTCGACGTCCAATCGATTGCGCTTTTTTGATTGGGCACCGGGGCCAAAACGTAAAAGCAATCACAACCGTCCGGCGCCATCGAAGAATCGGTCGCGGACGGCCGGTGCAGATACAACGAGAGATCCTCCGCCAGTATCTTCTTATTGAAGATATCGTCCAGCAATTCGCGATACCGGTTGCCGAGAATGATCGTGTGATGCTTCAGATCGGGGTACTGCCGATCCGTTCCAAAATAAATCACGAATAGAGACATGCTGTAGCGCATGCGTTTCAGGCGTTTCGTATGATACTTCTTCCGCCACTTCGGCTCAATCATTTTGAGATACGTATTGGCGACATCGGCGTTGCTGACGACCGCATCGGAATGAAACAAGTACCCTGTCGCGGTCTCAACACCGGTGGCGACTCCGTCTTCAACCAGAATTTTGCGCACCGGAGTCGACAGATAAATATGTCCGCCCATCTCACAAAATAAGCGCCCCAGGCCTGCAATGATTGCACCCGTCCCGCCCATCGCGTAATGCACTCCCCATTGGCGCTCCAAGTAATGAATCAATGCGTAAATTGAAGTGGTTTGAAAAGGATTGCCGCCTACCAACAATGGATGAAAACTAAACACGCGCCGCAGCAACGGATCCTTTATATAATCGGCGGCGAACTGGTACACGGTTTTGTACGATTGCAGCCGAATCAAATCGGGCGCTACTCGCAACATGTCGGAGAACTTCAGGAACGGCTTGTCCGACAGCTCGACAAAACCCTTTTCAAAAACTGCTTTCGCGTGTTGCAGCATGCGCCGGTATCCGGCCAAATCGTTTGGCGCAAACTCGGCAACGCGACGCTCCGTTTCGGCTTCATCGCTCCCGTACTCAAAGCTGCGGCCATCGTGGAACTCGATGCGATAGAACGGTTCGACCGGGACGATGCGAACATAGTCGCGCGTCTTGCGTCCGGCGCCTTCAAACAGCTCATCGATCAGGAAGGGCGCGGTGATTACCGTTGGACCGCCGTCGAAGGTGAAGCCGTCTTGCTGATACACGTAGGCACGGCCGCCCAGCTTGTCGCGCGCTTCAAATATGTGGACGTCAAAGCCGCGCGTTTGCAATCGCACAGCCGTCGCCAAACCACCAAAGCCGCTCCCCACCACGGCGACCTTTCGCCGTCCGCTATTGCCGGAGCGTGAGGGGAACTCGGGCATCCAGATAATCGACCAGTTCTTCTAGATTGCGGCGTCGCGGGCCGAACGCTCCCGCCGCGGCGCGCATCATGCCGAACTTCTCATGCAGACAGCCGATCTCAACGTCATCGCCATCAATCAGGTCATCCGTCATTTGAAAGGCAAGCCCAAATTCGCGCCCGAAACAATCCAGCAAAGCTCGTTCGTCCGGGTTCAAAGTTGCCAACAAAGACCCCGCGGAAACCGCCAGATGGAATAAAGGCACGGTCTTCAACTCCGTGACGCTATGCTGTGTCCTCAAGCCTTGTTGTCCTGCGAAATGCAGATCCAAAGCCTGCCCAGCAATCAGGCCGGAGCAGTCCAAACTGCGCAGCAAACGGATTTGGAAACAGGCCAGCGCCTGCCTGCAGTCTTCCCCGCCCTCACATTCAACCAGCGTACGAGCCGCAAGTGCGACCAAGCCGAAGGCCGCCAAAACAGCATTCGCCTCGCCAAAACGAATATGAACCGCCGGTTGGTTTCGACGCAGATCCGCATCGTCCATACAAGGTAGGTCGTCCACAATCAAGGATGCGCAGTGCAGCAACTCGACCGAAGCGGCGGCACGCAGAACGGATTCGTCTTCCGAGCGCAGCATTCGGGCCACCCGCAACGCCAGGATCGGCCGAATTCGTTGCGCCGAGCCCAATACGGCGTAACCCATTGCCTCCTGCACCGCGCCATTGGCTCGATCCGCCTCCACACTTAGCAGTCGACTCAAATAATCGTTAACAACATATCGATCTGCCTCAAGTTCCGCACCTACCGTGGCCAGATTCATTGCCGCTATCGTAGTAGATTCCGCTTCTGGCGCCCCGCGCTCATTTTTTGAGCGTATAAACAGGACGGCGGCGGCCTGCCAACTCTACGGTACCGCTCAGTATTTTTCAATATGAATGCTGCCCACCGAGGTATGCAGGTCGATCGGTGGTCCACCGCTTCCAAGCTTTCCGGAGACGGAGTTCCTGGAAGACCGCACTTGCCCATTCACGTTCAGGTCGTAATCGACTGATCCGACGCTCGTGTGAGCATCGATGTTGGCATTTAGATCGGCGGGCATCCGTAGCGTGATGGTGCCGTTGGTGGTCTCAACTGTAACTGGATTCCCGTGGTAAGCGGCCATCGCCAGCGTCACGCTCCCATTGGTGGTTGAGGCACGCACCACGCTTCCGTCGGGAGGGTTCATTAGGGTAAGATCGATCGATCCATTACTCGATCGCGCTTCCATTGCGCCCGATTTCAAACGTCCACGCACAGCGCCATTCGTGGTCTCAATTTTCATGTTGCCGCTGCACTCTTCAATTTCCACAGTGGCGTTCGATGTATGCGCTTCGTAGTCGCCCGTGTCGCGCGCCAGGGAAAGCCGGCCGTTGGTGCTGCTTACTCTGCCGCCGCCTTCCAGGTCTTCGGCCGAGATGCTGCCGTTCGTCGTATGGGCGTCACCCATCACTGTTTTCCGCGGGACGCGAACCACAAATTGCGCACCATAGGAATGGCCAAATCCAGAGTCGTGCGGGTAGTCGACCGAAACGGAAGCCGTACTCCCGTGCACCTCGACGATGATCTTTATCAACTTCAGATCTTCGCTGCTCGACGCGGATTTGGTGCCTGAAACGTCGATCTCATTCCGGTCCCAACCGGCGATTTGCACACTGCCATTTTGATTGCTGAGTTCCAGCTGTCCGCCCGCTTGAAACGGATAGGAATAGTGAAAATCTTCTTTGGCGTGATCGAACGCCCATACCGGGGAACAACTCATCGGAACCAATAGTATGGGAAATAGCAACGACGTCAGAAATCTAGCCATCCTCTTTCACCTCGATTGCAACTCTGCAATTCTAGTACGAAGTCCCGGCGTCGTCCGTTCCCATTTCGCATGCTAACCTTGGCTTTACTTACACTTCCCGCTTCCAAAACATGAGAAAACTGCTGGCTTTGAATCGCGGTGAAATCGCGGTTCGCATCTTCCGGGCAGCGACCGAATTAGGACTCCGCACCGTCGCCATTTACTCGCAGGAGGACCGTCTCAGCCTGCATCGGTTTAAGGCTGATGAAGCTTATCTCGTCGGCAAAGGCAAAGGTCCAGTTCAGGCCTATTTAGATGTGGACGGCATCATCGGCCTTGCCGTTGAGAAGGATGTGGACGCCATCCATCCCGGCTATGGCTTTCTGTCGGAGAACCCAGCATTGCCCCGTGCCTGCGAACACGCCGGCATTACCTTTGTCGGGCCTAGCCCCGCGATTCTAGATGCGTTAGGCGATAAGACCGCTGCTCGAAAGTTGGCGCAAAGGGCCGGCATTCCCGTCGTTCCAGGCACTGAA
>JBARMQ010000624.1:0-13757 GCA_049802535.1 Bryobacteraceae bacterium | reverse complement strand
AGCCCATGGTGGTTGAGCAATGTGTGAAAGTGCGCAATATCGACAACCAGATGGTGGTGGATTTTTGTACGACGAATGATGAGTTGGCGGCCGAGATCGAACAGAAGAAAGTGGAGCCGACGTTGCTGTACAGGCGGTTGCATTTTCCAAACGGTGTGCCAGCCTATTACCAGTGGGTGCGGCCGCGCAAAGGAATGGCGACGCGTGGCGGCATGGCGATGCAGCAGATGACGTTAGAGACGTGGGACGAGCTGAGGGAAGTGGAGCGGCAGACCGGCTTTGCGGAGAGCACCGGGAAGGTGACGCTGCGGGATTGGCGGGAGGAGTGAGGGGCGGGTCTAGGTCAACAAATTCGGCGGCGTCTCAAGGCTTGACTTCCCAGCTTTATAGACCATTTGCGCTCCGACCAAAGGGGGCCGTTTCTTAGACGACCCTGAAGGTTCGAGTGAACACGTCAGTGCGGATGGACTTAGAATGAATAAAACTTCCACGCGTTTGGTATTTGCCGTGGACGGAGGATCTATGACCATCAACGATGTCATGAAGCAGGAGCGCGATGCTCTTCTGGGTGAGTCTGTCGTTAGTGAAAAATTGTTTGTCGGTGGATGGTTGCCGTATGCGGCTGTTACTGATCCCGAGATTCTCGTGCGAACGCCGGGATTCCTGAGATCCAAGCACCCTGTCACCATTGAAGGCCTACCGGGCCGCGACCGTTCGATGGCGTTCGTTGAGGTGTGTCCGAGCCTAAGACACACCTTTCTTTGGGTTCACGCGGACAACGACGATTACAGGTCCGATTACCGCAATTTTCTGCGGACCATTCACCAAGTAAGAGAAGATTTGCCCGAAACAATACACGTTGATCACTTATACAATCGCGATCGAGCTAAACAGTTCCAAACGCCATTCATTCGGTTGGTGCTCTGCACACAACGAATCAACTCATCTCACGGAGCCGGCTACGAAAAGAGAAGAGGAGCGAGAGGTCTGGGCCGACTGGGTCGCGACCACACAATGGACGAAATCACCCTGATGAAGCTTTGTGGAGTGAGTTCTCCTAAGAAGGGGAAGCCGCTTACACCCGAGATAATGAGCCACATTCAAACAGTGGCTGGGCTTCACGGAATGAGGATTGAGGAGATAACAAGTATTATCAAAGATCTGATGGACGTTGCGGACTTCGTCCCGCGCCGCTGAGTGGCCGTACGGCGGCCGTTCCAGCGCCGATCCAATTGGCTCGAACAGAAGCCCTAGTGTCGGTAGCGAAATCTCTCGTCATTGAGCATATGGTGGGTCGACCAGCGGCGTTCGTGCTCACATGGCTGCCGAATGTAAATCTCTCCAGCCGCTCATTATCGAATCGCATCCAAAGCGAGCAGTTCCAGGCCATCCTAAGTCGGTGATGAAGGAAGTGGGGCGGGTATCTGGAGGATTTCTCGACTAGCCTTTTCCGCCGGAACATGTTCATGCCGAGCACGTCCCGGAGACGGGTTGAAAACGCGGAGTAAGCGGATTCGAGGCGTTATTTAACCGGCGAGATGCGGGCGAATGGTTGAACATCGTCGTGGGACGGGATCGAGAACCCAACCAAAGCGTTTCGCTCGAAGTCAGGCGGTCTGAGGATACGTCCGTAGAATATCTGCGGCTTGATATCCAAAGTGCGTAACCTTGAAAATTTCGCCCTTGTCTCCTAGCCCTTCGATACAGCCAACTTCAATTAGTTCTTTGAGCGCCGCTTCCCACCGCGCAGATACTCGTGGGTCCGCATTCTCAGGTCGTTGAGCCCCTGCGCTCATCATGATACCGCCTAGCATCGGTATGCGAAGAATTTCACCGCGATCTTCCGCGGCCCCTACTAGCATCTGTTTCGCCGTGTCAGAAATCTGGTGATACTCAGGTGTTAGAGGCCCGCTAGCCTCTCTGCTGAGTGCGCCCACCTCCGAAAATTGATCGCGTACGATCTGCGTAAGGTGATTAGAGAATACATCGGAGAACTCTTGAAGAGAATCGTAAGTCGAAATCAGACCTTTATTCTTACAATCTTCTTTGAAAGCCTTTAATCCCTCAAGTTGTGCGGTATCGACACTTTGGAGCGCTACTGGTTGGTTCGAGAAGTAGACCATCGCGGGCTTGCCAGATTTAACGTGCTTACGGATTTCTTCGACTGTGCCGCTTGGAGCTGTGCCAGTTGGGCTACCTAGTCGCGTCCAGAAGACTGCCACTAGCAGATCGCATTGTTCGAGCACCTGCCGGTTTATAATTGCCTGAGGGCTCTCGCCCATTCGTGGCGTTGAGTGGGTCTGCCACATAATGGGCATCAACACGATGCGACGCCCCTCCGCATTCACGGAGTTCCACTTATGAATTATCGTTTGTATAGCGGATCGCTCGGCGGCGACGTCTCCCGGAGAGGCAATCATCACGTTGATTACAGAAGCTTGGTATGGCATAAAGCGACGCCTGTACTATTTAGACGACAAAGCCCTGCAACTTAGTGGAGCGCGGCCAACATCCAGGGCGCGACTCACTGTTCCGCGGTAGCGAAACGCATTTGCCGTGATCGCGAAGCGTGTATTGCCAGTTCCCGCTCCTCTTCATGGCCGCAACTTCCATGGTCTATGGTACACAGCCGCCTGGAAACAAGTGCCGGCGCAGGGCCCCGGCCTTTCGGATTGACGACCAGCGTTTGTGGGAAGTAATCGTGTGCGATGCACATGGTTAACAGGGGGGAACGAACGAAGGAGTCGCGCTCTACTTTTGTTCGTAGTCCAGTTTGGGATACCAGTCGGTGCCGCGGCCTTCGGGGGTGAAGTCGAGCATGAGCCACAAAGGTCAGAGTCCGGGTCGCCGCGTGGATTTTGTCCGGGATCGGCCATGTCACCACTCATCTCGACGGTGTAGAAGTGGCGGATGGTTCCATCGCGCCGGGTAAACACGCTAAAGCCACGAACATCGTCATCGTCGGCAGTGACATAGCTGCGCGTATGCTCACCGGACATGTCGGATACGAAAGGGAGGTTCGCAAAGCCACGCTGCTGCTTGTACTCGATGAGCCGCTCGATCGGCGATCGCGCGGTGGCGACCACCGCGACGCGATCCCGGAGATTGGCCGCGGTCCCGTTCCAGACAATCAGAAAAGACGTGCACATCGGACAGGGCGACTTACGTTGCGGACCGTACATCATACTGTAGACCAGCAATGTTTGCTTATCGCCAAAGAGGCTGAAGAAATGTCGATCTCGCCACCGGGCGGCAAGGCGCGCACGCGTATTTTCTGGGCGCGAACCATCCGTATAGGGCACCGAAGACTACGCTTAAGCCGAGACCAATGAGGACGGGTGGTGGTGGATGCTGCAGAGCGATGCGTCGCGTCCATTTGAAAAGCCAAAATCAGGCCGGATTGCGGTCAAGGTGATCAATCACCTGGGCGACGAAGTGATGAAAGTATTTCGGGTTCAATAATGCCGCTGAAGTTCCGCGACATCATCGCGAGGATCGAGGCCGACGGCTGGGTCAGGTGGCGCAGGAGGGTAGTCACCGGCAATACAAGCATCCTATTAAGAAAGGACGCGTGACTATCCCGGGACATCCAGGCAAGGACGTTCACCCTAAACTAGAGAAGAGCATCTTTCAGCAGACGCAAATCGAAAGAACGGGCAAATAGATGGAGTACACCGCACTCATCGAGAAGGGCAAAGACGACCAGAATTATGGCGCCTGGGTGCCAGATTTGCCGGGCTGCGTATCGGTGGGGGACAGTCCCGAAGAAGCGCACGCAAACATCCGGCAGGCCATCGAGTTTCATCTGCGGGGGCTGAGAGAGGATGGGCTGCCGGTTCCGGAGCCCTCCATCGCGGTGACGATCCAGGTGGCGTAATCGGAACGCGCGGGGCGGCACGGACCTATAGAAATCACAACTTGGACGAGCGGTCAGCGGGCGAGTGGCGGTGAGCACCATGCATGTGGCGAAGGGTTTGGAATTTCGGGCGGTGGCTGTAATGGCTTGTGACGATGAGGTGATTCCGTCACAGCGGCGCATTGAAACGGTCGCGGACGAGGCGGACTTGGAGGAGGTTTATAACACCGAGCGGCATTTGCTGTATGTCGCGTGCACAAGGGCGCGGGACGCTTTGCTGGTTACTGGAGTGAAGCCGGGATCGGAGTTCTTGGAAGACTTGCAGTAAAGAGCATGTCTGCGAGTGGCAGTTTCAACGATGTCTCCTGACAAGCGGATTAGTCGCGGGCTACTGGGGTTTGTAGTCCAGTTTGGGATACCAGTCGGCGCCGCGGCCTTCGGGGGTGAAGTCGAGCATGAGCCATAAGGGATCGGGATCAGGGGCGCCGCGTGGATCTTGTCCTGGGTCGGCCATGTCACCACTCATCTCAACGGTGTAGAAGTGGCGGATGGTTCCATCGCGCCGTGTAAACACGCTGAAGCCAGGAACATCGCCATCTTCCGCCGTAACATAGCTGCGCGTATACTCACCGGACATGTCAGAGACGAAAGGGAGGTTCGCAAAGCCACGCTGCTGCTTGTACTCGATGAGCCGCTCGATCGGCGATCGCGCCGTGGCGACCATCGCGACGCGTTCACGGAGATTGACCGCGGTCCCGTTCCAGGCAGTCAGAAAAGACGTGCACATCGGACAGGGCGACTTCCGTTGCGGACCGAACATCATACTGTAGACCAGCAATGTTTGCTTATCCGCAAAGAGGCTGGAGAATTGGATACGCCCCGTTTCCGAGACAAGCTCGAAATCTTTGGCGATCTCGCCACCGGGCGGCAAGGCGCGCCGCTGTGCCGCCACGCGCTCCAACTGACGGCGTAACTCAATCTCGTCAACCAGCAGAGCATTGCGAGCTGCTCGGTACTCGGCGCTCTCATTGGGGTGGCGAATCTTATTGGTGGCGGCGAGCTGCGGGGCGGGAGAGAGAATCGGAGTGTCGGGCATGGAATCTCCAGAAGAGCGTCGGATTGTATGTCAAATTGAGTGGTTGCCATAGTGTAACGCGAACCTCACGGTAGCTGGCCGGGCGCTGGGCGAGCATACTTGCGGCCGCGCTCCTGATCGTCCCTTTTTTTGCCGTTGATCACAATCACCGCACTACTCGAAAGAGCTATAGCGTACCTACGCATCCGCACCTGCTCTAGGGTCGTCGCTTCCGAGTCGTCCATGCTGATGATCAATCCCAAATCCCGATCCGCCCCTTGAGGCTCATCTTGTATTAGAGAGTCCTTAACGGACGGCAGAGCCTGCGGGGTACAATGATGCGCACAAATGACATCTATCATTGGCCTGAAGAAATTCTCGCTTGTTATCGCCGCGATCGGGCTCGGCTTGGGCGCGCGGGTGGCAAGTGGGCGCGAAGATATTTCGCTGACCGTCGATGCTACGCAGACGCCGCAGAAGATGCTGCACGCGAACCTTGTGATCCCGGTGAAGCCGGGGCCGCTAACGCTCTATTATCCGAAGTGGATTCCGGGCGAGCATGGGCCGGATGGCCCGGTTGGGAGCGTGACCGGGCTGAAGTTTGAAGCCGATGGCAAGACGATTCCGTGGCAGAGAGATCTGCTGGATGTCTATACGTTCCATGTGAATGTCCCGGCGGGCGTCACGCATCTGAAGGTCTCGTACGACTACATTGAGCCGGATGGTTACTCGGCGACCGACAAGCTGCTGGTTCTGGAGTGGAACGAGGTGTTGCTGTATCCGGCGGGTATGCCGTCGAAGGACGTTCTGTATGACGCCAAGCTGAGGCTGCCGGACGGGTGGCGGTTTGGGACTTCGCTGCCGATGGTGGGACAGTCGGGGAATGAAGCTACGTTTCAGCCGATAGCGCTCGATTTGCTGGTTGATTCGCCCGTCATTGCGGGCCAGTACTACCGTTCGATTGATTTGACACCGCCGGGCGAGCCGATTCACCACGAGATCGATTTGGCGGCGGATAGCGAGGCGGCACTGAATATGAGCCCGGAACTGCGGAAGCAGTTGACGAACCTCGTAGCGGAATCGGGGAAGTTGTTCGGGACGAGGCATTATCGCGACTACCATTTCCTGCTGGCACTGAGCGACCACGTGCAGCATTTCGGGCTGGAACATCATGAATCGAATGACAGCCGCTTGCCGGAGCGGACGCTGCTGGAACCGAATGCAAGCTTAGTGGTGGGTACGCTGCTGCCGCATGAGTTTGTGCATTCGTGGAACGGGAAATTTCGACGCCCGGCGGATTTGACGACGCCGGATTTTGAAAAGCCGATGGAGGATGACCTGCTGTGGGGATACGAGGGATTAACTGAGTATCTGGGTCCGCTGCTGGCGGCGCGCAGCGGATTGTTCACCCCGGAGCAGTATCGCGAGTATCTGGCGAGTGCGGCGGCGATGCTGGGACCGGGAAGGCCAGGGCGGACGTGGCGGCCGCTGGTGGATACGGCGGTGACACAGGCAGGCGGGCGGGGTGCTGGCGGAGGCGGAGGATGGGCGAATTGGCGGCGGAGCAGCGATTATTACGAAGAAGGGGACTTGATGTGGCTGGAAGCGGCGACGCTGATCGCGCGAGAGACCAACGGACAGAAATCGATTGACGACTTCTGCCACCTCTTTCACGGCGGACCGAATCATGGGCCGGAGGTAAAAACTTACACTTTGGATTCACTGGTGCAGACATTGAACGAGGTTGCGCCGTATGACTGGGCGCGATTTTTTCAGGAGCATGTGGAAGCGATTGCGCCTGGAATGCCCGACGCCGGACTCCGGAACGCGGGGTGGAAGGTGGAGTTCAACGATCACCCGACGCACTTGCCGGGGCGGCACAACACACCGGGCGCACTGTATTCGCTGGGGTTGCAATTGCGCGAGGACGGGACGGTGGGCGATTCGATTGTGGGGAGTCCGGCCTTTCAAGCGGGGATCTCGTCGGGCATGAAGGTGGTGGGCGTGAACGGACACGTGTATACGCGCGATGTGCTGGAGGATGCCATCAAAGCGTCGAAGAACAGTGCAGCCCCGATTGCGATTCTGGTGATCAACTACGACTATTACCGGACCTGCAACGTGAATTATCACGGGGAAGAGCGGTATCCGCACTTAGTGCGCGATGAATCAAAGCCCGATTATTTAAGTGATTTAGCGAAGCCGCGAGCTGGTAAGTAAACGGCAGGGGGGCCAAGAAGCGCCACAATAACCAACTCACGGGTTTTCACCCCGCAAGAAGCTGAGACCACATTCCGACTGTGCTTTCAACCGCGACTGGCGCATCTCCCCCATGTCGCGCCGGTATCGCCACGCGTGAGCATTTTTGCCATACGGGGACAGTAGGCTACTATCCTATCTTCTGGATTACTCCGGATCGAATTCAGAATCACCGAGGAACTCTTATGCCCTGCGACCCTGATGTGCTCAAACACGTGCCGATTTTCGCCCTTCTTGACGATGATGAGGTGGCAGTCCTGGCGGGGCTTGTCGAATTAAAAACTTTTGTTCCCCGGCAACGCATCTGGAAAATAGGCGAACCGGGCAAGAATGCTTACATTCTCATTTCCGGAAAAGTACGCGTCTCGACTGTAGACGAAGACCATCAGGAGGTGATTGTCGACGAACCGGCGCCTGGTGAATTCTTCGGATTTGCTTCGATGCTAGAGCAAACAGCGCATCAGACGGACGCCATGTGCCTAGACGAAGCAGTTTGCATTGAGGTGGATCGTAACGACATCTCCGTTTTGCTACAGCGCAAGCCACTTGCCGGTATGGACATGCTTACTGTGTTGGGCCGGCAGGTTCACGCTGCTCAAACTTTGGTTCGGCTGCGGTCCATGCGCAATCCGAACGAGATCATCGCCGAGGAATCGACAGCTGGTCAGCGGATTGCGGATGCGGTAGCGAGCTTCGGCGGCTCCTGGTCCTTCATCATCTTGTTTTTGGTTGTGTTGATCGTTTACAGTACGGCCAATGTCGTTCTTGGGAAGAACGCGTGGGACCCATACCCGTTCATATTATTGAACCTGTTTCTCTCGATGGTCGCGGCGCTCCAGGCACCCATCATCATGATGAGCCAGAACCGCCAGGATGCGAAGGACCGAGTACGGAGTGAGATCGATTTTGAAGTAAATCGACGCGCCGAGTCAGAAATACAGGGGCTTTCTAGAAAGCTCAACCTGCTTGGCGAGCAGGTCGCGGACGTAGGAGAACTTCTTCGCGCCATGCTGGCCGAAGAACGGCGCATCATCAAGCTGACTCACGATCATCCGGATTCGGCTTAGTAGCGACAGGCGCCTCACTACAGGGCTTGCTGTCGCGAATAGCCTTCGCACCAGCGATGCCCCCGAAGTCGTTCGCGGGGAAGTGACACACCGTTCCTGCTGGATCGTGGCGGGTTGAGGCCACAGTGGATGACGGTGTGGACTGGTCGAAGGCTTCGGGAGGTAGAGCGAGAGACGGACTTTGCGCGTCGTTGCGTATAACAACGCAGCCATGCGGCTTCGTACTGACGCAAACCGATACATTGCACAAAATATTGCGAAAGTAATTCAGTTGTATCCTCACGATACGCACTTAATAACTTGCGGCGCCGCGCATAGACATACGAAAACAAGCGCAACGCATACCCAGGCAAACCAATTTCCGAATTTTGAATAGAGAGTGCTGTCGTGGCGAACGGGAATATTGGCAACGGCGGCGGCAAAACTGGGGCCGATCGTGTTGCGCTCAGCCAGAACGCGGCCGCGGTCATCGGTTGCCGTCAGAATCCCTAATTTGGCCGAACGGGCAATGCTAAACCCGCTTTCGACCCCGCGAAGCATGGCCATGCGCCCATGCAGCCAGCCATCAACGACGAAGTCCGATGCGGGCACAATCAGCAAAGAGACGCCATCGCGAGAGTATTGACGGCTCAAGCGCGGGAAGTCTAGGTCTTTGCAAATTTCTAAGCCCCAGTTGCCGAATATACCAGAGACCATAGCGAGTTCCGTGCCGGGGGTGAAGCGGTCTTCGCCGGGAGGCAGAAGATGGTGCTTGTCGTAGGTTGCCGCCAGTTCTCCCCGCGGGGAGTAAAGACGCTCCTGGTTCCAGGAGCGAGAAGGCGTGTTACGAGCGATGCCGACCTCAATGTATGCCCCGGTTTCTTTAGCTAGCGTGCCGAAGAGATCGTCGAAAGCCACCAGCGAAGCATTGTTCACAGGACCAATACCTTCGGGCAAAACGAACAACTGAATCCCCTGATCCGCCAGAAGCTTTACATGGTCCGCGTAGCGTTGGAACATTTGTTGGACTTCCACCGGCGTCCCGGGGTTCAGGTTTTCCGGGGCGTCCGACGCGATCAGGGCAACTTTGATCGTCGGCGACTTGGGCGTCGACGCGAGCCGCCACGCACCAAAGGTGAACACACCCGCAATGAAAGCCACAATGGCGAAAGCCCAGTGCCCAGGAAAAACAAGGCCGCAGAAATGGCCAAGCAGGGCGCGGCCGCGAAGGCGTTGTCAGGCCTTGAGTCCATGAAAAAATCTGCGAATCGAGCGATGTAGAGGTTTGCGAACCTCTTTTTCGGATAAGGCGATGCGGCCTCAGTGTTGGCCGTGTCCATCTATACAGTGTACAGTATACAGCGTATAGGAGCCAAGCGTAGAAGGCAGTTTCGGGAGGGGCGACTTGGAGGAAGCCACTGGGGTGGCGGTCCACGCTATCAATGACCACGCAAAGGCGCCGGGCTGCCGTCAGACCAGTTGGGCGCTATCACGATATAAGTTGCCAAAGGCTCCGGCGCGCCCTGAAATTGGGGGTTCAATAAAACAGGTGAATGGTCAACGTCGGCCCCCCATTCCGACCCGTCGGATCGGCTGCCATAAAACATGAGGTGCGAATGCCAGTGCGCCACGGCATCGCCCAAGTAACTGTCTTTCGCCATCATGTAGGACATCGATCCGGCCTCGAGCGCAGGGAGTTTCTTGCGCGCCACCAACTCCTTGAGCCGGGCGATCATTTGAGCCTTCGTCAAGCCAGCCAAGACGAACTCGGTTCTCTTCAAAGTGATCGGTAAAACGGACCGCGCGGCGGGCGGATTGAAGCAAATAGCTCCGCGCACCTTGGGGTTCCAAAATCCCGCGTCATCGAATGGTCCCATCCAAGCGCGTTCGACAAGACACACAAAGCCGTTCTTGCCTTTCTGCGCCACCTCATATCCGCTGGGCTTCAGCACCAACACGGTGGCATCGCGAGAAATCCCGGCCGGGGCAGCGCTGCGTGCCAGCGCGATCTCTGTCGCGGAATCGGGGTCGAGATATTCAGCGAGCGGCGCCATGTGCGCATAGTGGGCACCGGCCGTCTGGGCCTGCACACACTCGATTGCGCCAACGGTCATGGTGAGTACGAGGCTGTAGAAGACGGCAGTGACCGTTCTGGTAAAGAGTCGGCTTCGAGTTTTGAAAGACAATCTGCCACCAACCTTCCGAGAAACACGCGCAAAACGGGCACGGGATCGAGCATGCCACCCGAAGAACTAGTGAGTTCCTCTCTCGTCTGGTGGCACGCAGCCGTGCCCTTTGCGCTTCTAATAATTTAAAAAGTCATCTTCATAGTCAACTGCACCTGCCGGGGATTGCTCGAGAACGCCTGACTCCACTGGCCGAAATTTGCCGAAGTTGGCTCAATGCTGGTCCGAGCCAAATCACCGGCAATCGTACCGGCCCCAAAGGCCACGCCAGCAACGTCGCTGAGGTTGCCGCCAACGTATTGAGGATGGTTGAAGATATTAAAGGCTCGAACCGAGAATTCCAGGTTAAAGCGCTCGGTTAAGCTGAACCGTTTCAGGGCAGTGATGTCGATGTCGTCGATCGGGTTCATGTTGAGAAGGCTTCTTCCGCCGTTCGGCAGAGTACCTTCCGGTGAAGCAACGAAGCGGGCATTGGGATTATTCGCGATGTAAGCAACAACAGGAGGCGTCACTCCGGCGGGCTCCGCCGGACAGGCGGGAGCTGTTGGACCGGAGCAGAGCGGCGTCGCGCCCGTTCCGACATTGCTTGTTCCATTCGCATTGATCATGACGCGATCTGGCGCGCTGTCGCCGTTCAGGTTGGAATCTATTGCGCTCTGGGGCGTGACCAATTGGCCAGTCTGATACTGGTAGACCGGCGCCAGTTCCCAGTTGCCGACGATGTTCTTCATAAGCCAGCTTCTGTTCTTGAAATAAGGCACGTCATAGATCATGGAAAACACCACCCGGTTCCGATGATCCAGAAGCGAGGAGGCCCGCTCCATGGCCAGGTTTTGAAAATCCTCGGGACGACGCGGCGCCAGAACGGTTGAGTCAAGGGCGTCGGTGGAATCGTCGATGGCATGACTCCAGGTGTAAGAGCCTTGAAATTGCAATCCATTCCCAAGGCGGCGAGTCACCTGATTGGACCAGCCATTGTAAGTGGAGTTTCCGACCGGCATGAACGCCGTGATCGGGCTCACGAAACCCGCATTGGCGTATGCAGGCACGATGTTCCCGCCGTTGTCGTAAGCCGTCTGCAGGGCCGGCAAAGTACTGGTGAGCGAGTTGAGGGTGGCCACGCTCGGCATTGCAAAGTAAACCGGCAAAGCGTTGGACGCATTAACTGTAGGTTGCCGGTTCAATTGAATTTGCATCGGAAGGAACAGGCCACGCGTTCCAACATAGCGGCTTTCAAAAACATACTTACCCGCAAAGACATGCTGAATGCCGAGGTTCCAGTTATAGGCTTGTGGCCGCTTCTGGTTCGGAATGAACGCCGAAGTGGCGGCTATGGCCGCGGCCCCCTCCGGGATCGCAACAGAGGTGTTAGGAGGAATGCCTCCACCTGCCAGGAAGCCGGTGTTGTTCAAACCGGTTACGTCCACCGTGGAACTTAGCTGAGGAGGCAAAGTGGTTGTTCCGAGATTGTCGTACAACACGTCATCGGTGATACCGAAACCGGCACGGATTGAAGTCTTGCCGCTGGTACCGGGCGAGTAGGCAAGCCCTATGCGAGGCATGAAGTTCTTCTTCTGGGCGGTGGGCGACTGAAAGCCGATCAAGCCGGGAACACTGGCACTGGCGTTCAAGCTTTGGCTATTTTCGCCTAACGGAATCGATAGATACTCATAGCGCAAGCCGAGATTGACCGTCAGATTCGGCGTGATTTTCCAGTTATCGTTGCCGTAGAAGCTAAGGTATGCCTGATTCTGATAATAGGTCGGATTCCCCAGCGAACGCTGCGCAATTCCGTCCGGGTTGGTGTCGTACAGATAATCTGACAGGTAACTCCACTCATAATCGCCGCGCGACCGCTGGGTAAAGCTGGAAGGCGAAATGGAACTCCAACCGTCGAAGCCGAATTTGAAGCTATGACTCCCTTTCGTCCAACTGAGATTGTCGGTAGCCTGATACAGATTTTGAATGGTGTATTGGGGCGCGCTGGAGTCCGGGCCGAAGGCCGCATTGAGCTCATACACGTTTATGTTGGGAAACTGATCGAGGCCGGGGAAGGTTTGATTCCCAGCAACCGGAACAGACTGGTTAAACCGATTGAAACCCAGACGGAATTCATTGAGAACGGTGGGCGTGAAGGTATGGTACTCCGAGAGTGTCGCAAGATAGGCGTTCACGGGTTCAATCGCGAAGAAAACGGAAGGATAGCCCGCGTTATCTATGTTTCCGGTCCGGTTTAAGATAAACCGGCCGCGAAGGGAATCTCTATCGGAGATGTTATAGTCTACCGAGCCTACTCCTAATTCATTGTTTGTGAATGCCGGCAACGACGAAGAGATTTCTCCTACGGGGACTGTAAGCGCGCCAGGAGCCCCGGTAACGGCAAAGACACCGGTCCCGAGACTTTCGTTACTCCCCGGGCCGGGCGCAACCAGAATCGGCGCCTGGGTAGGCAGCGTGGAAGGGTTGGCCGCCGTTGTGGCAGTACCCAAATACTTCTGAAACTGCGCCAGGTTATTAGCATTAATGCCGGGCAATGCGGCCAAGGTGTTGTACCCGGCAGCGGTGGGAGCGTAATAGTAAGTGGAGCCAGTTTCACCGATCGGGTTGTATTCGTAATCGACAAAGAAGAATAACTTGTTGCGCTTAATCGGACCGCCGAAGTTGCCGCCAAATCGATTCTCATCGAAGCGGGGATGCAAAGGATTACCTTCGACGGAGCTCAAGTTATCCGCGGCATCGAGATTCCGATTCTGGAAATATTCGTAAAGTGTTCCGTGAAACGCGTCGGTTCCGCTCTTCACTACCTGATTGAATTGACCGCCGGAAGAATGGCCGAAATCCGGAGAAAACTGGTTCTGAAGAACGCTGAATTCAGATACGGCGTCGTTTGGCACAGTCACGGCCGGTCCTGTGACGGATAAGACGTTATTGTCCACGCCTTCGATGGTGAAATTGTTGTTCGTCGGACGCTGACCGCCTACAGATGGGCCCGTACCGTATCCCGCCCCTCCGCTGGTAGTCACTCCGGCACTCAGCAGCGCGAGGTTGATCACACCGGAGCCGCTGCTGGCCGAAGGTAAGTCGGCAGCCTGTTTAGCCTCGAACGTAATTTGAATCTGAGAGGTTGTGGTGTCGATATTGGCAGCTGACGTACTCACTTCAACGGTCGTGGCAGCCTTGCCGATCTGCAGCGTCGCGTTAGCCGTCACAGTTTGGTTGATGTCGACCGAGATGTCATTCACGACTGACTTGGTGAATCCGCCTGCGTCGACAATAACCGAGTACTTACCGACGAGCAGGTTCTGAATCCGATATTCACCGGCGGAGGTGGACAC
>JBARMQ010000623.1:0-11044 GCA_049802535.1 Bryobacteraceae bacterium | reverse complement strand
GATCTAACTGGCTTGCCGCCGACTGTTGAAGAAGTAGACGCGTTTGTCCGCGACAAAAGCAAGAACGCCTACGAAAAACAAGTCGACCGGCTACTCGCCTCTCCGCATTATGGCGAAATGTGGGCCCGGCACTGGTTGGACGCCGCGCACTATGCCGATTCTGATGGCTATGAGAAAGACAAGCCGCGCGAAGTCTGGTTCTATCGCGATTGGGTGATTCACGCGCTGAACGGCAATCTGCCGTATGACCGGTTCATTATCGATCAGATTGCGGGAGACCTGCTACCTCATGCCACACAAGACGAAATCGTGGCTACTGGTTTCTTGCGCAATTCGCAAGTCAACGAAGAGGGCGGCATTGATCCGGAACAGTTCCGCATGGAAGCGATGTTCGACCGTATGCACACGGTCGGTACAGCAGTCTTGGGCCTCACGATCCAATGCGCGCAGTGCCATAACCACAAATACGATCCGCTGAAACAGGAAGAGTACTACAAGATGATGGCCTTCCTGAATAGCACGCATGAAGCGAATATCGCGGTGTATACGCCATCGGAGGAGATGAATCGGGCCACCATCTTACGGCGGACACGGGAAATAGAAGGAACGCTGCGGCGCCGTAACAAAGATTGGAAGGCGCGAATGGCCGCTTGGGAAGAAAGTGTACAGCACAATCAGCCGGCATGGATCGTGGTGCGTCCGGAGGTAGACGACAACACAACCGGCGGCCAGAAGTATATCCTGATGCCCGACAATTCTTTGCTGGCGCAAGGTTACGCGCCGACCAAACACACGGTGAAACTGACCGTCAAGACAGACGTTCAAGGCATTCGAGCGTTTCGGCTGGAGTTGCTGAAAGATCCGAATCTACCGAGAGGCGGCCCTGGACGCGCGTTGGACGGGACTGGCGTATTGACAGAGGTCAAAGTGGAGGCCGCGCCGGCCAGCGATCCCAATAATAAGGCAGTCATAAAGCTGGTGAAGGCGACTGCCGATGTCAATCCGCCGGAAAGAGAACTGGCGCCTGTTTTTGACGATAAAAGCAAGAGACGCCGCGTGACGGGTCCGGTGGAATATGCAATCGACGGAAAAGATGAGACTGGCTGGGGCATTGATGCCGGACCAGGCCTGCGCAACCAGCCTCGCAAAGCAGTGTTCAACACGGCCGCCCCGATTGGGAATTCCGGATCGACAATACTGACTTTCTACCTTAAACAAAATCACGGCGGCTGGAATAGCGACGATAATCAGACCAACAATCTCGGACGCGTTCGTCTGTCGATCACCACGGCTGAGAATGCGGAGGCCGATCCGCTGCCGGCGGCGGTGCGCGAAGTTTTAGCGATACCCAGCGAGCAACGCACACCGGAACAAGTCGAAACGGTTTTCGGCTATTGGCGCACAACGGTGTCTGAGTGGCGGCGTCAAAACGACGAGATCGCAGCATTGTGGACTTCGTATCCAGAAGGCTCATCGCAACTGGTACTGGCGCAGCGCGAGGAGGCGAGGCCTACACACGTTCTGACGCGCGGCGATTTTCTGAAGCCCGCAAAACTGGTGGAAGCGGGAACGCCCGCGTACTTGAATCCGATGCCGCCCGGAGCAAATGATCGGTTAGCATTCGCGAAGTGGTTGGTAGACCGGAAAGCGCCGACGACCGCCCGCGCCTTAGTCAATCGTGTTTGGCAAACGTATTTTGGAATTGGCATCGTGGCAACCAGCGAAGATCTGGGCACGCAATGCGAGCCGCCATCGCATCCGGAGTTATTGGATTGGCTGGCGGTGGAGTTCATGGATCGCGGTTGGGATCTCAAGGCGCTGCACCGGTTGATCGTCACTTCTGCGACCTATCGGCAATCGTCGAACACGACACCCGAACTAAACGAGAAAGACCCGTACAACCGCTTACTCGCGCGCGGGCCACGATTCCGGGTAGAAGGAGAGGTTGTCCGCGATATTGCCCTTGCCGCCAGCGGTCTTCTGAATCCGGCGATTGGCGGCCCCAGCGTGTATCCGCCCGCGCCTGCTTTCTTGTTTCAACCGCCAGTGAGCTACGGGCCGAAAAACTGGTATGAGTCGAAAGGACCTGACCGTTACCGCCGCGCCCTCTACACTTTCCGCTACCGGTCGCTGCCGTATCCCATGCTGGACACGTTCGACACGCCCAACGGCGACAGTTCGTGTGTGCGGCGCGCTCGTTCGGACACGCCGCTTCAAGCGTTAACCACCTTAAACGAGCCGCTTTCAATGGAAACAGCTCGCGCTTTGGCTTTGAAGACTCTGCGGGAGGGCGGTAATACGGATGCCGATCGTGTCCGGTTCGCATTTAGGCGTTGCGTGTCGCGTCGCCCTACTGTCCAAGAGGAAGTCGCGCTGGAGGGGCTGCTCACCAAGGAAGAAGCACGCTATGCCGATGGCAAACACAACCCCTGGGATTTGGCGGCCGACGATCCGACGGAACCGCCTGCGTTGCCCGGCGGCGTGTCTCCCGCTCAAGCTGCCGCGTGGACGGTTGTATCGCGCGTGATGCTGAACCTGGATGAAACGATTACCAAGCAGTAAGAGGATGATGCTATGAACTGTCAAGACAAACTATGGCGCGGCCAAGATCCGATTCAGGTAAGCCGGCGCTGGTTCTTTGAACAGTGTGGCGTTGGCGTTGGTGCTATGGCGCTGGCCAATCTTTTGGCGGACGCTGGGCTTGCCGCCACGCCAAGAGCCGATCCGCTCGCGCCAAAGAAGCCGCCTCTGCCCGCAAAGGCGAAGAACGTTATCTTCCTCTTCATGGCCGGTGCGCCAAGCCATCTGGAATTGTTCGACTACAAGCCGCAACTTGCGAAATTTAACGGCACGCTCCCGCCGCCTGAGCTGTTGAAGGGTTATCGTGCGGCGTTCATCAATCCCAACTCCACGCTACTCGGTCCGAAGTTTAAGTTTGAGAAGTACGGTCAAAGTGGCGCGGAGGTATCGGAACTGTTGCCGCACTTCGCAAAAATCGTCGACGATGTAGCCATCGTGAAGTCCATGGTGACCGACGCATTCAATCATGCTCCGGGTCAGTTGCTGATGAACACCGGTACGCAGCAGTTTGGGCGGCCGAGCATGGGCGCTTGGGTGACGTATGGCCTTGGCAACGAGTCCAAGGACTTGCCGGCCTTTGTCGTTTTTAGCTCGGGAAAGAAGGGGCCAAGCGGCGGTAACTCGTGTTGGGGTAGCGGGTTTTTGCCGACCGTTTATCAAGGTGTACAGTTTCGCGGAAGTGGCGACCCCGTGCTTTATCTGTCCAATCCGCGGGGAATTGATGCGGAGGTGCAACGAGACTCGCTCGACACGCTTCGCAGCATGAACGAAATGCGCGAAGGTGTGACGGGAGATCCGGAGATTGCGACGCGCATCAATTCGTTCGAGATGGCCTACCGGATGCAGACCAGCACGCCGGAATTGATGGACCTTTCCCACGAACCTGCTCATGTCCTCGAAATGTATGGAGCAGAGCCCGGGAAGCCGTCTTTTGCGGCCGATTGCTTACTCGCGCGGCGGATGGTGGAACGCGGCGTACGTTTCGTCCAGCTCTATCACGAAGCATGGGACCAGCATGAAAACCTCACGCACGACATAAAGATCAATTGCCGCGATACCGACCAGGCTGCGACGGCGCTGGTGATGGACCTTAAGCAGCGTGGCCTGCTCGACGAGACGTTGGTCATTTGGGGCGGCGAATTTGGACGGACGCCGATGGTGCAGGGTGGCAATGATGGACGGGATCATCATCCCAACGCCTTCACGATGTGGCTCGCCGGCGGCGGCATTAAACCGGGTATCACGATTGGTGAGAGCGATGAATTAGGATTTAACGTGGTGAGCGACAAAGTCCACGTACATGACTTGCATGCCACTATCCTGAAACTTCTTGGCTTCGATCATAAGCAGTTTACCTATCGGTTTCAGGGCCGCAACTTCCGTTTGACCGATGTGGCCGGCAACGTAGTCGATAAGATCTGCGCTTAGTTTTTCCGCACTCGCAAATAAATCTCTTCCATTTCCCTCGCGAACCTGGCCGTATCGCAAACCTCCGAGTTTGTAAGCTTCATCCTCATGGTGCGTCTAAGATTCGCTAAACGGGTAGGCGTATCGAAAGCGGCGCCAAATTTCACGGCAAGGTCAATAAAAGACTGAACGTCTCCGGCTACAAAATCCTCTAAGCCCGCTGCACGCAAAATAGATGCGCTGGTACGGGATGCCCAGCGATCGCCAGAAAAAGTCAACACTGGCACGCCTTGCCATATCGCCTCGGTCGTGGTTGTTCCCCCGTTATACGGGAAGGTATCCAGAGCCAAGTCGATGCGGTCATACGCCTGCAAATATCGATAGTGCTCGTCCGGTCCCTCCAGCCCAAGCCGGTTATTCGCAATTCCGTGCCTTGCGAATAGGTGTAGTACGAACGAGCGCGTCGATTCGGAGCCAAGATGTTTGTTTTTGAGTAGCAAAATGCTGTTCGGGACTCGTGCCAGGATTTGACTCCACGCAGCAACCACTTCGCTCGTAATTTTGTATTGCGACCCCAATGATCCAAAAGTGATTCGGCCGGTTTGCAGGCATGGCGGCTCGGCAACGGGCGGCACTGGATATTCCACGTCAAAGGTTAGGTAGCTCGTAGCTACCCGCACAATCTTCTCCGAGTAGAACTGTTCCTCATCCTGCGGAATGACCTGATGATCCCCGATCAGATAATCGAACGCATCCATACCAGTGGTGGCGTACATATTGAACCAGCCAACGATGACCGGGGCAGGGCGGAGCGCGAACATGGGCAACCGGCTCATGTTGCTATATCCGTTCAGATCGATGAGCACCTCAACCTCTCTAGCCTGAACTAGGTCTGCGATCGCCGCATTCGTCATTTTCGACGTATCAAAAAAGCTGTCGGAGTCGTGCGCTCGATAACCGTGTTGAATGGCTTCCCTTGGCGCATCGGAAAATAAATCGATCTGAACAGTGTGCCGATCATGCCGGTTCATAAGCCCCCAAACCGGTTTCATCCAATTGTCTCGATGGAAGAACGATGAAACATATCCGATTCGCAGGGGCTTGCCGGGCTGATGGGGAACGGATTTGCCAGGATTGGTTGCGACTGGGGCATCGTGCGTGGCCCAATTCCGGCGCGTATCCAGAACCATCTGGTTGCCGGCCCTCGGCACTCCTGGGACGATGACCGCCATCATCGCTCGTGAGTGTCTAGCTCCTTCGTTCGGCTGCGTGCCACACCATGTGAAGTGGTCAAAGGCAGGTTCTACTTGACCAAGCTCATACAACGCGCGGCCCAGGTTATGCCGCGCTTCCAACCAATCGGGCCGTAACTCAACGGCTTTCGAAAAGCATTCAGCCGCGTCGGCGAACTCTACCATCGCCTCTTGTGCCGAACCCGCGGAATACCAGGCGCGTGCCATGTTGGAGTCGTCCGCAAGTACGCCGCGATAGATCATGAGCGCCCCCGCGGCATCTCCAGCGCTCAGCAGTAGGTCTGCGAATTCGCAACGAGCTGCCGTCTCTTTTGGTAGAAGAGCCGCTACTTGTCCGAGATGCGCACTTGCTTCAACATTACGGTTCCGACTGAGGAGCATGCGCCGTAACATGGCCAGGTTATTCGCCTGCGCAAGGGAAGGACCAATTCCCCGTTCGAGAACCGCGATCGCGGCATCTTCGTCCCCCTTCTTTTTTAGAACGGCAGCGAGGCCGGCAAAGTAGTCCGGACGGCCGTCCAAAACGAGAGCAGCACGAAAGCATGCTTCCGCCTCATCCTCGGAGCCTATGGAATATAGCGCCACGGCAAGGGCGCCATGACATTCCGCCTGATCCGGCCGCAGCCTCGCCGCTCTCCGTAGCAGATCGACAGCCGCCCCGGGGTTCCCGGACTGGTGCGCCAGGCACCCCAATAGATACAGAGCTTCCGGATGTTCAGGCTCGCTTGCCAGAATTTTGCGATATACGTCGGCCGCCGCCCGCAAATCGCCCGCCTTTTGTAGTTCAACGCCTTGTTGCACGAGCGAATCGGCGCTAGACATCGAATCGACGATAACACTCCCGTGCAGATTGAAGGGTTATGACGGCCTGGCGTTTCAACCCGGACGCTCGTAGTCGATTTGAGCTAACCTTATTTTTGGAGGGAGAAGACCGAAATGCTTCGATTCCTGACAGGTGTAGGTTGTCTTTGCCTCGGAACTGGTCTGCTTATGGCGCAGCAAGCCCCGCCGCAGCCCAAGGGAGTGCCTGCCAGGTCAAACCCCGCCGACTACGCCGCCCATATTTCGGTAGACGGCATCACCTACGCGGCGTCGCTTCTTCCAGCCGCCCAAGTGAAGCATGCCTTCGCCTTCGACATCAGCAATCATTACGTCGTTTTTGAGGTAGCGGTCTATCCGCAAGCTCCATCGTCGCTCAATCTCGATCCCGACGGCTTTGTTGTGCGGTCCTCGGGCGAGCCGGTACATGCCTCCGATGGCGTAACGGTCGCTTCTGAAATCCAGCAAAAGAATCTTCCGCCCCCGCCTTCGAACAGACCCGCTGTGACAACCTCAGCGGCGGTTGGCTATGAATCCGGCACGGACCCATACACCGGTCAGAAGTACCATGGCACCTATACCTCGACCCAAGTCGCAGTGGATAACAGAGATAACTTCCCGCCGCCTCCACCATCGCCTGGCGGCTATCCGCAGGATCGCGCGCTCCTCGAAGAACAGCTCTGGGACAAGAGCCTTCCGCAAGCCAAAGTCGACCGCCCGACTGCAGGTTACTTGTATTTCCCGGCTTCGCTGGTGAAGAAGAAGTCGAATGGCGAATACGTACTGGACTATCTCGGCTCGGATCGCGAACCGGTCCTCAGCGGGGCCTCTGTTCGGCAAAAAGTCGAGCTACTAATACCGTCGAAGACAAAGTAGCGGCCTCTTGAAACGCGCAAAGGCCGCGAGCCCCCGCAGCCAGACAAACGCAGCAGCTTTCAGTGGACTTAGGCGCGGGTCGCGAGTCCGTTTTGCGCCCGGCTTAAAAATGGAATAACTTTACTACTATTGCGCCGATGACGCAGCCGATCACCGGTCCCAATATGGGTACCGGCGCATAACTCCAGTCTGACGATCCCTTGCCTGGGATTGGCAGTATCGCGTGGGCAATGCGCGGACCCAAATCGCGCGCCGGATTGATCGCATAGCCCGTCGGGCCGCCCAGCGAAAGCCCAATGCTCCATACCAATACTGCCCAGAGGATCGGTGCATAACCGGCCATTAAACCAGTCGATGAGATTGCCTTTGAACCGAAAGCCAAACCAACAACCACCAAAATCGCGGTCCCAATAATTTCAGTTACTAAGTTTGCGGGATAACTCCGAATCGCTGGAATCGTGCAAAAAACGCCGCGCTTCACCACGGCATTGGCAGTGCCCGACCAGTGACTCCAATAGGCAAGCCAAACAATGACGGCGCCCACGAAGGCGCCGGCGAGTTGAGCGATTATGTAAGGCAGAAGTTTGGAGGTGTCACCCGTGACAACCGCCAAAGCAATGGTGACCGCGGGATTAATGTGCGCATCGGCACTGCCGCACGCCATCGCCGTGAAAATGCCGGCCATGACAGCAAAGCCCCAACCGGCCGTAATCGCGAGCCATCCGCCCTGCTCACCTTTCGAACCACCCAGCAAGGTGCTGGCAACTACGCCGTCGCCTAAAATAATCAGGACCATTGTCCCCATGAACTCGCCAACTGCCGGTGAAGCCATATCGCCTATCTGCTCCTCATTTGTGACTTATTCTTCCCAATCAAACGACCGGGTGACCGCTTTTTTCCAGAAATGATACAGGCGTTCGCGTTGACCGCTTGCCATCTCGGGATTCCAACGCCGGTCAACAGCCCAGTTGTGCACCAGTTCATCAGTGCTTTCAAAAAATCCGAGCGCCAAGCCCGCTGCATAGGCCGCGCCGAGCGCCGTCGTTTCCTGGACCTCCGGCCGGACGGTTGGTTTGCCCAAGATGTCCGATTGAAATTGCATCAGCAGCTCGTTCTTCACCATGCCGCCGTCGGCGCGCAACACCTTAAGCTCGATGCCTGAGTCCTTTTCCATTGCCTCGACGACTTCACGCACCTGGAATGCCGTCGCCTCCAGAACCGCGCGCGCGATGTGACCCTTATTGACATAGCGCGTCAATCCGGCGATCACCCCACGGGCATTGTCTTTCCAATAGGGCGCATATAAACCCGAAAAAGCTGGAACGAAGTACACGCCGCCGTTGTCGCCAACCGTCCGCGCCAGCGTCTCGATTTCATTGCTTTCAGAAATCAGGCCAATGTTATCGCGGACCCATTGCACCAGGGCGCCCGTGATCGCAATACTGCCTTCCAAGGCATAGACGGCCGGCGATGCGCCGAACTTATAGGCCACCGTCGTTAAGAGACCGCTCTTCGATGGAACAGGCGACTCGCCCGTATTCAGCAGCAGAAAACAACCGGTCCCATAAGTGTTTTTTGCGCCGCCCACGTCGAAACAGACTTGCCCGACCAATGCAGCGTGCTGATCGCCCAAATCTCCGCCGATGGGAACGCCGCGTATCGCATCCACACGCGCATGCCCATAGATCTCGGAACTGGAGGCAATCTTCGGAAGAACTTGTTTGGGGATATCAAAATCTCGCAAGATATCCGCGTCCCAATTTAGCGTTCGCAAATTCATTAACTGCGTGCGGCTGGCATTCGTTACGTCCGTCACATGAACGCCACCCTGGACTCCGCCGGTCAGCTTCCAGATCAGGAACGAATCGATGTTTCCGAAGAGCAGTTCCCCCGCCTCTGCCTGTTTCCTTGCGCCGGAGACATGATCGAGAATCCATCGCAGTTTTGGCCCACTGAAGTATGTGGCAAGCGGCAGACCGGTCTTTGCGCGATAACGATCTTGGCCGCCTTCCTTTGCGAGCTCCGCGACCGCGCCAGCCACTCTCGTATCCTGCCAAACGAGGGCATTGTAAATCGGGACGCCAGTCGACTTGTTCCAGACGACCGTCGTCTCTCGCTGATTCGTGATGCCAATTGCCGCCAAGTCGTGAGCGTCCAACCCGGCGGCCCGCATGGCTTCTCTGGTCACTTCTTCAGTGCGGCGCCAGATTTCCTCCGGATCGTGTTCCACCCAGCCCGGCTTTGGATAGATCTGCTCATGGGGCTTCTGGGCCGAACTGACAATCCGGCCCGATCGATCGAAAACAATAAAGCGGGTGCTCGTGGTGCCCTGATCGATCGCGCCGATATAGCTGGCCATGCGTTGGCTCCTCTTGAAGAATCGTGCGCAGAGGCGGTTGACATCACGTGCTGGTGTCGAAGTTCGAAACGCACGTGATAGCCCTGCGCTGTCCCGATGTCCCGATCTAAGACTATATCGGAGCGGGTGGCCCAGTCATGGATTCTCCCCAGATGTCGACGACAACCTTCCCGCAGCGCCGTCTTCCTGGGAGCGATCCCGCATACACTCAGGGCCTTTCTATACTCAAGGAGTGCCACGCGCTGTTGCTTTGCCGTTCTTGCTGTGGATGTTGGCTTGCCTCTCACCAGGCGCAGAGGAAGCCCCGACGTTGAAACTGCCCGAGACCGCCGCCCCTACCAGCTATCAGGTCGAGCTGAAATTGGATCCTGCAAGTCCGAAGTTTTCAGGCAACATCACCATCGAGCTGAACATCAAGCAACCCCTCGAAACACTCTGGCTGAATGGCGCTAAGATCGATGTCCAGAATGCTCAACTGACCGCTGGCGGACAAACGTACCAAGCGAACGCGTCGCCCAGCGGCGATGATTTTCTGGGATTGCACTTTAACTCCAACGTGCCCGCGGGCAATGCTGAGTTGCGGATCGCATATACCGGTAACGTACGCCAGCAAGATAGCTCCGGCATCTTCATGATGGAGGACAACGGCAACAAGTATCTCTATACGCAGTTCGAATCAACCGATGCGCGGGCCGCTTTTCCATGCTTTGACGAACCGTCTTACAAAGTGCCATGGCAATTGAAAGTATCGATTCCACGGCAGTACACCGCCATCAGCAACACGCCTGTATTGCACGAGAACACCGGCGGCGAGTTGAAGACAATTCAGTTCAAACAGACCAAGCCGCTTCCCAGTTACCTTGTTGCGTTCGCCGTTGGCGAGTTCGATTTTGTTCCCGCAGGCACAGCCGGCCGGAATCACGTGCCGGTTCGCATCGTCACCCCGAAAGGCCACGCGAACGAAGCCAAGTATGCGGCTGAGGTATCGGCTACCATCCTGACTCGCCTGGAGAATTATTTCGGCATTCCTTATCCCTATGAGAAGTCGGACGAGGTCGCAATACCAGTGACGTTCGGCTTCGGAGCAATGGAAAACGCCGGCATGGTCACCTACGGCCAGACGATCATCCTAGCCGATCCCGCCCGCGATACCGAAGCCAGGCGCCGCGAATATGCATCGACTGCCGCACACGAGTTGGCGCATCAATGGTTCGGCGACCTCGTTACCACTGCGTGGTGGAACGACATCTGGTTGAATGAGGCGTTCGCCACCTGGACGGAGGAAAAGATACTCGCGGAATGGAAGCCGGAGTGGAAAACCCGTGTCGAAGACGTGATGGATGCCAAGATAGCGGCTGAGCAATCCGACAGTTTGATTTCAGCCCGCAAGATTCGGCAGGAGATTCGATCGAAGGATGATATCAGCAACGCGTTCGATGAAATCACCTATCAAAAGGGCGCCTCCGTCATCCGCATGTTTGAAACTTGGATGGGGCCGGCGCAATTCCGTAAAGGTGTGCAAGCGTATCTGAAGCAGTACGCGTTCAGCAATGCGACTGCTCCCCAATTCCTGGACGCGATCAGTTCGGCCAGCGGTAAGAACGTGACTGCGGCATTCTCCACGTTTTTGAATCAGCCCGGCGTTCCGCTCGTTTCAGCCTCGCTTGAATGTAAACAGGGGATGCCCGTGCTCCATCTGGCGCAGCAGCGATATCTTCCGCTGGGCACTAAAGGGAGCACGGACCAGCAG
>JBARMQ010000622.1:0-6666 GCA_049802535.1 Bryobacteraceae bacterium | reverse complement strand
CTTACTCATATATGAAGAATCCTCCGCCTAGCTCGTTCAGGCAGTGGTCTGCCGCCGAAAACTGGCCTTCGTTTAGCACAACCCTATTATCAGATTTGAGTGCTCAGTTGTCAAGTTGTGGACGGCTACTTTTTTCGCTCCTCTTTCTCACAGCGTTTGCCTTTGCACAAACCACCCTGACCGTCGCCGCCGCTGCCGACCTCGCAACGCTCGAAGCGCCTATCGCTGCTGCCTTCCGGGCGGAACACCCCAAAGATTCCGTAGTCTGGGTTACGGAAGCAAGCGGAGTGCTGTCACAACAGATCCAGCACGGCGCGCCCTATGACGTCTTTCTGTCCGCAAACCGCTCATTCGTCGAAAGATTGACGTCGAGCGGGAAAGTGGCGCCGGATTCCGTGATGGTCTACGCCGTGGGACGGCTGGGGGTGCTCTGGAAGGATGGTAAATCGCACCCACTCAGCGATTTGGAACAAAATTGGGTTCGTTTTTTAGCTCTGCCGAATCCTAAGCTCGCGCCCTACGGCGCAGCAGCCGTCGAATCCCTCCAGCACACTGGGATATGGGCGAAGCTACAAGATCGGATCGTCTACGGCGAGAATGTCCGCCAAACCCTCCAGCTCTTCGAGAGCGGGAACGCTGACGCGGTCATCACATCTGCATCGCTTCTCCAGGGCAAACATCCTGACATGATTCCGGATTCCTGGCACCAGCCGATCCGCCAGGAAGCGGGATTGGTCGCCTCGAGCGCCCATCGCGATGCAGCTGACAACTTCCTAAAATTCTTGAAGAGTCCCGCCGGTCAGCGCGTTTTTGCTCGGTTCGGCTTCGGACATCTCTAGCTCACGTCCGATAAGTAGGTAGTGCGGTCCGTATAAAAGGATTACACTCGCAATTAGACCCCATGAGAACTTTCGCGCTCCTGCTGCTCAGCCTCTTTATGTGCATGCCCGCTGTGACGCTGGCTAAGACTCACTCGTACAAGCATGCATCCCGTCACCACAAGGGAAGCCGGAAACAGCGTCGTGCCTACAAGCGAGCTCAGAAGCAGTTCCGGACCCTCGGCGTCAAGCGGCATCGGTCACGCGCCGCCACTTATTAGGTACGTCTGTTACTCGCCGGCACCTAATTCTTTTCGGATCGCATCCGCAATCCGAGTTGTCCACTTTTCAACTTCATCGTCGGTCGGGGCTTCGATCATGACGCGTGCCAGCGGCTCCGTTCCGGAAAAGCGCACCACCACTCGGCCAGTGCCGTTGAACTCCTTTTCCGCCGCTTGAATCTCGTCCTGCACAGCAGACAGTTCGGCAAGTGGCCGCTTATGCTTGACGCGGACATTCACCAACCGTTGCGGGTAAGTCTTTATTTCGTCCACCAGCGCATCTAATGCCTTACCGGAATCGCGCACGACTTCAAATACCCGAAGCGCGGTTAACAAGCCGTCTCCGGTGGTCGAAAATTCGGAAAAGATCACATGGCCGGACTGCTCGCCACCCAGCACCGCACCCTGAATCAGCATCTCTTCCAAGACATAACGGTCGCCCACGGGGGTACGCAGCATTCGCACACCGTGCTCGCTTAGCGCCCGCTCCAGACCCAAATTCGACATGACGGTGGCGACCACCATGTCTCCCGGCAGCTTCCCAGCCCGCTTGAGGGCGCTTCCCACGAGAAACAGCACCGCGTCGCCATCGACAATTCTGCCGCTACCCGAAACGAATAAGGCACGGTCCGCATCGCCATCGAACGCTACGCCGAGGTCGGCGCCCGTGTCCACGACGCGCTTTCGTAGATGATCCAAATGCAGCGAGCCGCACTCTAAATTGATATTGCGTCCGTTCGGTGAGGCGCCGATCCATGCCACTTCCGTTCCCAGCTCCGCGAACACTTGCGGCGCGACTTCGGTAGCCGCCCCGTTGGCGCAATCTACCACCAAATGGAATGGCAACTTCCCATTTACGGTTCCAATCAGATAACGCGCATAGAGTGGCTCCAGGCCGCGATCCGCCGTCAGTTCCCGCGCCGCCGGCTGTTCACCGCTCCCGAGCCACTGCTCCAGGCCTGCCTCCAGTTCCAGTTCGGCGCTATCGGGCAGTTTGTAGCCGGAATGGCCAATCACCTTGAGTCCGTTATCTTCATACGGATTGTGCGAAGCGGATATCATCACGCCGGCCACAAAGGGACCAGTGCGTGTAAGGTAGGCAATCCCGGGTGTGGTGATGATTCCGGCAAACCTCGCGGCTACGCCGGATCGCGCTAAGCCTCCCGCGACGTGCTCGGCAAGCCACGGGCCGCTTTCGCGTGTATCCATTCCGATGACAACTTCGGGATCGCTTCCTGCCTTGTGGGAGCGCGCCCAATCGCCCAGCGCGACGCCCAGCGCGAACGCCGTATGTTTATCCATCGGCGGCTCACCGGCAAGCCCGCGAATGCCGTCGGTTCCAAAATACTTTCTAGACAATAAAACTCCACTGAGAGGAATCGTCGGAAACCCCTCGTTCCAGTGTACGTAGGGAAGTCAATTCAGTGCCGACTCGGGTCAGACGGCGAATAGGAAACCGGGGCGCCTTCGGGCTGCAAAGCGGCGCAGCGCCCCCGAAAATCGTCTAAACGCGCTGGGAATTCAGGGACCAAGGACGTGCGCCGCCTTACCTCCTTTGTGGTTCGTTCCACCAGCCTCAAATCGTATCGATTCAGTCGCACAAGCTGCCCGTGCAGCTCACTTCCCCACAGTTCAATCAAGCTTTTGCCATCCACGTCTGCTCTAGGTGCGCTGACATTCTGTGCGATGTAGTCCAAGTGAAGCCCGGGAAAAGCGGGGCGCAAAAAGTACTCGGCCGCAACCAAGCTTTCATCGAACTGCTCTACCACGCCTGGAAAGGCCATCCGCTGCACGGTGTCGAGCGCCTTCTGAAAGTCCAAAACCCCTGCCGGCCGCGTAAACGCTCCGCCGGTCGATAGGTAAAGCGTCTGCACGTTGCTGACTAGGTGTGGCCACCCTTCGAGCAGCGTTTTCATGAATCCACCGGCGCTCTCACGCCGCGCCAGCGCCGATATCCAATCGTCCTCCTCCGCCCGGCGAAAATGCTCATACATGGATTGCAGACGGCGCAAAGGATGACGAAGAAAACAGCAATCGAACAACACCGTCCCGGGAATTCCGCCCATCGGATATCGCAGATGATGGCTCGAAACGGCCTTGAGCGCCGGATTGTCCTTCAAGCATCTGCGTAAATGTCCCGTTCCTAAAGCTGCATTCGCATCTTCGGAATGCAGCGTCGCAAAGGCATCTCGAAACTCACGCCGGAAAATCCACTCGAGCGTCGATCCGGCGTTTTTGAAGATGTGGTAGTGAACCAGAACGAACCGCATGGCCGGAGTGTGGACAGTAAGTTCCATACCTACTCATCATCGCTGCCGTTCCGGAGCCTTTGAAAAGCCTTTTGCCAGAATCGTTCCATGCGCTTTCACCGGTTTCTGCTCGTTGCCCTATTCGCCACCCAGTTGCTTCCGGCTCAAGATAAGCCGCTCACGGCGTTGCCTTTCACGCCCGTGCTCGATACCCACTTTATGGACAAGACCGCCGATCCGTGTGTCGACTTCTACAAATATTCCTGCGGTAACTGGAACAAGCTGAACCCAATTCCGCCCGATCAGTCGCGCTGGGACGTTTACGCCAAACTGACAGACGACAATTTTCGATTTCTGTGGGGCATTCTGGAGAACGCCGCTGCGGCAACCTCGCGAACCGCCAATGAGCAAAAGATCGGCGACTTCTTTGAAGCGTGCATGGACGAAAAATCAATCGAGCACGCCGGCACGGACCCCCTGCGCCCGGCCCTGAACCAAATCGCCTCGCTTCAATCCACCCGCGACATCGCTCGTTTCATCGGTCAGGAGCACCTGAACGGCAACACTCATACCATGTTGTTCGGCTTTGGCTCCGGCCAGGATTACGACAACTCCTCGCAGGAGATGGCGTTTGCCGAAGCCGGCGGCTTGGGTCTTCCCGATCGCGATTACTACACCAAGACCGACGCAAAATCGGTCGAAACGCGCGCCCGTTATGTCGCACATGTGGAAAGGATGCTGATGCTGTTGGGCGAATCGGCCAGCCAGGCGAAAACAGACGCCGATGCCGTCATGCAAATCGAGACCGTTCTCGCCAAGGCCTCCCTGACTCGCGTGGAAATGCGAGACCCGTACAACCTAAAACACAAATTCCCGCGGGCTCAGCTGAATACCATAGCCCCGGGCTTCGATTGGGACGCCTATTTGATGGTCGTGAAGCCGCCGGCATTCGAGGGAGTCAATGTCACTCAACCCAAGTTCTTTTCCGCGATGAGCGATGAACTGAATCACGCCAATCTCGCTCAATGGCAGGCGTACCTCCGCTGGCATCTACTGCATGCCGAGGCCGCCTACCTGTCCTCTCCGTTCTTAAATGAGAATTTCGCGTTTTACGGTAATTACCTCCGCGGCGCCAAGCAACTGCCTCCCCGCTGGAAAAAATGCACCAGCCTGGTCGATCATAATCTCGATGACGCACTCGGGCAGGTTTTTGTCGCTAAGACCTTCCCGCCCGCGACCAAAGACGACGCGCTGACCATGACCAGGCAAATAGAAGCAGCGATGGAATCCGAGATTCGCAATCTCAACTGGATGAGCGAAGCGACCAAGCGACAGGCATTAGAAAAACTGCACTCCATCGTCAACAAGATCGGCTATCCGGATCATTGGAAAGATTACAGCAGCGTCTCGGTCGAACCGCGCGATTTTATGGGCAATGTCAATCGCGCCCAAACCTACGAATTTCGTCGCGATCTCAAT
This sequence comes from Bryobacteraceae bacterium, assembly GCA_049802535.1. Lineage (GTDB taxonomy): Bacteria > Acidobacteriota > Terriglobia > Bryobacterales > Bryobacteraceae > Bog-105. Next base: position 1,839 of record JBARMQ010000622.1, on the reverse strand, counting down.
AAAATCGGCAAGCCCGTCGATCGTTCCGAGTGGTTCATGCCCGCGCCTACCGTCAATGCCTACTACGATCCGCAGATGAACGACATCAATTTTCCGGCTGGTGTCTTGGAACCGCCGCTGTTCGACAGCAAGGAAGACGCGGCGCCGAATTTCGGAAATACGGGCGCCACGATTGGCCACGAGCTGACCCACGGCTTTGACGATGAAGGGCGCCAGTTCGATGCCCATGGAAACCTGAAGGATTGGTGGACCGAAGCCGACGCCAAAGCATTTGAGGAGCGCGTTGGCTGCGTGCGCGATCAATACGCGCAGTACACCATCATCGACGACATCAAGATCAACAGCAAATTGACGCTCGGCGAAGATGTAGCCGACATTGGCGGGACATTATTGGCTTATCTGGCATGGAAGCGCGCCGAAGAAGGTAAGCATCTGCAACCGAGCGAAGGCCTTACTCCGGAGCAGCGCTTTTTCGTCGGCATGGCGCAATGGGCCTGCGGCGACGAACGGCCTGAGGCGAAGCGCGTCTCCGCCATCACCGATCCGCATTCACCGAATGAATACAGAATCAACGGCGTCGTCTCAGACCTGCCTCAATTTGCTGACGCGTTCGCCTGCAAAGCCGGTCAACCGATGGTCCGTGAAAAGGCCTGCCGCGTCTGGTGAGTTCGCGCTTTGCAAATTCCTCGAGGGGCCGCCGCGGAACACAATCTCGGTCTTTAGGTAGTCGCTGATCCACGCGGCCGGTCCCAGAAGCCGCTCCGAGACGGCGACTTCATACCACGCCTTGCCGCTCCTCTCATGCCAAGCGTAATTGGCAGCGAATCCGTTGCTGCCAAGTGCCAACGCCCGATCTGCATACTTCTGTAGACCGTCTTTCAGCAATCCCCACCCGTCGGCCAGTTGCAACACAATTTGGCACGCTTCGGGTGAACCTTTGCCCGCGAACGCATATCGCGCCAGAAGCGCAAAATCGACATATTGCTTCTCTGCGTCAGATCCTGGGTCCATCTGGCCGCCCCGCAGTTGCTGGATCAAAATGGGAGTCAATTCGGCACAATATGCTCTGCGGACGGCGCGGTTATCCGGCTCCGGAGGCTTTTGGACAACCACCTTCACAACACCGGTACTCGTTTCCACCGGAAGTTCCCGCGCGATCCCGTTATTTGCCAGGGTTCTCAAGAAAACACCGCGCGCCTCGAAGTTCATATGTGCCGGATGTTGGCTGCACTGATTGATCTTTACTCTGGCGATCGTCCCATCCTCTAAATAAACTGGCAGGTTCTGGTATCGACCCTGATATTGCGCCGGTGTCATCGCTAATCCATCCTTCTACTCATACATGCGTAAACGGCGATCATAACTTTCACTCCGTACAAAAAATATTTGCGTTGCGTTTTCGGGGTTTCCGGCAGTACAACTGAACCTATGCAGCTCAGTCCGGAAGTTGAGGCATTGTTTTTCGTACTGGCCGACCTGCCTCCGGACGAACGGAAACGCTATTTGACGGAGCACCGCATAAGCGAGCAACTGCGCACAGATGTCGAATCGTTGCTGGCGTTTGGCTCTCCCGATGGAAACGAGCTAGACGAGTTGGTCGGGCACGCTATGCAACATGCTGTCAGTCTTACCGAGTCTCAGACATCCCAACAAAGCTGCGGCCCGTATCGCCTTATTCGCCTCCTGGGGCGGGGCGGCATGGGCGCCGTTTATCTAGCCGAACGAGACGACGGCGAGGTTCGCCAACAAGTGGCGATCAAAGTCCTGAATACTGGCTTCCGCACGCCTCAACTCATCGAACGTTTTCATCAGGAGCGGCAAATTCTGGCCGATTTGTCG
>JBARMQ010000621.1:0-4216 GCA_049802535.1 Bryobacteraceae bacterium | reverse complement strand
CAATACGGTTGATGAGTTTAAGGTGGATAACTCTACTTATGGAGCCGAGTACGGGCGCAATGCGGGCTCCATTGTGAACATCGCAACTCGGGCTGGCACGAATCACATACATGGCGAAGTCTTTTATTACATCCGGAACAGCGCGCTGGATGCGCGCAACTTCAGCAACCCTTCCGGCGTCCTGCAATCACCATTCAAACGCAATCAATTTGGCGCCGACGGCGGTGGGCCGCTCAAGAAGAATAAGTCGTTTCTATTCCTGAGTTACGAGGGACTGGTTCAGCGTCAAGCCGTGCCGCTCTCAACGCCGGTTTTGAGCGCTACGCAACGCGCTTCTGTTACCGACCCGATTGTGCAGAAACTCTTGCCGCTGATTCCGTTGGCCAATTCACCTGGCAACGTGTTTGTCGGCTCAGCGGTGGCGCCCGTCAATATTCATCAGGGAACGGCTAACTTTACCCAAAGCATCAGCGATACGAATCGCTTCAATGCTTACTACGCGATGCAGCACGATCAGCGTGATGAACCGCCCAGCACCGATGGCAACAATTTGCCGAATTTTGGCGATCAAAGGCAAGGCTGGCGTCAACTCCTGACCCTCAACGACGTCGACACCATCTCCGGCAATCTGGTGAACGAAGCCCGCGCCGGCTTCAATCGCATCCACATCGTTTTTGCCGGGGAGAATCAATTGAACGCCGCCACCTATGGCATTGACAGTGGCGTGGACTCTGCCATCGGACTTCCGCAAATCAGCGTCTCGGGAGCATTCAGCTTCGGCGGCATCAACGGCTTTCCGCAAGGACGGGGCGATGACAACATCACTCTGTCCGATACCGTCAGTTGGGTAAAGGGCCCGCACTCATTCAAGTTCGGAGCCGAAGCTCACCGAGTCATCGACGATAGTTTTTCTTATTCGCCGGGTACGTTCAGTTTTCCATCCATTAGCGCCTTCTTGACCGACCAGGCGAATCAGTTCACGGCGAATAGCTCCAATCACGCCGCCCGCATCAACGTCTACTCCGTCGGTGGCTTTGTTCAAGATTATTGGAAAATTTCTCCGCGGCTTACCCTGGACTTGGGGTTACGCTACGACTGGTACGGCACTCCAACAGAAGCTGACAACCGGCTCGTCGTCTTTGATCCCACTGCTGATAGTTTGGAACGCGTTGGCACAAATGGTGGTCCGGCGTCGGCTTATAACGAGAGCGATCTCAACTTTGAACCTCGGGTCGGGTTCGCCTACGACGTAACCGGCGCCGGCAAAACAGTAATTCGAAGCGCATACGCGGTTTTCGTCGATCAACCCGTAACTGGCCTCGTCGGCGGCCTTGTCGGAAACCCGCCCTACGCGTTGCCGGTAAATTTGGTCGCTAGCTCAACCCACCCGGTGACGCTTGCCAACGCCTACTCGCTTGCTTCCGGCACCGTCGCTCCGGTCTCGGTCGCTCATAACTATCGGGACGCCCTGGTGCAATCGTGGAACTTCAACGTTGAGCAGCAACTTGGCCGGACCTATGGATTGATGATCGGCTACTTCGCTAATAAAGGCACCCATTTAAACATTGAACGTAATTACAATCAGCCGATAGACGGTGCGCTGCCCTATCCCACGCTTTCGCCTTTGAGCCCCATCGATCCGGGTTCGAAGCTGGGCAATATTCTTGTCTATGAAAGCGACGCGAATTCGTCGTATAACGCCCTGTGGCTTACCCTCAACAAACGATTTTCAAATGGTTTGCAATTTGGCAGCTCTTATACGTGGTCAAAATCGATTGACGAAAACTCACGGAATGATCAGGGGCTTGTCGTGCAGAACAGCTACAACATTGAGGGCGATCGCGGCCTTTCCGATTTCGATGCCCGCAATCGATTCGTTCTAAATGCCGTTTACGATTTGCCTTTCAAACAGCGGTTCGTTGCCGGCTGGGAAATTTCGCTCATTGAACAGGTTCAAAGCGGCAATCCCATTAACTTCCATATCACCAACACTTCATTTGTGGGCGCCGGGGTATTGCGCCCTAATGTTACGGGTCCTGTGACTACAGGCTATAGCCCTTCAACCAACGGTAATGCCACTTTCGTCACCTATATCCAGGACCCGTCGGTATTTGTAAACCAAGGCGCCGCGTTTGGTAATCTCGGCCGGAACGTCATTATCGGGCCCGGCTTCTCGAACTTGGACGCCTCGCTCATAAAGAACTTCAAACTGCGCGAAAGCGGCCTTACTTTGCAATTTCATGCGGATGCCTTTGATCTCCTCAATCAAGCCAACCTGAACCAGCCCGGGTCCACAGTGGGAACCAGTACCTTTGGTCTCATTTCATCCACCCGCTTCCCCGCGGGGGATTCCGGCTCGTCACGTCAACTCCAGTTGGCTTTGAGGCTGACGTTCTGATCGCATCGGACGGGAAAAAAGGCCGGGGATGGGCTCGTCCACCAGCCCCGGGCCGCCCATTTACGCTGCTCTCTTCACCGGGAACCTGGCAATCTGTTTCGCTTTCGGCGCCGATTCCGTCTCCACTCGGAAATCCGAGATCTGCACAGGAGCCTTAGCCGCGCCACCAAAGTACTCATCCACCGGGAATAGCGCGTGCGGCTCCAATTCCCGGAACGTTCGGCCAAGCTTCTGTTGTATCCGGTATACGGCATGAAAAAACATCCCGCGATCGATGTTCAATCGCCGGCAGCACAACTTCCAGTCGGCTCCCAGCAAGAAATGGAAGCGGAACAGCTGATATTCCTGCTCGTCTAGCGTCCTTTTGCTAACCAGAATAAAGTCCGCGACGTATTCTTCATTCTTCAGCCCCCATACCGATTTCCGCTGGCGCGTCGGATTCGACTCCAACGACACCCGGCTCATGTACTTCTCCTTGTCCGCGCACTGGCGGAAACGTGCATAGCAGGCGCGAAACACCGCCCGAAAAACACAATTACAGGGGGTCGACACCCCTCCCCGGCCTTCCCGTAAGCCGAGTCCAAAACAATGTATACACGACTGTTGTGCAAGGGCTAAAGTCTCTGAACGTGTCCACTGCATTGACAATTTGCCTCCCTCGACGAGCCCCAGATCTTTCCCGTGGCTTAGTCCGTACCGTTGGTACTTGAATTACAATACTCAAAAATTTGGTCCTGAGCGTGTATTTATTTCACATTATTTCCTTAAGACCTGAGAATTTTTCGGGGTAATACCCACAAAACATTATTAAACCAAGGGTTTACGTAGGATTGTACGAACTTACGCTATCGGGTAAAATTTTCACTACTCCCGGTTTTTTGAGGAGCCTATTCCAGCGTGGAATCATTTTTAGCTGCTAACGCGGTCAATTTCGATACCCTCCAGGGTCGACTGATCGCGCTCGCAAACTTCAGAATCCGCAACGGAGAGTTCACGGAGCGTGGACTTGCCCGCATGCTGCAAGTCTCGCAGCCTCAGATGCATAACGTCTTAAAAGGCCAACGCCGGTTGCGGTGGGAATTGGCTGACGCGTTGCTCGCAAGGTTAAATATTAGCGTTTTGGATCTGCTGAATTATTGCGATACTGTTCCGTTGGCGTTTCGCAAGCCGCCTCAATCGGAATCGAATATGCGGGCGCATCGCCGGGCTGCCGCCGTCTAATTGTTAGGTAAACTCCGACCACGCGTTTCGCCTTATTTTCGACAATTCAGTCCGATTTATGTCTGATCTATTTGCGTCCGAGGGTCGCACCGTCATAGGGGCATTTCCGCATGGTAGGATGTGAGGCGCGGAACATTCATGCGCATCGCCACCGGAGTTTTGGTAGCGTTTTCCTTCATTGGCATGGCATGGCCGCAAAACGGCCCATCCTCAAACGGCCTCGGTGAATATGAAGAGGCAAACTTCAAAGCCGCCTTGCCGTTGTTGCGTGCTGCGGCGAGCGCCGACCCCAAAAATGCCATCGTTCGGGCCGCGCTGCTCTCAAGCCTGACATACGAAGGACTAGTAGACGAGGCCAGTGACGCCTTCGACGCTGCCGCCACCGATTTCCCCAACTCTCCAGAAGTGCTTGCGGCTCGGGGTGAATTCACCTTTTATATGGGAGATGTCTCGCTCGCGGCCAAGCTATTCAGCCAGTCGGTAAAGATCCAGGAAAACGCCCGCGCCGCGTTTGGGCTTTCGCTAATGATGCGGGCGTCGTCCAATTACCGGAGTGCACGGCTTCTGATGTTGCGCGCCCATGAACTCGACACCAAA
>JBARMQ010000620.1:0-3563 GCA_049802535.1 Bryobacteraceae bacterium | reverse complement strand
CTTTCCGACTGCGCTTGCAGAAGGCGGGTTTCCATCACTGCAGCCATGCCGCTGAGGCGCAGTTGCACCAGGGAGCGATTGAGTTCGATCAGGTTCATGGATTGGGTTCCTCGAAGTTGATGCGTTGTTGAATGAGGTCGCGATACTGAGTCAGTTCGCGGATCAGTGGATCGACTTGCCTCAGACTGAGAGGGGCCTGTGGACTGCGCTCCAGATAGCGGCGCACGAAGCGATAGTCGGCAACGCGCAGCTCCAACGCCGCCGCGCAAGCACCGTCGCAAGCCGCGCTGCCATATTGCTTGGCCAGTTGAAGAACGCCCTGGATGCGGCGCATTCCGAGTTCGCCCTGGCGAGCATGGATGGCGTCGCAGACAGCGCCGATGTTGGGCCCTGCCTTGTGCGCTCGCCCCAGCAGTTGAAGCAACTGTGGCGGCGTGCGACGCGGACGATCCCCATCGCGGATACGATGAGCGCCACGCTTGCCGCTCAGATGCTCGCGTAGCAAGGCACCAGTGCGAGGATCAAGCAGACGCACGAACATCGCGTCCCACTGCACCTTAACCTTCCGCCCGATCCATCCCGGCGGCGCTCCGTAGTAGGCCGCTTCAACCTCCACGCAACCATCCAGATGAACCGTACGCTCGCCATACTGGTAGTAGCGGAACGGCTCCAACGGCAGCGCTTGCAAGAAGGGCTTCTCGTCGGCGAACATCGCCGCCACCTGCCGCTTGGTGCGGCCGTGGATGCGCTTGTCGGCCCAGCACGCTTCCCAGTGATCCAGGTACGCCTGCGCCTCTTCAAGACTCTCGAACTTCTTGCCTTTTAATGGCGTCTTCTGCGCGTGGGCTACGCCTGATTCCACTTTTCCTTTTCGATCTGGATCCCGCACTTTGCAAGGAAGCGCCGTCACGCCGTAGTGAGCCAGAACGTCGCGATACAACGGGTTTATGCCAGGATCGTAGAAGTTCGAAGACAACACGCCTTCGCGAAGGTTGTCCAGCACGACCAGACGCGTGCAGCCGCCAAGACGGCGGAAGGCCTTCTCATGCAGCTCGGCCCACACCCGCACACTCGAACCGAACACCAGCAGTCGAACCGATTTGCGACTGTAGCCCAGCGTCAGCACGAACAATCGCGTGCGCCGATACTTGCCACTGTCGGAATCTCGCACCATAGGCCCAGTGCCGTAGTCGACCTGGCACTCTTCACCGGGCTGAGTCTGAATGACGGCACGTGCTTCCGGCGACGTTGCTCCGCGCAGCTTGCGTACGTAACGCTTGACGCTCTGGTAGCCGCCTGCAAAACCGTGCCTGTCTACCAGATCCTGCCAAATCCCCGTCGCATTGCGTCCCCGCTCCAACTCCAGGGCGATCAGTTCGGCATAGGGCTGACAGTCGCTATCCGAGCCCCCAGCATCCGGCTTCGAACTCGTTTTCCCCAGTAAAAAGCCGGTGGTCACCTCTATGGCCGGTTTTGCTTCTGCACCTTCAGAGTCGGTGGTGACCCTTATGGCCGGTTTTGATGGACCACGGTGTCCCCAGCCTCCGGGTGATCGCAGCGCTATACCAACCGAGCGAAGATAATCGCCAGCCGTCTCCCGGCGCACTCCCGTCGCCTGCTCAATCCGGCGCAGGGACCATCCAAGCCGTCCCAGCGCAATCACTTGTTCCAGCTTTTCTCTGCTCAAGACATTGCCCATGCCAACAGAGGCTAACTGCCTCGGTCTCAGCTAATGTCTAAGGCTTCTCCCTATGGCCGGTTTTGAGGTGACCCCTTATGGCCGCTTTTGCCTGACCCCCGAGGACGATTACAAGCGGTGGAGCGCCGGCTTTAGTGATGACTGCGATCCACGCCCATGGCGTAGAACCGGCTGCACGGAACTCTCCGACCTGATGGATCCAGTTCTGAATTTCTTGAGAGAAGCGTCTCAATCGGTAACCCAAAGTCAGCCTCAAGGAAGCGATCATCGTCAGATCGTTCTCGAATGCTGCCATCAGGCCCATTCACGCATTGAGCCGGATAGAGGGCGAGTTTCAAATTCCGGGTGGGAGAGTCGCCCCGGGGAGTCTCACCCCGAGGCGCTCGCAGGTAGGGTCGAGAGCAGGCGCGCGCACGGTAGGTGCCGGTGGTAATCCCATCGCTTTCGCGATGGCCCGCAGTCCGGGAACCATGGTCACGTTTCCAGCTCCCGCCGCGTCAAACGCAGCGTGCGGTTTTCCCGCACTGCGCTTTCCTGTTTGTTTCGTGCCAGGGGTTATGGGACCTATCGTGCCGGAAGTGCTTTCGGCGCAGTTGCACGACGAACCCGATAGCCGTTAAACAGCTTCAGTTCCTCGTATATCCATTGCCTACTCCACCTCGTCCAGCCGAAGCCGCGTCGATTCCGGGACCGCCCCATGTGACGCCGAATCTTCTTTTCTACCCAGTCCTTAATGAAGCTGAAGCACTCGCTGGAGTTTCCGATGGCGAAGTAAGTCACCCAACCCCGCAAGACCGGATTGATCAGTTCGACCAACCGGTCCACCGGCCGGGATTGGTATCGCCGGAACACCTCCTTGAGCTTACGCAACAACGCCGTGCGCTTCTTCATCTTCGGCGTGTAATGCGCTCGCCACACCTGCCTTCCTATGCTGCGCAGGCGTCGAAAGTCGAACCCCAGAAAGCCGAAGCTTTCCCCACGGTCCAACTCCACATTGCGACTCTTCTCTTCATTGATCTCGACTTGTAGTTTGGCAAGCTCTTCCCGAAGTCGCTGGTTCACTGCCCTCAGCAGCCACGCATTGCGCGGATGAGCGTCGATTAGCACGACAAGATCGTCGGCGAAGCGGGCATACTCGACGTAGGTGTACTTCCCGTTGCGCGTAGCTTCTTTCGCTCGCTCCAGCATCCGATCTACCTCGGTGAGATAGATATTACTGAGCAGCGGCGAAATCACTCCGCCTTGCGGAACGCCTTGTTTGCCCGATGCCGTCAGCGTGAGATTCAGCAGACGCATCACCTCGTCGTCATTGATCCGGAGCGCAACTTTGTCAAGCAGCAGATGATGTCTCACTGTGTCAAAGTATGCGCGTAGATCCAGATCTATGATCCGGGTCTTCCACTGAACGATTGCCGTTGCTACGCGATTCACCGCTTCATGCGCGGTGCGTTTGGGCCGATAGCCATACGACCCCGGTTGAAAGTCCGCCTCGAAGATCGGCTCCAGTATGAGCTTGAGCGCGCCTTGCACCACTCTGTCGCGGATAGCGGGAATCGACAGGGCACGGACTTTTCCTCCGTCCTTCGGTATCGCCCGCCGCCGTGCCCTGAGCGGCACATAAGTACGCTCCTTCAGTTCGCCCTGTAACTGCTCGAGGAAGTTCTCCACGCCTTGCGCCTCGATGACCTCGAACGTCACCCCGTCCACTCCCGGAGCACCGTTGTTCTTCCTGGCCAACGTATACGCCTCGCGCAGTGTCTCCATCTTGCAGACATGGACGTACAAACCCCAGAAACGCCACGACGGTTCAGCCTTCGCCTTGACGTATATGCTCCGCCTCAGGTCCTGCAAACTAATGGGTGTG
>JBARMQ010000619.1:0-2330 GCA_049802535.1 Bryobacteraceae bacterium | reverse complement strand
GTCTCAAGCCTGCGATCCTCGCCCGGTTCCCGGGTACAAATCCGGGCGCGTTGAAAGAAGCACACGCCTACGCTTACGGCGGAGCGGTACTTCAAGACTTGGGCTACTATCCGCGGGGGAACAAATTCTTCAGCGACCTAACCCACTACATCCGAACTGGGCAATTTGTCGGAGCTCTGTTGACCGACTCGAAAGATCCAGACGAATACGCATTTGCCCTGGGCGCTTTGACTCACTATTTCGGAGACACGATTGGGCATAGTAGGGCGACCAATATCGCGGAACCACAAATGTATCCGCGTCTGAGAAGGCGTTTTGGAAAGATGGTTTATTACGACCAAAATCCTTCCGTGCATGTGAGAACGGAATTCGGTTTCGATGTTCTAGAAGTGGCTCAAGGCAATTTCGCTCCGCAGGCCTATCACGACTTTATCGGCTTCAAAATCGCAACACCTCTGTTGGCCCAGGCTCTGCGGGAAACGTATGGCATCGAATTGAGTAAGCTCTTTCCGGATCTCGATGTTTCACTGGGGTCGTTCCGATTCTCGGTGAGTAAGGCTATACCGACAGCCACGCGAATTGCATGGGTACAGGAGCGCGATGAAATTGAGAAGGCATCGCCGGGAATCACCAGAAGGCGCTTCGAATATGTAATGAGGCGTTCCAGTTACGAAAGGAACTGGGGTAAGCAGTATGATCGGCCTACCCTTCTTGACCGGATTCTCGCCGTCATCATCCGGCTTCTGCCGCCCATTGGACCTCTGCAAGACTTGCGTTTGAGAATTCCAAAGGGCGGCGTAGAGGATCTGTTTATAAAGAGCTTCACGGAAGTTACTGCCGCTTGTCGCAACTGGCCGCTTGCATCACACCTTGCCGACGAGAACCTGGATACCGGAACGATCACCGGCCCCGGCGAGTATCCCTTGAGCGATCGGGCACATGCGGAGTTGCTTGATCTACTAGCGCAAACAAACTTTACTGGAATTCCACCCGGCATGCGTACGGAGCTGCTGGAATTTTATCGGGATTCGAATGTGCCGATCGATACCAAGCGCCATTCACGGCAATGGGCGCGCGTACGCGCTGAGATTGAGCAGCTAAGAAAAACAGAAGAACAAACGCCTCATTCCGGTTTCTGAAGCCATTTCACGCTGGCTGGGGTCGCCGCCTCGCAGCCCATGGTCGCCGTAACGCCAGAAGCAATATCGGCGCAGGCGTTGCTGATGCCACCGCGAAGAGTAGATTCCTCGCTTTTACCGGTGACAATCCGACAAGCCGATTTGCCGCCGTAATTCATGCAGACTTGGACCCGATAACGCTTGCCGGAGACGGTCGAATAGGCGATCAGCGCGATTATCGCGGCGACAAAAATTGCGACGATAATTCCGATTTTGTTCAGAGCGAAGGAACCTCGTTTACAGAACGGCGGGGCATCTCATCGATGAGATCGGATCCCATGCTGCGAAATTTAGAATACCGCTCGGCCAGCAGCTCGTCCGGGCTCTTCTTCGAGAGCTTGTGTAGTGCGCCGAGGAGAACTTGGTGCAGCGCCAGGGCGGCAGCCTCCGGATTTGCTTGCGCGCCTTCGGGCGGTTCCGGAACGATGCCGTCGATCAGTCCGAGCCGCAGTAGATCTTGCGCCGTCAGCTTCAACGCGGCGGCCGCCAAGGGAGCTTCGCCCGAATCGCGCCAGATGATGGCGGCACAACTTTCAGGAGAGATGACGCTGTAATAGGCGTTCTCCAACATGAAAACGAGATTCGCCACCCCTAAGCCCAGTGCACCTCCACTGCCGCCCTCGCCAAGGATGATTGCGATGACAGGACAGCGTAACCGGGACATTTCACGTAAGTTGTAGGCGATCGCCTCCGCTTGGCCGCGCTCTTCTGCATCAATGCCCGGATAGGCGCCAACCGTGTCGATGAAGGTAACGATGGGCCGGTTGAACTTGGCTGCCAGTTGCATCAGCCGCATGGCCTTGCGATAACCTTCGGGCTTCGGCATGCCGAAATTCCGCAGCAGTTTCTCTTTGGTATCGCGACCTTTCTGCTGGCTCACAATCATGACCGGCATACCTTCGAAATAGCCGAAGCCACCGAGTATTGATTTGTCGTCGGCAAAGAAACGATCGCCGTGAAGCTCTTCAAATCCGGTGAACAACCGATCGATGTAGTCGCGAGATTGGGGCCGCTTAGGATGGCGCGCCAGTTGCACCCGCTCCCAACTCGGATTGGACTTGGGCATCTTCGCGCCGTCCGCAGAAGGGTTGACTGGGGTGATAATAGCGATACCGGCAATATCGGCGATTTCGTCTTGATCCATAGTTATCT
>JBARMQ010000618.1:0-5170 GCA_049802535.1 Bryobacteraceae bacterium | reverse complement strand
AATCGGTCATCTTGTTTACTTGAGGCGCAGAGCAGAGCTAACGGGATCACGTGTCGGTTCCACCTCGATAGGTAAGTGAGGCCTTATTGTTTTTACGAAGCACGGGCGATGGTGGAAACTCAAATGGTGATAACAGGGCGATGCGCTCATCGACAGAACCCAGCGCTTCCGCTACTTGCTGGCGCGGTCCTTTATCTGGAGTGGGTAGTAGTAGGCTGCCTGATCCTGCTCATGGGTGGTGGAGAGGAAGTATTCGCCCGCTTTGGCGCTGCGCAGGTCGAGGTCCAGGGATACCCGCTCCTGTCCATTGCTGGCGGTGGCAGATGCAAATCCTTCAGCAATGACACCGTTACCGCTTTGGTCGCGAGTGACGGCGATGAGGTACTGCCCGGGAGAACTGAATCGGGGGAGAATGATCGCCAACCGAACGGGCGCTGATGGCAACGATACAGATTGCAACTGACCTGGTTGCTCCCCGCGGTATGTGCCCGTGTTCCACAGATCCACAGTTGCAGACACCGGTGCGACACTGGCCATGGTTTGCCGATGGTGCATTTCATATCGAGACCACCCAGCTACACCGGCAATGACAACGAGGCAAGCAGCTGCTAAGCCGAAGGCTAGCTTCCTCCTCTCCGAGCGGATGCTCTGGCGCATGGCCAGGATGCGATTCATGCAATGCGGGCAGTTCGCAGCATGGTCGATGCGAGGATCGCTCAGCGAGATCGCTTTTGACCGCCGAGCCACACCGCGCAGAAAAGCCTCGTCAGGGCATGGGCCAGTCGGCTCCGTTTCACCGGAGAGCACGCGCTCCTGATGCATCCGTTTGAGCCACGCCTCAAACCGGTCCTCAGCACGCGAGGATTCACGCCCAAATAAACTCATCGGGACGACTCTCCAGAGGGGGAGACACTGCGCAGCAAAGATTTTAACTCCCGAAAATAGGCACGGCGGACGACGGTGTGATCCAGCTCCAATTCTGCTGCAATCTCCCGCCATGTGTACCCGAGCTGGCGCTGGTTGTGAACCGACTGCACGACAGGCGAAAGCCTAGAGACCAATTCGCTGGCTATCGAACGTTGCTCAAGATATGACGGTTCGACGAGCAGGCCCTCAAGGTCAAAGAGTGACCCGGAAGGAATTTCCAGCCTGTGCTTGTGGGCGATCTGCTTCGCTCGCCGGCGAAGCACGCTTTTGATCCGTGCAATGAGCTTCCAGTCAGGCGATTCCGGATGCCGGTTAAGATAAGCCGCGGCATTCTGCACGGCGTGGTCCATCAGGTCGTGCGCGTAATCGCGGTCATTTAGATAAACCCAGGCACAGAGAAGAGCGTATGACCACGCCGCTTTGGCGGCTGGCTCCAGTCTCTGATCAGAAGTGCGGCGCCCCGTCGACCAGGCCCAACTCCATGTCAGATCTTCCCAATGCGGTTCGCTTGGCGGCATTCGCGAGCATCTGCCCGGAGGGGATTTGACCACCAGTGTTGACATTATAGGTAATACGACCGGTTCAAGCCTCACGCCGCCCGGTTCTGATCGATTGGCAGGCTCAACTGGACTGGCCCACGGTTCTCTTCAACACTCTTCACGAACCTGCGCACGTACTCGCTTACGACCGGTGATTTGTTGGCCGCCAGCGTCGCCAAATGGATCTCCAGTCGAATTTCCGGATCGCGCAACGGTATGGCGACCAGTCGGTCTCCAACGATGCGCTCGGCGCCTGCAGGCGTGAGCCACGCAACGGCGGAATCTTCCCCGAGAATGACCGGTACCTGATCCGCCTGGGTCACGTGATGCCGAATCCGCGGATGCAAATTCTTCTGCTGCATCTTCCTCAGAATTCCATCGTGGAGGCTCGGGTGAACCCTCCGTTCGAAGAACACCCATGGGAACTCCGCCACATCACCCAACTCAACCGACTTCATTCCGGCCAGGGGATGTTCCCTCAGCATGACAATCATGAAGGGGTCATTGGCGACGCGCACGGTCGAAACGACCGCATTTCCAGGAGGTGACTCGATTAGTGCAACGTCGATCTCACTCGATCGAAGCCGCCCCAGCATGTCGAACGTAAAACCGGTGACCATTTCGATCGAGACCTTTCGGTGCGAGCGGAACTCGACGGACTGCAGACGCTCCAACCAGCCGTTGGAGAGGTAGGAAGAAGCGCCGATTCTCAACCTGTGCTGTTCGCCAAACTGGCTATCGTGTGCCTCATTCACAGCGCGATGGAACGCATGAAAACAGTCGTAGGCGTGCGCCACAAACGCCTGCCCGGAGGCAGTCGTGACCACGCCGCCGTTGCCCCGCTCGAACAGTTTGACCCGGAGCCGTTGTTCCAGCTTCCGCAGTTGCTTGCTGAGGGCCGGTTCGCTGATCCCGACCCGCGTGGCGGCGCGCGTCATGTTGCCTTCTTCATTCAACACGAGAAGCAGCTCAAGATCGCGGATACGCGTTTGGCTTGGAGTCATCGCCCACCTCAACACACACCTGCTCTGTTTGTTAAAGGCAGCGAAGATCTTCCTCTGGGGCCGCTGTGCCTATTCCAGCCCGTCCTGCCTGACAGCCCAATGCGGATTCAGAAATCGCCACGCCGTCTCTAGCGAGGCGAGCGTCTGGGAACGCCGGGGAACGTGCGCCCGTCGCGCTATACGACCTGGGTCAATCGGCCATCGATATCATTCGCCTCGGCGGCGCTTGCATGAATCTCTAACGCGGATCGATGCCCACGGTGTCTGCGATGCATCGTCGGTTTACGACATATACCAGGGGTCGGCAACCACTCCCGCCTCTGGCGCTTCCGTAATATTCATCGCATAGCGCCCACCACTTCCACGCGTCGGGCCCTCCACCAGCATTTGGACCGTCCACAGGAGCTAGATAGGACCAATTCGGGTCTTGCTCGAGAACGACAAAATCCGGTTGATTTCCTGCTTGACTCGTCGTACGTCTCCATAGAACATACGGAGGCCGCGGTTCAAATGTTGTATCGAGAGGCGTGGACGAGCATCCTGATTCGGCATGATTGACATTGACGGTGATCGCGTATTGCCTTAGGTACGCGCCCCCAGCCTTCTCTAAGGGTAAAAACGGATAGACGAGATAAGAGAATCCGAACACGCTGACGAGATACAATACGCCGCACTCGATACCGATCAAAATCCACGAGTGCCAGTCAAAAGAGTATTTGACTTCTAGATCTTTGTGTTTCTTGAAATGCATGTATGACAATACGAGAAGGTTTGACAGGATGACCATGGCCAACGCCAGACTGCTATAGTCAAGAACCGCCGCCAGCCAAAACGGATGTTCGCCGACGAGCACTGTAAGTGCAAGTAGGCACACAGCACCAGCTACTATCGGCACTATCCTGTTATCCCACTCTCCTGTCCTGAAAGTTGACAGATAACTCATCTCCACGCATGGATGCATGCGTCGCCTCTTAAGATGATCCCGTCTGAGGTCGCCACGGAAACAGCCGCTATTCTCGAATCCCATAGTACCGTGAGAATCTCGCCGCTTCCGATACACATAAAGAATTGGGGCTACGACGACAAAGTGGAGGCCCAGCAGTGGAAATAGTCTTGAATGCCGAAGCTTTCGCCTCACCTCTAAAGACTTGAGTGTTTCCGAATTCAGCACGACGAAGATGCTACCGCCGAGAATGTAAAAGAAGAGCGTTATGGAGAATAGCCATACTGCAATCGTTGCGATCCAATGAATGATAGAGTGCGCACAGGCGGACCACTGCGGCAGCGCGAGCTTCCCGCTCAACCATGTCCCGGCCAGAAGGAGCACCATCAAGAACGCGATTTTAATCCCGTATAGAGAGCGCATCCGATCGACCGTGTTCTTGCCGTACGATGTTCCCCAACCATATGACCTCGAGGAGTACTCCCTGTAGAAGGTCGTTTGATACAGAATAATACTGAGGAGAAAAATCGTCTGAAGCGGCAGATAGGTCAAAAAACTCCCCGGTTTCAGGAGCATGATCTCTATGGCGAACAGCGACAAGATCAAAGCGGCTAAGCGGACGTGACGATAATGCCCTCGTCGGTTTCTAGAATTTCCCTGCGCAGACCGTAACTCGAGTGCCTCCCGGGCTTCTCGGCGCTCCTTATCAGCCGCGTCGTCCTTCCTCCGTCTGGCGATCCAATCATCGTTGCCGGGCGGGCGAGAAGAGAGGAGTTTTGGAGAGTCAAGAGCCACAGCCGCAACCCTGGCGACGACGGCAAACGCTATTATTCCCATCCAGTATTGGAATCCGATATAGATATATTTCGCTCTGAGCAAGTCGCTGGCGTCGGCGGAGATTCCATAAGTCGATAGATAAGTGGTTGAGATCAAATATCCGCTTACATAGGTAAGCGCCAATAAGCCAGTCGCGATCTTTGATCCCAAAACGATCTGTTCTAATAAGTTCAGGGTCCGCTCTTCCCTCTTTTCTGTTCGGCTTTCGAATGACGGTCCGGTCTCTGACATCGTGCTACCTCGCGAATAATTGGAACAATGGGGATTTAGTCAAGAGGGAGTGGCAGATTCAGGCGGTTGTAGATACATCTCTCTCGAGAGATTTTCCTGTGAACGGTGCTGAATTGAATTTCTTTGGGGGAGCGCAGTTTACCACTTTTATGGATAGCTGGTAAAAGAGGAACTCTGCGGACCACGTAATTCGCGAAAAGTTGCATTCAGAAAATAGGTGTGGCTGCGGAGAGTCGCAGAAGCTCAAAAAGTCAATTGTCAGGGGTCATGGCATTGGCCCAGTGACTGCCTCCGGGCGTAGATTAGGCTATTTTTTGCACTCGACGGCTCCCCCTAGAATTCCCAGACAGTTATCGCGGAGACCCGAAAAGTTATTGGACAGATATCCACATTGGGTGCAGCTTTTGCACAGGGAGGTCTTCCCCCGTGCCCAAGCCGCGCAGATCAACCGATCACCTTTCCGCTCGACCGCAAACGCTCCTCTTTCCCAACTCCCCAAGCCCGCGATCCATGCCGATCTTCTCGACTCGAAATCCGTCACTGCCGGCTGGTCCACCCGATCCGATCGAAGCACTGGTGAGTGTCGGGCGGGCAGCGCCGCTGCTTGGCATCTCGGTCAAAACCCTGCGAGACTGGATACTGTACCGGCGCATCGACTACGTGAAGATCGGAACGCGGGTCATGATCCG
>JBARMQ010000617.1:0-22001 GCA_049802535.1 Bryobacteraceae bacterium | reverse complement strand
GAGTGCGCAGAAGAAAGGCGACACCCTTTCGAAAGGCCGGCTCGGAGGGGACGAGCAATGCTGTCGCATAGAGGCTGTGAAGGACAAAGCCTGTGGCGTAAGCATCAGACGCAAGATACCGAGTTTGTGACCAGCCGCCGTCCGGCCGTTGCTCAGCCAGTAACTTTTCGGCGTCCGTCCGCAGCTCGGCAGCAGAGCTTCCCGCTGTTTTCAGGCCGATGATTCGGTCCGCTTCCTCGTACACCGTCACAGGCTCGGCTCGTCTTAGCCAACGCTGCCCGCGTTCGATATGCTGATCGAACTCGGCTCGACGTGCTGGCCATCCATAAGCCTTCAGAGCGCGAATGGCCATCGACGTTCGACTAATATCACTATCCTCGATCGGGGGACGCGCGGATGTCTGGCGCCATTCGCCGGAAGCGTCTTGGCGTTGCGCCAGATAGTGGACGAAGGCGTCTGTGATATCGCTTGAAGGCTCGTGCAGATCCACCAATGCCATAAAGGGTCCCAGTATTCGATCGATGTCGCCGGGTAGCGCCTGTAAGAGAGGGAGTCCACCTAAGATCGCCGGACGTTCGGCCAGTAACGCGTCCCTGAAAGGTTGACGGAGGTTTTCGTTCACTGGAAGACCCTTGTCTGCTGCTGCAGCATAGACTCTAGCGTCCATGGGTTGGTGGTGACACCCATTGCACCCGCCGCCTTCTCTGAAAAACTGGCTGCCTGACGTCGCGAGGAGCGGAAGAGTACGGGCCAATGCTTCCGTTGCAGTGGCAGTGTTCGAATTGGCGGGTGGCCGTGAAATTTCCGCTTCACTGCGGCCCTGCGCGCCGGCTTGCTGAAGTACTGAAATGATCTCCGGTTGTTTGAACTTGCGCGCCCAATCGAGGACTGACTCGCCATTCTGGTCTTTCCCATTCACGTCAGCTCCCGCCGCGATCAATTGTCGTATGGCGGCTGGATTAGCCTGGTCCGTTGCGATCGCCAAGATCAGTGGACTCATCTTTCGAATGTCAAGATCATTCACTCGTGCGCCTGCCTTCAACAGCGCGTTCAGCGTGGCACTCTGACCAAAGGGCGACGCCAGGATCAAGGGTGTCATGTGGGTAGAAGCAATGGGACCGTTCTTGGCTGTCCCTGCGAAAGTGTTGGCTGCATTGACATCGGCACCCGCCTTCAAAAGCAAATTGACCCGCGATGGATCAGGGAAGCTCTGCGCCATTTGGAGAGCGGTGACTCCCGCCCTGTCGATGTGGCGCGCATCCGCGCCTTTCGAGAGCAACAACTCAGTCACTTCCGCGTCGGCCATTCCCGCGGCACGCATAAGGGCGTCGTCCCCGAATCCATCCGTCGCGTGCAGATCGGCGCCGTGCTCCAGCAAGTACCTCACGCTCTCGGTGTTGCCGAGCACTGAGGCAGCCAGCATCAAAGGCGTTGTCCCGCGATCGGTCGCGACGTTCACCCGAGCGCCTCTATCTACTAGCAGCTTCGTTCGCGCTGGCGCCCAGGCACCATAAATCAAAGGGGTCGCAGCCTGCTGATCCCGCGCGTTGGGATCGGCGCCAGCGTCCAAGAGTATGACCAATGCTTCTAAAGATCCGTAGAGAGCCGCATAGTGCAACGGTTGCATATGCAGACGGCTCTCGACCTTCATCGCATCCGGTGCGCCTATCAGACTTCGCAGCGTTGCCAGGTCATCAGCGCGAATGGCTCGAGTAAAATCCTTATAATCAGCCTGGACCACATTGTTTCGCGGTGCCGCGACCAGAAGTACAGCAGCCAATAGCCCAACCGTCCACGTTCCGAGTTTCTTCACATTCCCCTCCCCGCCTAATCTCGACTTTTTGTAACCGCCCAGTCCGGCGCAGCGATCGCACCGACGCCTAAAACGCGTGCTCGCGCATTTTCGCCACGAACGTGGCGTGCGCTTCGGGGTCGGCTCTGTTGAGGTAATCTACTGCTTTTCGAGCGACTTCTTCGATATTCTTGACAATCAGCGGGTTGTTCCAAGCCCTTCGCCATAGCGGAACCAGAAGGCGGATCCGTTCCCAGACCTGAAGTAGTTCGCTGTTGTTGTGAATGAAGAGGTCCTCATCCACAATGCCAGCGGTGACGAAAGACGAGGCCATTTCCCAATAGCTGTAAACCATTCGGAAGAACACTTCTTGGTCGGATCCAGGTGGGCAAATGAGCGGGAAGTCGTTCACTGTTTCCGGCCGGAAGGACGACAGAAACCATTGGCGCGCTTCACGCATCTTCGGCTCGCGTCTAAGTTCGTAAAGGTAAAGCAACAGGCGGGCACCCTGGTAGAGTCGTTCCTCCACTATTTGTTCTCGCTTAAGGAATAAGTCCACGATCGGAAGATACGACAGGTCGCTGCGATCGCCTTGTAGTCTGGCTTGGGATTTCTTGAGGATTTTATGAGGACGCCAGGGGCGGCGTAAAGCCGGATGTCCAAATCGACGAGTCTGATCAGTTGCGAATCGATCCGGGACTGCGGGAGTTCTTTGTTGCAAAAACGACCCGGTTTAAGCCGATTTGCGCGAGCGGCGGGACTCCCACGATCATGAGACCACACCGCGTTCGAAGCCGGTGCGGGTGGAAGTTACCAGACCGATTTGCCGCAATGCGGACTGGCATTCCGGTGAGTCCCTAATCACCCTCCAAACAGGATCCGTCGCGATCGTGAATAGGTTCGGATCGTGTTCCTTAACTGCCTTCTCAATCCACTTAAGGCCTTCCAATGGATGGCCGGAGCTCAGATCAATCAGGGCCATAATGGTCGACGGCAGATAACTGCCCGGCCTTGGTATTTGAAGCTCGTCCTGGATCCTGCTCGCCTCCTCAATGTCACCGAGCAAAGCGTAGCTCACGGCAAGATACCCCATTTCGATCGGCGAACTTCCAGGCAGTTCCACGGCTTTGGCATAGGCTCTATGAGCCTCGGGCGCTTTCCCTTGCTTCTGCAGTATGTGTCCCAGAATTCGGTGGGCAAGGAAATTCTTGTCGTCAAAGTTGAGAGCCGCCTCGCAAACGGAAACTGCTTCACCATCGTCACCCGCGAGATACAGTAGATAGCCTTGCACAACGCGCAAAAAGGGCGAGAGTGGATCTAAATCCAATGCGAGTTGATTTTCGGCAACCGCATCCTTAAATCGTCCTTGCGGACGAAGCCACCACAAGGCGTACAGGTAATGAACCGAAGATGAGGACGGGCTCAGCGCTAACGCCGACCGGAAATGGATTTCAGCCTGCGCCCAGTTGTACCGCCAGAAGACCTGGTTCATACCGGCAGCAGCGTGTACATCTCCAGAATTGCTTTCTAAAAGCAATGCCGTCGAAATCGCATCGGAAGCCCGCGGCAATACTTCATTGGGGCAGACATGGGCCAGGTTCGCTTTTATGTATTGATTCCCCGCAATGCCCAGGTAAGGAAGCGCATAATTCGGATCAAGGCGAATCGCCTTTTCAAAGCATCTTTCGGCGTGCGCAAGGCCCTCCGGCGTAAACCGGTGCTGGTGGAGGCGGCCCTCCCAGAGGGAATGCCAGGCCTCCGTTTGATTCGAGTGGCGCAGAGGTTTGATTTCCAAATCTGCCCCATTTAATTCAGGTTTAAGTTCCGAAACGATTACTTTTGCGATCGAGTTCTGGAGATCGAAGAGATCTGCCGATTCCTTCTGGTAGTGCTCGGACCATCGAATAGTGAAACGATTCGTCTCCACCAATTGCGCCGTTATCTGAAAACTTGAACCAGACTTCCGAACGGTGCCATGAAGGATAAGTTCAGTCCGTAACTCCGCGGCGATCTTGCGGAAATCGAAGGCGGCCCCGCGGAACCGGAAAGATGAGCCGCAGGCAGCCACCATGAGTCCGCCGATGCGACTCAGAGCGTGCACGATTTCTTCGGCAAGTCCGTCACCGAAGATCTGCAGGGAGTTGTCATCGCCAAGCGGCGCAAAGGGCAGCACGGCAATCATCAAACCTCTTCGGGTCCATGGCGGCACGTCGGGAGCGCCAAGACCGGCTGCGGGGCTGGGATACGCCGTCACGTTTACGTCACTCACAAAACGATAGCCATGCTTTGGCACGGTCTCAATGTATTTGGATTCCGAATAGAATCCGAGAGCTGTTCGCAAGTCTGAGATACTTCGCGCTAAGGTGACATCTTCCACGAAAGTGTCGGGCCACAGATGCCGGTGAAGCTCTTGTTTGCTCAACAAGCTCCCGGCATTCTGTATCAGCACGATTAGAGTGTCCAGAACTTTCGGCGCGAGTGCGACGGGATGGCCCGCGTGAGTTAACCGCCTTTCTCGCGGATCCAATGTAAATCCGTCGAATGCGTAGATCTTGCGATCGTCCATGGCCGGTATCACGCCCTCAAGAAATCGTCAACAAAATCAGAAGCGCTCCTCAAGAGTTGAGGTTCAGTTCTTTCTATTCTCGCTGCATGCGAACATTTCAACTTCTCACATTCTGCGTTTGTGTCTTACGGCCCTGCGAGCCGGCCAACTACATTTTCGCTGGTACCAGGAAGCAATCGTGCAAATAAACAAGCATCGACCAATAACTACCAGTCTCAAAACTGTACTGAAGGCCAGCCTCTCGCGGACGATGGTGTTTGTGCTTTTGACGTCGACGGCTGCGCACTCCAAGGGCGTCGAGAACGGCGCGGCGGACAAGCGAATTTGGTTCGAAGGATACTTGCAAGGAACAGAAACAGACGTATTGCAAGGATCTCCACCAGATGCCATAGCGGTGGACGGCATGATCCCCGGACTCGCTACGCACCTGAGCGAATTCACTCTTAACTACCAGGTAACGGTCAGTCTGTTAGATGGTTCGGCTAAAGGTACCGGCGAATTGGTCGCAGCCGATGGAGATCGTGTCTTTGTCTCAATTGCGGGACAGACTGAACCGACCGACAGCGACGCACCCAATGTCAACAACATTGTGGAAATCGACTGTATCACCGGCGGTACGGGTCGATTCGCGGGAGCAAAAGGAGGCTTCACAGTCAGGCGCCTAATAGATTTGGCGACTGGCTTCACATCTGGTACGGTCCACGGGACAATAGTGTTGCCCCGCAAGCCATACTAAACTTGACGACGTTTGCGCACGGAGACCTGGAAGGCCCTGAGCATTATCCACCGAATGACATGGGTAGCCGAAGATGTAGTCGCACGAGTTAAGAGACGGAACACTTTATAGGGGCTCGATCGGACTGCGGAGACTTCGGCACGCATAGGGAAGCATGGAAATTCGCCGGCGGCGTCCGGCGCTTCCTTTCATAGGTCGTCCGCCTCAAGGCGGCTTTGCACCATTTGAGAGATGCGCTCCTGCGTGACCGGTGAATTGCGAAGATTTCGCTGAAGCAATCGCCATCTGGGTCGAAACGCGTGCGTAGCCGATCAGCACAGTTGCGCACAGCTATCGCGAATAAGTTTATCTGCAAAAGGTTTTTGCAAGCCGGATTGCTGGGCTTCGAGGCTGCTAGAGGCCGGTGCACAAACGCTGGTTTGGGAACGGGCACACTCAGTTGAGTGGCCCGCTATTCGGAGCCAGGACAGTTTTTTGGAAACATGGCATAATAGACTTATGCCTAGTCCCATAACCCCTAACGCTGGAATGCCTCCAGGAACCCTCCCCATGCTCATCTTGCATGTGCTGCAGTCGGGCGCTCTGCACGGATACGCAATGGCACAACGCATCCACGTTCTTTCGAGCGAGGTACTGACCGTAGAGGAAGGCTTACTGTATCCGACGCTTCAGAAAATGCTGCTCAAAGGCTGGGTAACAGCGAAGTGGGGCACTTCAGAAACCAACCGGAAGGTTCGCTTCTATCAATTGAGTAAGGCCGGCCGCGAACAACTCAAAAGCGAGGTGTCGGGCTTCGACCGCGTTACCCAAGCCATTCTGGACGTCCTCCGCACCGCTTGAAAGGATTGATCTCGATGAAGGAATTCTTTCGCCGATTGCTTTACTTGTCGAGGCGCCGCCGGTTAGACCGCGAACTGGAGAGTGACATGCAATTCCATCGCGAAATGGCCGCGCGCGAAGGCCGCAATAACTTCGGCAACATGCTTCAACTACGCGAAGAGGCACGGGAAGCCTGGGGTTGGACCTGGATCGACCGCCTCGGTCAAGACTTACGTTACGCCTTACGAGTGATCGCCCGCTCTCCCGGTTTCACACTGATAGCCGTGACTGTTTTGGCAATCGGTATCGGTGTCAACGTGGCCGCTTTCAGCCTTTTTGACATGGTGGCTCTGCAATCCTTGCCAGTTCCTCATCCGGAGGAACTTCTGCGCTTGGAACGAACATCTCCAAATTCTTACACCAGCGAAATGGCATATCCATCGTTTCTGTTCTATCGCGGCCACGCCAGAACGCTATCGGCTGCCATAGCCGTGCTGGGAGTTCCGCCCATGCAGATTGACAGCGACCTGCAAGGCATAAGCGCTTCTTTCGTCACCGCGAACTACTTCTCTGAACTAGGCACTCGGGCGCTGTATGGCCGCATGCTGAGTGCGGCCCTTGACGCTTCACCCGGATCTCCGCCCGTCATGGTGATCAGTTACGGGCTTTGGCAAGGCCGGTTTGGAGGCAATTCAGCAGTAATTGGCCGCACAATTCATCTCAACAACAAGCCTGTAACCGTTGTGGGAATAACGCCCTATTCATTAGCCACACTCGGTGGTCAACGCCCGGATATTTGGCTTCCCATCGCGCAGCAGCCCTACTTTATCGAGGGCAGCAAGGTCTTGACAGACTTCGATAATTCAAGCGTGCGTATGTGGGGCCGCCTTGCCCCCGGCATGACCGCCAAATCGGCCGAACAAGAGTTGCGAGTGCTGACAGACGAACTGCGCCGGCAGCATCCAACCGCCGTTTGGGATAACGAATCCATCCGCTGTTCACCAGGCGGTCACATGCAAGTGATGAAGCCCGAAATGTACCAGGTGGCCGCAATGGTGAGCGTGCTCACCTTGTTGATTCTGGCCGTGGCTTGCGCAAACCTC
Source organism: Bryobacteraceae bacterium (assembly GCA_049802535.1). Lineage (GTDB taxonomy): Bacteria > Acidobacteriota > Terriglobia > Bryobacterales > Bryobacteraceae > Bog-105. The sequence continues at coordinate 14,985 of JBARMQ010000617.1, read as the reverse complement.
GGAGCTCTGATGTTGGCGCGCGCCGTTCAGCGGGAACGCGAAATCGGAATCCGTATGGCGATTGGCGCAAACGCCGCGCGCGTGTTACGCCAGTTGTGTACGGAAAGCCTGCTGCTTGCCATTCTCGGCGCCATCACTGGCCTGTTGCTGGCCTGCTCTGTTTTGAAAATCGCGCTCACTCAGTTGGACGCACCCAAATGGCTCACCGCTACCCCTGATTTGCGAGTTCTGCTCTTCACAGCAGCCATCACTTTTCTGTCCACTCTAATCTTCGGGCTCAGCCCCGCGCTTCAACTAGCCCGCCAGTGTCAGCACAAGACAACGGCGCGGCACATTTTAGTTGGCGCCCAGGTAGCCGGCAGCTGCGTCCTGTTAATCGTGGCCGCTTTGCTCGTTCGCGCCACCCATCACGCGCTCTTCACGGAGCCCGGATTCGGATATGAGCGTCTGGTCTCAATTGATTCCCAGCTTGGTCAGCACGGTTACAGCCCCACGGCCGCGAAGACCTACCTGGATCAGACGCAGCTCCGGCTGTCCGCGCTGCCCGGTGTTCGCTCCGTTTCGCTCGTATTGCTTCCTCCCCTTGGACATGCGGTATCGCGTGAGCGCCGCAGGGTGAATGGCAAATCTGTCATGCTTTATCCAAATTGGGTGAGCCCGCAGTTCTTTCAGACCATGCAGATTCCCCTGCTGCTGGGCAGAACATTTCAACCAGGCGAAAAGAATGCCGTCATAGTCAGTCAGTCGTTTGCACGCAGCCAATGGCCGTCCCAGAATCCGTTGGGCAAGCTGGTGGGCGATGGAAAGGTCAAGGATATGGTGGTTGGCGTTGCCGGCGATGCCCACATGAACGCCTTGAGCAACGACGATGCGGTGGAGCAATATTGGCCCATCAACCAAGACCAGTGGGCGGGAGCGGTCGTTTTGGTTCGAATGTCGGGCCAGGTGGAGGGTTTGCCCCCCCTCGCCAAGTCAATCAGCGAGAGCCTCGCCCCCAAACTCTTTCCTGAAATCCGTCCCATTAAGGCTCTCTACGCGGATAACGTACGAGGCATCGAGATGGCGGCGGCCGCGGTGTCACTGATCGGTGCAGTGGCACTGGCGATTGCGGGTGTGGGCCTCATCGGATTGGTCAGCTTTACGGTCTCTCAAAAGACAAAAGAGATCGCAATCCGGACAGCATTGGGCGCCAGCCGGGGTCAGGTGTTAAAAGCACTTCTCGGACAGTTCTCATGGCCCGTTGGTCTCGGGCTGCTGATAGGTACCGTCACTGCGTCTGCTTCATCGCAAGTACTGAGAGAGACACTCTATGGCATAAGCAATCTTGACCCCATCGCTTACGTCCTGGCGCTTGCATTTTTGCTTGCAACCGTTGCCGCTGCAACACTGCTGCCGGCACGGCGCGCCCTACAGTTAAACCTGTCCAAAGCATTGCACTACGAGTGAGGCCGAAGCAGAGAACGGCGGGAGGCTCGTCGCAATGCCAGCCTTAGATAAAGCATGGAAATTATTCGCCGGCGGCGTCCGGCGCTTACTCTCACAGATCGTCCGCCTCAAGCCGGCTTTGTACCATTTGGGAGATGCGCTCCTGCGTGACCGGTGAATTGCGAAGCAGCTGCTGAAAGTGAGCGCGGTCGAGCGCGAGGCAGGTGGCGGCGGTCAAGGCGCGGACGGTGGCGTTGCGGGGACGATCGGTGACTAAGGCGATTTCGCCGAAGCAATCGCCATCTTCCAAGATCGCGACGCGGCGCCCGTCTTGGATGACTTGAAAGCGGCCACGCACAATGAGGTAAAACTTGTCGCCGGCGTCGCCTTGCCGGAAGACGTCATCATCAGGCGCGTAGGAATGGGTTACACACAGCTGGGCGATGCTTGCCAGCACATCCAGGTCAAGGCCGGCGAGAAGCGGGATGGCCTGGAGACGGTCGGGTGACACGACCACATGCGATCCATCGGATGCGAACGAGAAACCAGTTTGCTTGGCCCAGAGCTGCGAATAGACGCCGCCCTGTTCGAGTAACTGATGGTGACGGCCAGACTCGACCATGCTGCCGGCGGCAAAGACAAAGATCAAATCCGCATCGGTCACGGAGGCGAGACGGTGAGTGACGGCGATCACGGTTCTTCCCCTCCTTAATTTCTGCAGCGTGTCATTGATGAGCGCTTCGGTACCGGGGTCAAGAGCCGAAGTTGCTTCGTCCAACAACAGAATGCGCGGGTCGGACACGATGGCGCGGGCAATGGCTATGCGCTGACGCTGGCCTCCGGAAAGCTTACCGCCTCGTTCGCCGACGATGGTGCCATATCGATCGGGCATGCCAAGAATGCTTTGATGAATTTCGGCGGAAGCGGCGGCGCGTTCAATTTCGGCGTCGGTGGCGGACGCTTTGCCGACGCGGATGTTTTCGCGAATCGAATCGTTGAACAAGAAGCTTTCTTGGAAGACGACGGCCATTTGTTCGCGCAACGAACGTTGTGTTACCGCCGTCAGGGGCGTGCCATCGATCAAGACAGCGCCGGCGTCGGGATCATAGAAGCGAATCAACAGGGACAGCGCCGTGCTTTTGCCCGAGCCGCTGGCGCCGACGAAGGCGACATTCGAACCAAACGGAATGTGGATGCTGATAGAGGAGAGACTGCGGCGCGCGCCGTCGTAACTGAAATCGACATTCTGAAAATCGATTGATTGCGTGAAGGGCGCCAGTGGCGCGGTGTTGGGAAGATCGGCGATATCTGGCGCTTCATTGAGGAGAGATTGAATACGGCTCCAGGCGCCGCTTGCCTGCACGACATTGGGAGCGTATTGCATGACGTAGAGCAGTGAGCTGCTGAGGATGAGAAGCAGGCCCTGAAAAGAGACTAAGGTCCCGATGGTGATGGATCCATGAAAGGCCATGTACCCGCTGAGGCCAAGGACGGCTACTTGAATGAGAAGAATACCTGTGGTGGTGGAACGTTCCATGAGGGACGCGCCGAAGCTAGAGCTGGCGCTGGAGCTGGCGACGGCCTGATTGATGTCGGCGAACTTTCGTCCGACGATGGAGTGAAGATTGAAGGCTTTGACGAGTGGGTGCGCGCTGAGATTTTCAGCCAGACGTCCGAGCATGCGGGATTCGTTGTCCTTGCGGACCACGGATGCATCGATGGCGCGCTGCGTAAAGGGACGAGGAGCGAGGATGGTCCACGGCCATAAAGTAATGGCGACCAGCCCGAGCCGCCAATCCAAAGCCAAAAGCAAGACAGTACTGAGCGCGGCGTCAAGCGAAGGAAGGATGCCCCAGGGGATGGCCATGGTCATGGCGTTTTCGACGGCTGCCAAATCGTTAGAAAAGCGGGAGAGCAGTTCGCCGGAGCTCCTTCGCGCATGCGCCCTGAGCGAGAGATTCTGCAGATGATCGAACATCATGCCCCTGAGGTCGGCAAGAATCGAGGCGTGAGTGGAGGCGTAGAGATAATCGCGGCTTAAGCCGACGGCGGAGACGATGATGGCGCCAATAGCCAAGACGCCAATGACGATCAAAACCGCATCGATATTGTGCGGCGCAATGCCATCGTCGATCATGTAACGAAGGCTTAATGGGACAGCGGAGTTGAAGGCCATCTCGGCGAGAAGAGCGAGAAAAATAAGCGTGAGGCGGCCTCGATATCGAGTAACGACAAGTGGCGAGAAGGGCGATTTCAAGTGCGCGGCCATCGATGAAGGGCGCAAGACGGGATGGGCCGGACGCCACGAAAGATGGACTCTAACTCACCTGCGTTATCGAGCAGCGGCCAAAGCGGTTGATCGACGCGGGGGATGAAGGGGAATGAGGAGCGAACGAGCGCATCCCATTTCGGCGCACATTTGGTTAGATCATCGGCACGCACGATTTTCCGGCAGTTTGACGAGCCGCAGTGACAGTTCATCGGCTCCTCCAGATTCATCAAGCCGTAATCGTCGGTGAGTTGCTCACCAGCGGCTATATTACGAATCGCAAACTCGAATTGGAAGCCAGCGCTGAGGCAGTTCGGATCGCAACTATGATTTACATAGCGTCCGTGATCCCAACTGAGAACATACACACCGGTGGGGTCGACGTAGGAATAGCGTAAGACGGCCTCACGGCAGACGGGGTGAAGGTGAGCGACGCGTTCGCGCGTTAGGTGCTGGTCGAGTTCATCACCGGCCCATGTAATAGTCCCGCGTGGAATAAGTTCGCGCGCGAAAACACCAAATCCAATTTCCTCCGAGATGAATTGAAGTTCCGTTGCGGGATGCATCATGGGCGGATTTCGGAAGTATATACTACGGGAAATATGTTCTCGGCGGTCGAGAAGCGCGCCAAGGGCGCGGGTTACTTCGGTCTGTTTGCCACCAACGAGATAGCGGCGGCTACGGTCATTGTGCCCAAGTGGCACGAAGACTTTTATGTTGGGATGGAAGGATGGCATTGTCTCGAAGCCGGCGAGATATTATGCCTGCCAAGCGAAGAAAAGAATTTATTTATTCGCTACGGATTGGATGTCAATTTCTCGCAAATTGTAGGACCGCGCGCCGAGCGTTATGTGTACACGCTTGATAATTTCATCAATCATTCTTGCGATCCGACGTTGACCTACGATCATTACGGCAATGTAGTGACGAGACGCGATCTTGGGCGCGACGAAGAATTGACCATCGATTATGGCTGCTTTACGGTGAATTTCGATGAAGGTTTTGAGTGCGATTGCGGCTCGCCAAACTGCCGGGGGATCGTTACCAAAGATGATTGGCGGGGATTAGCCGCGCGGTATGGATATGGGATGCCGCGTTTTCTTCACCCGCATATTGAATCGTTACTGGGGCAGAGTTCGCCGCAAAACAACGGCTAGCTGGGCATTCGTTGAATTTCACTAACGCGATCAACTTCCAAGAGTAAATCGCCACTCTTTTCGACGTCGAAGGCCGGGCTGAATTTGGCGTTCCATTCAATCTCGTCATACCGGTAGGAGTAGCGGCTGTGTACCAATTGCCCAAAGGTCTCGTCAATGCCTTTGATCATGATGAGAATCTCAAGCTGCAGACGTGAGAAATCGTCGGCGGTGAGGCCGTAGAGAGGACTGGTGTCGGTGATGGGATGGACAACGGTCCAGGGCAAGGGGAAGAATATGACAGAATCGCGTTCCAGAGACAAGATATCGAATTTCCGGCGGGGCAGGCCATCGGCCAATTGGACGGTCATGAGAAGAACACGCGCCTCAAGGTTCAGCAGGTTATGGGCGCGGCGGTTCACGATGCGAAATTGCAGGCTGGTTATTTCTTCATAAGGAGCAACCACCATACGTTTGCTGTAGCCGATGCGCGCGGTGGGCCGGGAGAATCGGCCGAAGAGGATGCCAGTGCCAAGAGCGAAACTCATGAGACCCACGAGCGCTTCCAAGGAGGCAACGCTATTGGCAGCCAGTCCGTCCGGATAGATATTGCCATAGCCGACGGTTGTGAGCGTGTGGGCGCTAAAAAAGAACGCATTCATGAAGGTGAGAAGCGGCGTGGCGGCGGCCGCGCCATGGAGGTGTTGGACGCCGATCATCCAATAAATGCAGGCGAAGAGGAGATTGCCGCCCAGATAACCAGCCAGGATGATGGCAATGAAGACGGACAGGGGCGCATCGACCAAGAAGAGGTACGGCTGAAAGTCGCGCCAAGTCGCACCGGTGCGACGGACGTTGAATCGCCCATCGGGATTGATGATGCGTTTTAGGCCTTGACTGTACTTCTGAGTAAGTCCCGGATCAAACGATGGGGCTTGCATGGATAAGCTGTCTTTGGAACTGGACCAATATCCGATTTTAACCGTGCGCCGTGCGAGGGGGTGCGCGTTTGGTAGCAGCCTTCTTGGGCTGATCTTCATTTTGGGAAGCTTTTGCGGCGGGTTTCTTGGGAAGCTCGCCGAGGCTCTTTTGCAAAGCCTGCATCAAGTCGATGACGGGAGCGCGTTTCTTCGGCGCTTCGCTTTCGACGGTTTGGCCTTCGCGCTTGGCCTCGATCATTTGCAGCAGGCGCTGTTGATATTCGTCGTGATACTTGGATGGATCGAAATCGGCAGCGAGACCTTCGACCAGCTTTTCGGCCAATGCGACTTCCTGCGGCTTGACAGTAACGTTATCGGTGTGACCGAACTCGGGGACGTCGCGCACCTCTTCCGGGTAGAACATGGTGTGCAATAAGAGGCCCTTGTCATGGGGACGAACCACGACGGTGAATTCGCGCTGGTGCATGGTGACCTTGGCGATGGCGCTGTAGCCTGATTTCCGCATGGTTTCAAGCAGCAGATGATAGGCCTTTTTGCCGGCGTCTTCAGCGACCATGAAATACGAAGAGTCGTAATAGATGGGATCGATACCCTGGGCCTTGACGAATTCGAAGATCTCCATGGTATCGCTGGAGGCGGGCGCGACGCCTTTGATTTCGTCTTCATCGACGATCACGTAACGGTCCTTTTCGACTTCGTAACCCTTGACCAATTCGCTGCGTTCCACAACGCGCTCGCAGACGGGGCAATAGGTCTGCTGTTTGATGCGGCTGCCGCATTTCTGATGGATTTGGTTGAAACTGACGCGTTCGGTGCGGGCCGCCGCGAACAGGCGTATAGGTATGGTAATGAGGCCGAACGAAATGTAGCCCTTCCAAACTGTCGCCGCCATACTATGCCTCCCTGATAATCTTCCTCATTCAACAGGACTTACGCCAGCTTGCCATAGTTTAGACGATAAAACAATACGCCTGGGTAATGTTAACAGGATTGAGGCCGTAGTACCCGAAGAGAAGTTGGCTTGCGGAGCGTGTTGTTCGACGATAATCAAGAAAGAGAGCTCAATGGCAACACAGATCGTAAAGGGCCCACCGATCACGGTCGAGCAATATGAGGCCTTTGAAGGCTTTCCCGGACTGCGGGATGAGCTGATCAATGGAGAAATCGTTTTGTCCCCTCAGCCAAAACCGTTGCATCAGCAGGTTGCTGAAAATATCCATCGTCTGCTGACTAAGCTTTTAAGCGATGAGTTCGTGGCCAAGCAGAATTCCAACATCAAGTTGCGTGAAGCGAACAGCATGCCCGCACCCGACGTTTTTGTGGTGCGCCGGGCGGATTGGAAAAGCGCTTGTGAATCGGACCGGTATCTGGAGCGGGCGCCTCTGTTGGCAGTCGAGGTCGTTTCTCCCGCAAATCGCAAGATTAGGGTTGGGCAGAAAATCGATCTCTATCTTTCCAACGGAGTCTCTGCTGTGTGGGTCTGTTATCCGAAGAAGCGGCTGTTGCGGACACATTACGCTGCTGGGATAACGGAGCTCTCGGAAGCCGAGACAGTCGTTTTACCGGCGCCATTATTAGGCGAAATCAAAGTGCGGGACATGTTCCTGCTCGACTAGCATCCGTTGACACGCCCGAGTTTACGGAGTGTTGGGCGGACTAAAGCGGAAGCGAACGGTGACGCTAGTTGCGAACGGAACAACTTTGCCCTCGGCGAGGATGGGGCGGTAAACGTATTGCAGGACGGCATCCTTCGCGGCGGCAACAAGAATCGGATGGCCGTGCAGCAGCGTAATTTGTTGAACCTTCCCATCAGTCCCGACCGTTATGTTGAATTCGACGGTACCCTGAATTCGGGCTTGCAGTGCTAGCGGGGGATAGATGGGATCCGGCTTGCTGAGCAGACTGGCTTCAGCTACCCCGGAACCGATCCGCACGGCGCCTAATGGCGCATTGTTCCGGTCGGGCAGCGGATCAAGTTCAGCCGACTCAAGAGCCTCCGTCAACTTGGTATTGGAGGGATCGAGTTTAACCGCTTGCCGGAGGAGTTCGATGCCGCGCTGAAACTGCGGATCGCTCTTGGAGGATGGAAATCTAACGAGCACCCGACCGGTGGCGCCTAGCAAGGTTGCGTCATTTGACGCCGCTAGCTGTTGGCGGAGCCGGGCGGCCGTTTCGCTGCTGAGGTCAATCCCGTTGAACGCCAATTGCGGGCCTAGCGGCTGGACCTCCGCAGTGGCGTATATGACTGAGGCGGCATCGTCGTACTTTCGGCGGTGGGCCGGATCTAACGCGGCAGCTTGCTGCGACAGCTCTGTGGCGCGTTCCGGGTCGGAATGTTGAAATGCGCCAACTGCGTTATAGAGAACCGCCGGATCGTTAGAATGCAATCTAAGCGCGTCATCCCAGGCGTCGGCGATGCGTGCCTGCGACTCATCACTTAATTTCTTTAGGCTGTGTCCAAACATGGACTGAACGAACGCCAGGTTTTCAGTTTCCGGATGGTTATTGATGAACCAGAGCAAGTGGGTGGTGAACGGCTTGTCCTCGGCGTGCATCCCATAATACGTGAGCAATTCCATGCGCGAATCCAGATCTTCCGGATTCTCCTGGACGGCGGCTTCGACTTTCGCGGCACCCTCAGGAGTCAAAGAAGGCGCTTGCGTCCAGCCGGGCGGCGCGCCAGAAACGACGGCAGGATTCGGTGCTTGAGGGGCCTGGGCGGCGGCGCTGAGGTATAAGGCCGGTATGAAAAGGATGAGGAAGACGGAAGCGAGCGCTTTCCGCCCGTGTTGAAGATGGACCGTATCGGCGAAGAGACGCTCAATCCGGCGTTTCAATGAGGATCGTCCGCCGATTGCGATCGCGCCCGTCAGCACCCGGCCGTGGTTAGCGTTGCACGTCACGCGCGAAATCAATGAGAAGCGTGGAATACCGGTCCGGAGAAACGCCGCGGGCGAGTACAACTTCGTCGCAAGCCTCCTCCGCCAATACGGCCAGTTGACGCCGCAGGAACCAGGACAGAGGATGAAACCAAAAGAGACACGTCGTGAGAGCAGCGAAGAGCAGTGTGCCTGCGTCGTCGCGTTGGACGTGCGACATCTCGTGGGTGAGGACGGCACGGAATTTGGGCTGGTCCCAAAGATTATAAGAGGAAGGCAGCAAAATCCAAGCGTCGCCGGCATTGAAGGTGACGGGCGCGCTGATGCCGGTTGAAACGGCGACCTGAGGCTTAGCGAATGCGCCGCTCTCGAGCCATATCTCAGTTACAAGTTCACGCAACCGCGGATCAAAGATTCGCGAGCTTTGTTGAACGATCGCGCGCAGACGCGCGGTGTTGTAGACGAGACGAACGAGCAGAGCCAGTGTGACAAGGAGATATAGAGCGGGAATGCACAGAACGGCAGGGAACAATCGCGGCCGGTGAGGCAAAGGGGCCGGAAGAGCTTGCGATGGACTTGCATGGCGAATCGGCGTGGAGGCGACCGGAAGCAGGCGAAGTTCGACGCGGGAGAGAAATCCTGGTGGCTTTGAAAGCGGCGGCGTTACTGCAATTAAGAGCGGCAGCGCGAGCAATGCGAACAGCGTCCACTTCCAAAGCTCGAATCGGAGAGCGGCGGTTCTCGAGCGAAACAGATACACCGCGCACCCCGTCAAACAGGCCAGGAACAATGAACGCAGAACGGTTTGGACGGCGAGGTTGACAAAAGCCCAACTGGCGGCTTCCAACATGGTGATGGTCATTTCGTTTTTTTCCCCTTCTTTACGGCGGATGGTGAAGTCCGGCGCGCGCGGCTGAGGCGGTCCGCAATTTGCTGTAACTCTTCGGTGTCAACGATTTCGTCTGCCACCATTCCCGCAAGCAACGATTCAAGAGAGCCGTGGCAGAAGCCGTCGATGATTTGTTTCACGGCGCGAGCCGCAACGCTGTCCGGCGCCTGGGAACAGGAGTAGACGAAGGTTCGGCCGTCGAGCTCATGCTGAACGTAGCCTTTCTCTTCTAAGCGAAGGAGAACCGTCCTGATGGTGGAATCCTTGAGAGGCCGATCGGGCGCCAGGCTTCTTTGTATATCGCTGGCGGTTGCCTTGCCGTGCTTCCAAACGATGGTCATAAGCTCCCGCTCAAGATTCGAAATGGGAGGTTTGAGCGTCATGTGCTACAGCCCGTCACACTACAGGTTGTAGCATTGCAATGAAGAGGCGTCAAGAGACTTTATTCAGACCGGCGTTTTATTCGTTGCGGAGCGAGGTCATGGGATCGGTCTTGGACGCGCGGCGGGCCGGAAGATAACAGGCGAGAAGCGCAGTAATGAGGAGTAGCGAGGACGCCGCCAGGAGCGTTAGCGGGTCCGCCACATCCACCTGATAGAGCAAATGCGAGAAGCTGCCTAAGAGCCGGGCGAGAAGGATGGCAGCCGCGGCGCCGATCACAATACCGGGCAACGCGAGACGGAATCCCCGCCCGAGCAAGAGACGCACGACATCTGACTTCTCCGCACCGAGAGCCATACGAATGCCCATTTCCCGCAGGCGTTGCGAGGTGATGTCCGAAACCACGCCATAGATGCCGATGCAGGACAGCAACAACGCCAGTGCGGCGAATGCTGCGAGAAGATTGAGCGGGAAGCGTTGCGGCTGGAGCGATTGCGAGACACTTTGCCCCATGGTTTGCACGCGGTAGACGGGCTCGCCACCGCTTAGGCCGGTTACGACGGGCTTAATGGCAGCCATGGCTACGGCCGGATCGAGCGGCGTACGGACGGCCACGGTGACGGAGTTCAGGAAGGCAGGCACGAAATCTTCCTTCAATTGATAGAACGACGCATAGATCTGATTTTGGGTGTAAAGATCGGTATCGTCCAAGCCCCAGTGACGCACATGCGCGACCACGCCGACGATTTGCGCGTCGCCCCAATGAGGAATGTGGATGACGCGCCCCACGGGATCTTCGCCGCCGAAGTAGGCATGGGCCAAAACGCTATCGATGGCGACGACAGGCGCGGATTTAATCGTATCGTGGGGCGTTAGGAAACGGCCGCGCAATAGCGGTATTTGCATGGTCTGGAGATAATCGGGTCCGACCCAATAGTACAAAGCGCGGGGCGCTTGAGAAATGGACAGTGGGGCTTGTGAACCGACCCAAAATGGGCCGGCGTTCGAGTTTCCGCTTAATGGGACCAGCACAGTGAGATCGGCGCCCTGGATACCGGGAAGCTGGCGGATGCGGTCGATCAATTGCCCGTAGGTGGTGCGCGCTGACTCGCCTGTTCGAGTGAGGGATGCGGTGAGTCCAACTTTGAAAGTGAGGATGTGTTGCGGGTTGAAACCCGGATTCACCCGAGACAATTTGTCGATGGTGCGCAGCAAGAGGCCAGCGCCTGTCAGTAAGACGAGTGTGAGCGCGATCTGGGCTCCAATGATGGCGCGTTGAGCCGGAAGGTGACTGGTCGCGTAGCCACGGCCACCGCTCTTCAGCGAAAACTGCAGATCGGTATTCGCGCTTTTGAAGGCCGGTGAGAGGCCAAACAGTACTCCAGCTGCGATGGAAACTGCAAAGGTGAACAGCAGCACAGGAATGTTAAGGCCGACCTTTTCGCCAAAGGGCAAGTCTGCTGCAATGAGGGCGCGAATGACGGGGAATAGAAGTTGGGCGAGGAGCAGTCCGAAAGCTCCGCCGGCGAGGGAGAGTACAAGACTTTCGGTGAGGGACTGCCAGACGATGTGAGCGCGGTCAGCACCGAGCGCCAAGCGGACGGCAAATTCACGGGAACGCGTCACCGATCGCGCGAGGAGGAGATTGGCAACGTTGGCGCAGGCGATGAGCAGAACGAGTCCGACAGCGCCTAACAGCAGAAGCAGCGTTTTGCCTAGATCGCCGGAGATTTCCTGTTTGAGGGGGACCACGTCGGCGCCCAAGCCACGATCGGCCGCGGGATAAAGCTGATTCAGGTGGCCTTGAAGAGTTGCCATCTCCGCATTGGCCTGCGCTAACGTGACACCCGGCTTCAACCGCGCGATGCAAATAAGACCGGCGTGAATAGTTCGATCGGTAATGAGGATGGGGTCGGCTTGGCCCAATGGCGTATATACATCCGCTTCGCTTCCGAATAGGCGGAAAGTGGCTGGGACGACGCCGGTAATGGTGTAACTCGATCCCTCCAGCGTGACGGTCTTTCCGATTGCGTCGGGGCTTGAGGCGAACCGTGTTTTCCAAAGGCGGTGGCTGACGATGGCTACGGGAGCGCCGCCAGGACGGTCTTCTTGCGAGGAGAATTCGCGGCCTAAGGCCAGCTTGACGCCGAGTGTTGCAAAAAAGCCCGCAGTGACTCGCTTGCCATTGATGTGCTCCGTTTCACCAGGGGCTGTGAGATTGTAAGGCTGCCAAAGAACAAACGCGATGTTTTCGAAGGATTGGGTGGCGCGCCACTCAAGAGAATCGGGATAGGAGACCGACATATCGCGCTTGAGCGCGAGACTGTTCTGCCTGACGACGACCAAGCGATCCGGCGATGCATAGGGCAGCGGGGCTAAGACCACGGCCTCGACAATGCTGAAGATGGCGGTGTTTGCTCCGATGCCAAGCGCAAGAGTTAAGACGGCGGCAAGAGTAAAGCCGGGATTGTTCCACAACGAGCGGCAGGCGTATCGAATGAGGTCAATAGCCGAGTGCATCTTTCCGATATGATCTCGCACTACTGACGGCGTAGCGGCCGCCGCCCGGCCGTTATTGAATGGTTACTGACTCAAACCCGTCGCAACCGCTGGTGGCGGTCACTTTCAGGTGTAGACGCTCATGCAAGGGGTGGCCGCAATTGTCCACAAAATCCTCGGATGCCTCCATGGAGGTCCGAATGTGAGTGAGTCGATTGTCCTGCGGGTGCTCTTCGCCGAAATGTGTGCATAATCCGCACTGTCCCTCATGAATGTGTAACAAGTGGTAAAGCCTCCTTGCAATTAGACCGCATTCAGGGCGAATTGTGTCATTCGGGAGGAGGTCGGGGCGCGGGGAACGGACCGCCTACCCGGGCGGGTAGACTGATAATTTCTGAGGAGGATCGATGTCGCTTCCAGATATCAGTAGCCGTTTTACCTTTCAGGCGCGGAGCCAAGGTAATCTCACGTACAAAGAGGCGTCAGGCGAACTTGGCGTGCCGGGGCAAGTCCAGACGCATCGCAGTGCTTACGCCCAACAGGTTATGTCTGGCGGCACAGGTGAACACGCAGGACATCTCATTGGGATCCAATTTGGCCCCCCTGGCGACGCCCGGAACATGAGCCTGCAGAACCCGAACATGAATACGTTCGCGCCCAAAGCTTTCCAGGAGGCATTTCGAGGACCTGGCGGCAGCTATCATGATCTGGAATCGCGCTGGAGCGCGCGTTTGAAGCAAGGTCACAGAGTTTTTGTGACGGTCCGCGACAAGTTTCGCGCTGGCGAAGAAAGGCCATTCTCACGATCGGTGGAATGGCACGAAATCGGGCCGAACGGCATTCCGGGTGCAAAGCAATCGCTTGAATTTGGGAACTTCAGCTCGCCGCAGAGCCGGGCAAAAGGTGGCCCGTGATCTGGGACTATGCCCACCTTTGGCGACATCACGAGCTGGACGGAAACGTTGGGGCACTCACGGTTGCGGAGTTTCACCGACGACGAGGGTCATTACTGGCTTGAGCAAAATTCATTAAAGGATTCTAAGTGGGCTAAGCTTGCCAGGCGCGGGCACAAGGTTGCATGGGAATTTGATAGCCCTGGCGGATCGTATACTGGCAGGCTGCTGATTGATGGCGAAATTTACACTTCAGCAGAAGCGACCAGAAAGTTTCTAAAGAGATAAATCGCGAAAGGTTCTTGACGGTGCCAATCGAACTTCAATGGTCAGACATTGCGATTCGCTTGCTTTGCGCGCTAGTGGCGGGTGCGGCAATTGGATTCAACCGAACCGAGCATGGACACGCGGCCGGCCTGCGCACGTCGATTCTGGTTTGTCTCGCCGCCTGCATTGCGATGATTCAGGTGAACCTGCTGCTTCCTCTTGCCGGGAGATCGCCCAATTCATTTGTGATGAACGATCTGATGAGGTTGCCGCTTGGAATCTTGTCGGGCATGGGATTTATCGGCGCGGGCGCTATTGTTCACCGCAACAACCTGGTGCGAGGTGTTACGACGGCCGCCAGTCTCTGGTTTTTGACGGTTCTCGGCCTTTGCTTCGGCGGAGGGCAGATTGCGCTCGGCTTGGTTGGCGTGCTGTTGAGCATGCTGGTATTGAGCGGCTTGAAATTTCTAGAGGAGCGACTGAAGCAAGACTGGCGGGGAAAGCTTGTCATCGTGACGAGTCAGGCGGGTCCGAAGGAAGATGAGATTCGCGCGATTCTCCAAAACGATGGCTTCGCAATCATGCGCTGCGCGTTCGCCACCGCGGAGGGCACCGAAAACCGCGAGCTAAGCTGCGAATTACAATGGCGCGCCAGAGAGGCGGATACGAAAGTGCCGCAATCGGTACGCCGGCTAACGGCCTGTGACGGCGTGGTTCGCATCGCCTGGACGCCGCAAGCCGGTGATTGAGGAAGCCCGCAAGGGAGCGGCGGAAGTATGAGTCCGGGCCGCTCCCTTCCCCGCCGGAGGCTAAGTTTTTTGAGCGGCGGCGGCTTGCATCGCGGCGATTCGCGCCTGATTTTCGCGAGTAAGGTGCGGTGTGATTCCGAGTATACGCTCGATGAGCATGAGTTGGGCGCGATGGTGCATTTCATGTTCCTTTACGGCGAGCAGCATATCGAAGCGGCTGCGGCTGGGAGGGCTACCTCCTGGGGGCATGGTTATCCTCTGGCCCAGGAAATCGTCCGTCAATGCTTCAAGGCTGGAGGCGTATTTCTCGCCCTCTTCTTTAAGGAGAGCGATGATCTCGGACTTGATTCGGGGCTGAGCGGACTCAGCCATCATCTTGGTTCTAAATTTTAGGAAATCAAAACCTTCCATGGTCGAACGCTTCTCGACGAGATTGATTTGCTCCTGAAACTTTCCGCCGAAGGCGATGTGTGTGAGGAGTTCTGCTACAGTCCTGCTGCCGACGGCGGGGCTAAAGCTGTATTTGTCCTCTGGAATCTCTTCGGCGATCGTCAATGTATTTTTGCGCACCGTCCGGAAAGACGCGGCAAGATCTTTTGCGCCATAATATTGCATTTCTGTTCACTCTATCGCAGCCGCAAACGGGTCGTTTTAGCC
>JBARMQ010000616.1:0-2699 GCA_049802535.1 Bryobacteraceae bacterium | reverse complement strand
TGGTTGTGCTTTCGACTGACGTGCCCACGTTACGTAATACAACGCTCGCTCCGGTAACCGCAGCTCCTGATTGGTCGCGAACAACTCCGTTCAGGGAGGCGGTGGAGAGCTGGCCAAGGCTATACTTCGAAAGCGTACCGACGATAATAAAGAGAATGCTCACTAATCCTATGCTCGTTCGTAAGCACCGAATGGGCCTGACAAGATATCTCATCTTCCGTCCTCGCTTTCTCCGAAGGCCCTACAGCGAATTAGTCTGATCGCAATATGCATGTCTTACTCGGACAGGTATTGACTTTCTCTTATCGACTCTCGCAACTAACTCCGGATGGTGGGACAAGGAGGGGCAATCGCGCCTTTTTATTCATACGCACCAGCCGGCGTGTAGAACTCGCGTCCAAAGACCAAATCCGAATAGTTTCCATCGGGGAGGTTTCCCTCCGGCAAGGTGAACCTCTCGACCGCGGATGAATCCAGCTCGATACCAAGTCCCGGTTCCCGGGGAACAGCAATCTCTCCGTCGACTACTTTGAACGGCTCGATGAGCAAGCGATCCACCAAGCCGTTGCCCGTACGGTCGATCTCCACTGTGAGTCCTGTAGGCAGCGACGCGATCAAATGCATGTTGGCGACCACGGCGATGGCATCGCTCCATCCGTGTGTTGCCACCCGAAGCCCATGCTCTGCAGCCATCAGGCCGATGCGGCGACACTCGGTAATGCCGCCAGCCCGGCTGCAATCAGGCTGGAGAATGTCCACCGTCTGCCGGTCTACGAGCTCGCGAAAACCCTGAAGCCCAAACTCGTTTTCGCCCGCAGCTAGAGGCAGATTAAGGTCTGGCCGAAGTGCGAGATAGCTATCTACATCTTCAGGAGGAAATGGCTCTTCAAACCAATAAACGCTGTTTTCTCGATATTTCGCGGCCATCGTCCTGGCTTGGTCGAGGTTATAGCGCGCGTTGCCCTCGATCATCAGTTGGTTGTCCGGGCCGATGGCACGCCGGACAATGTCGACCGCAGCGCAATCATATTCATAGTTGCGGCCCAGGCGCATCTTCATTCCGCGAAAGCCATCGGCCAGGTGTTGTTCCGCTTCGCGGCCGAGTTCTTCCGGGTCGTTCTTCCACAACAAAGCGCTCGCGTAGGCAGGAATTCGGGTTCGGCTTGGTCCCAGCAATTGGCAAATCGGCTTACCCAATGCCTTGCCCCGAATATCCCACAATGCAGTATCGATACCCCCCAAAGCGGATACGGCTACGCCCTTGCGCCCGTACCAGCGTGTCACGCGGTAGCAGCGGTCCCACAAGGCTTCCAAGTCGAGCGGATCCTCACCCAGCAGCATTGGCTGCAGATGGTCGACGACGATCTTGCTAACCAGGACCGGATGTGAATAGACCGAGCCGATCCCACTGATATGAGCGTCCGTGTGGACTTTGATGAGGCAGGATAACCTTCCGCTGCAATACCCTCCTGCAAATCGAAAGCCCGCTCCCTCCGGATATTCGTAGCGCAGAGTCGCTACTTCGATGCCCTCAATTCGCAAGCTTTGGCCCTTTCTTAATCAGGTCAGTGGGACAGCTGAAGTGCCTTCCCTTTCAGGTGCTGATCAAACCCTACTGCCGTAATTGCGGATCGTATTGCAGTATCTTGCTCGTTTTTTTGCGACCGATTGCTGCGCGGTTTTTCAATAGAACAATATTGCCAACCGATTCATCCTGGGTTAAACTCTACCCTCACCTATGCAGCTGCCAGCGAGTCACGCACATGAGCGAATCTGCATAACTTCGCAGTTCTCGGTGACCCATGCCTTCCATTCGCCCGTCGGCCCGCACGCGCATTTCGAACAACTGATCAGCTATTACTTCGGTGGACAGGCTCGCTGCCGTATCGGAGTGCAGTCGGTAGAATTTCAAACCGGAAACATCGGGTTACTGAACGCGGGCGAGGTCCATGAGGATTTCATTTTGCCTGGGAATCGGGATTACCTGATGGTAGGCATTAGACAAGACTTCCTCCGCGAGCTGCTGCAAGATGTTGCGCTGTCCACGCAAGAAATTCCCTGCTTTCCTGTTCCGAGACTGGAGAGCGACAGCCAGATCAAGAGAATTTGCGAAGAGTTGCGTACCGAAAACGACGGCCACCAATTGGGCCGCGAGGTCTTTCTCAAGAGCCTGGTGACGGAATTGGCAATCTATCTTCTGCGCCGCTTTGTCCCAGCCCCGTCGGCGGACGTCGCCATGAATCCGGACAACAACGCATTGCGTTGGGAAGTGCGCAAGGCGCTCGAGTACCTGCATGACACGTTCACAGAAGAGTTCGCTCTGGAACGTGTATCGGCAGCCGCCAATTTGAGCAAGTATCATCTGGACCGCGTATTCAAGAGGGCTACGGGACTGCGCCCGCACGCTTATGTGGCGATGCTGCGCATCGATCGGGCGAAGAATCTTCTCACCCACACGTCGAAGCCAATCGCTGACATCGCGCTGAACCTGGGCTTCGCCGATCAAAGCCATTTCAGCAACGTATTCAAGCAACTGAGCGGACTTACCCCGGGCGCGTATCGTCGGGCGGCAAGCAGCAATTCCGCGCAAGCGTAAAGCAAGCACGTGCAAGACTTGCCGATCTCTTCTTGATTTACTTCTTCTTTGCGTGGTCGAGGTTCGCATTTGAATGGACAATCAGCCGGGGGTCGCCTTGCAG
>JBARMQ010000615.1:0-8688 GCA_049802535.1 Bryobacteraceae bacterium | reverse complement strand
GAAGAAGCTGGGGTGGACGCGATCCATGTCTCTATCGGCAGCATTTTCCCTCATCCGCTGCTGCCTCCCGGTGGCTTTCCCGCGGATGAGTTGAATTGGTGGTACGGCACGATGATCTCGAGTGGCGTGCGTGGCTATCTCAATTACACGATGTTCCACTTCAGGATCCTGCGCCCGATTTTCACATTCTTGTGGGCACGCACAAAGAGGGATCATCCGATCGAGGCGGTCAGCTCAGAGTACTGCCGCGAAGTCAAAAAGAACGTCTCGGTCCCAGTTATCAATACAGGCGGATACCAGGACGGCGCTGTGATACGGCGGGTGATCTCAGAAGGCTACACAGACGCGGTGTCCATCGCCCGACCGCTGGTAGCCAATCGTGATCTGCCGCAGATTCTGCAATCCGGTAAAGATCTTCCCGATAAACCCTGCTCATTCTGCAATCGCTGTCTGGTAAACGCCGTTGCGAACCCCCTCGGTTGTTACGATGTGCGGCGTTTCGGTGGTGACCACGAAGCTATGATCAGCGAAATCATGAAGGTCTTCCACCCATCGCAATTTACGAGCGCCGCGGCCCATTCAGGAGTGCCCGATGCCCGATGAAATGATCATCAAGACTGGCGAGGGGGAGCTTGTCGATGAGGTTTATTCGAGCCCGGTTGATCGTTGGCAACACCGCACACGCGGTTTGATGGCCCTGATCGCGTTTGCCGGGATCGCCCTGATTGCCATCTATCTGCTCTGGTACTTCACCTCAGACTCCACACACAAGTACGCTGACATACAGGAGCATTTCAAGTACGGCTCCATCGGTAGTGAGCCGGGCGGTTCCATATTTACTCCGGTGGGTGGAGTGTTGCCGCCCTACCTCATCTTTAAGACGCTCCCCAAGGTCTGTCCGGATAAACTGCCCGGTGGCTATGCTTCGCTCGGACTTGTATTCGAGCCGAATCACGATATGCCCATCGGTGTTTCCCGGCGCTGGCGCCTAGGTGTTGAACAAGCCGGGTTGAATTGCGCCGTTTGTCATACCGGAACTGTGCGCGAGACCGCAAACAGTCAACCGATGATTGTGCTTGGAATGCCCGCTCATCAGCTGGATCTCGAACGATTCTTCAATTTCGTTATCTCCTGCAGCCTCGACGAACGCCTTACGGCCGCGAACGTGATTCAAAAGGCCGAAGAGATGGGCGAGCACGTCAGCTTGATGCAAAAGTTTATCTTATATGCGGCGCTGATACAGCGTTTGAAACTCCAGACGCTCGAACTGCAGAATCGCATGGGCTATGCCTTGAATCCTCCGATACCCGCGTGGGGCCGCGGGAGGGTCGATACCTTCAATCCCTACAAATCCTTGCAGTTTAACTGGAATCTCACCGCGCTACCGCACGACGAAATCATCGGTGCGTCGGATTTTCCGTCGCTATGGAATCAAAGCCCACGCGAGGGTATGCATTTGCATTGGGACGGGAACAATACCTCGGTTGATGAGCGAAACCTGAGCGCTTCACTGGGCGCGGGAGTCACCCCGGTCACGGTGGATCATGCCAGCTTGCAACGTATTCATGACTGGATCTGGACTTTGCCACCGCCGCGTTATCCGTTTGCGATCGATGAATCCCGGCGCACGCGCGGCAAAGTAATCTTCGAGCAAGAGTGCGCAGAATGTCACAGTTTTAGCGGCAGCAAAACCGGAACGGTCGAGAAGCTCGCATCTGTGAACACCGATCCGTACCGGCTGAACTCTTACACGTACATTTTTTGCGTGAATCAAGCGGCCCTGTATCCGGACAGCCGGTATCGCTTCACTCATTTCGCCAAAACCGACGGATACGCCAACCAGCCACTCGATGGAGTCTGGGCGCGCGCTCCGTATCTGCATAACGGATCTGTACCGACGTTACTCGACTTACTTAGTGACTCGGCCGATAGGCCCAAGCAGTTTGCACGAGGCTACGACGTATACGACCAGCAGAAGGTTGGTTTTACTTACGACACACCCGAAGCACGAAACACAGGCTCTATTTACGACACAACCATTCCCGGCAACGGCAATGGCGGCCATTTATGGGGCACCAAGCTTCCCGCTGATCAGAAACAAGACTTAATCGAGTACATGAAGACCTTATAAGTTGCCCCATGAATGAATACGCCAAGTGGTTCGGACGAGTAGTCTGGCTCGGTATTTTCGCGAATTTCGCGCTTGCGCTGCCGTCGCTATTCATGCCGGATCAGATGCTGGCCATGTACTCGCTGCCGTCGGCGGCGCCCACCATGTGGCCGAGTTTTGCCTCGCTCCTGCTGATTCTGTTGAGCCTGTTCTACATTCCTGCCGCAGTGAGACCGCTTTACTATCCGCTGGTTTCCTGGCTGACAGTGCTGGCGCGCCTCGCGGGCGTGATTTTCTTTTGTCTTTTTAACACCGATTACCTGATGTTCGGGCTGTTTGACCTGACGTTTCTCGTGCCCGAAGGTATTCTGCTCGCCCTCGCCGTACGCGAAGCGAAGAAAGCCCCGCTCGGCGTTGCCGCTGGCCGCACGGTTGCCGACGCAACCCTTGGAACGCCGTTCTTGCGCGGGGCACGTGGCAAATGGCACAAGCGTCTCACGGCTGCCGCCATTTTGTTGGTCCTCTTGATCGTCGGAGTCACCTACTACGAATTCTTTCGCGAACTGGCCCCGCCCCTCTTCGCCTCCGATGAAGAGCACTTTCTATATGGCTCCATTGGAACCGAGGGCACCGCCGGGGTCCCTTATTGGATCTGGCTGGTGCTTCCGCGCGTTTTTCCCGATAAGCTTCCTTATCCCGGAGGCTATGAGTCGCTCGGCATCGTCGGGCAGGAAGGGCGCGAACTGCCCATCGGCTTCTCCAAGCAGACGATTGGAATCGACCGCGTGGGCATCAACTGCGCCTTCTGCCACACCGCCACGTTTCGCGTTCGCCCCGGCGACAAGCCTACAGTTGTGCCTGCTGGCCCCAGTCACACCACGAGTCCCCAGGATTACTTGCGTTTCTTGTTCGCCTGCGCTGCCGACCCTCGCTTTAACTCCTCCACGATTATGGCCGAGATCGCAAAAAACTATCGCCTCTCACTCCTCGATCGCTTGGCCTATCGTTTCGCTCTCATTCCGTTCACCAAGATCACTTTGCTCCAGCAGCAGAACCAATATCAGCAATACGGCTGGATGAAAAATAATCCGCCCTGGGGATACGGCCGCATAGATCCATTCAACCCTGTGAAGTATCGCGTTCTCAATCAGCCTGTAGATGGGAGCATTGGAAATTCCGACATGGTTCCCCTGTGGAATCTCGCGGCACATCAGGGTTACTCGTTTCACTGGGACGGATTGAACACCAGCTTGGAGGAGGTGGTCATCTCCTCCGCGATCGGCGACGGTACGCCGCCCAATTGGGTCGACAAAGATTGGAAGAAGTCGCAGAGCGAATCAAGTCTGAAGCGCGTGATGAACTACATCAGCCACGTACAACCGCCGAAATTCCCCGGTACTATCGACGCCACGCTGGCAGCGCGCGGTAGTTTGATCTACAAACAGCAGTGTGCCGAGTGCCATGCGATCGGGGGCGCCCGCACGGGCAAAGTGGAGTCAATCGACAATCCTATGCTCCAGACCGATCGCCATCGCATCGATATGTGGACGCAGAGTTCGGCGACCGCTTACAACAACTACGGAGCAGGACATTTTTGGAGATTGACTCACTTCGTCAAGCAGAACGGATACGTTAATGTGCCGTTAGAAGGACTCTGGCTGCGTGGTCCGTATTTACACAACGGGTCCGTGCCGACCGTCGCCGATCTGCTGGAAGATCCCGCCCATCGTCCTAAGCTTTTCTACCGGGGCTATGACGTCGTCGATGCGCAGAATGTCGGCTTCGTCTCCACCGGACCCGAGGCGGAGCGAATTGGCTTCCGCTACGACACGAGCGTCCCAGGTAACAGCAACAGCGGCCACCTATGGGGTACCACGTTAGGCGCTGAAGATAAGAAAGCAATGGTCGAGTATCTGAAGACTTTATAGCTTCTTCGCTCTAATCCCCGCCTCCCGCACCCTGACCGGACTGTGCAGCGACTTGAGGAGCCATTGCTGCGGGGAGATTTACCACGCCAACAATTTGGTATCCCGGCGCCAAAGAATCGTTCACAAAGCTCAGATTTTGCGGACGCCAGCTGTTGTCATCCTGGCAGCGGATCAGAACGCTATTCGCTATATAGGCGTTCTTGTCGACGTGCCGCCTAATGGGAAAGCCACAGAACACTTTCCACGACTCGTGAAATTTATCCAGCGCAAACTCCGGATCGAGCGGCATCGTGTATTGCTCGAGAACGGTCCCATCGAACTCAAGTCCAAATTCGATCGCCTTACTCATCATCCAGCCCAAGGTGATATCTGAAAGCGCCGTGGTCCCGGGTAAGTCGTCCGGTTCACCACCGCCTATGTCACTATGGGCGCCGGTGAACCAAACTTGGTCAAGCGTTTGACCTGCGGCCGGGGTTCCGGTCCACAACGTTGGCGGGAACTGCGCGCGTCTCTCGTCAATCGCCAGCGCATGACACCCATGTTTAATCTTCGAGTTCAGGCTGGTATCCAGAAAACCGTACGCCAGCGGGTCAATCTGGCCAATGGCTGAAGGTATGCCAAGCGCGCCCACTGTATCCCAGACCCCGACCATCGTTATCTCCGGGTTCGCGTCCATATTGCAGTTCGCGAGCTGTTTCAACTTATTGGCCCGGTTCAGCTTATCTCGATAGGCGTCGAACGCGATCTCGACCATGTCATCTGTGAAGTTGGCAGTGGGAAGGCCGGAAGCCGCGATCATCCCAGCCAAACTGCGCGCGGTGAAGGCGCCGCGGCTGAAGCCGAACAAGAACACCTGATCGCCGGCTTCGTAAATATGGGCTATCTTTTTATAGCCGTCTTTGATCTTTCGCCAGAGCCCGGTCCCGAAAGCCCCTCCAACAAGCTTTACAATCGGATTCCCATCAGCCCCGACGCCGTCATCATAAAGCGGGATCTGATCGCCGCTAATGCTCAGCGCCTTATAAAGTTTGTAGACATTCGTGTGGCTCGTGGAGCCATCCCATGTGCCATCCGCGCAAAACGCGATGCGCTTACTCATAACTCTTCAGTCCTCCTGTAGGTGCCAGCGATTTTATTGAAAACCTGACTAACTGGCGATGACTTGAAACGCCTCGGTTGACATCGTTGCAAGATAGGGGCCACAGTCGTCTTAGCGGGCCTGTAAGGATTGTAAGAATCGATCGCCCTTAGGCGATTTCTATAAATTCCAGGTAATCAGGACGGTCGGAGGCGCGGCGGTGGATGAAACTGCGAACGATTTGGCCGCTGTAGATGGCGAAGACACCCGGCATCTGGAATGGGTCGGAGTGCAAAAGCCCGACGCCGTTCGCTTCAATGATAATGGCCTTGATGCCACGCAACCAAACCGGCGGCCCAATTAGGTTCCATAGCTCAGCGCGGCGCAGACCGAACGCCCGATAGAGTGCTTTCTTCTGGTCACTAATCCTCGGCAAATCGGAGAGGCCATACTTTTGGAGAAACTCGTGGGCGGTCTCGTCTTGATCCATCTGGACGAGCACGATTTGGAAGCCGGTGCGCTCGATCTCGCGCCGCTGTTTTTGCAGGTCGGACAGTGTTTCGCGGCAAAAGGGGCATCCGCGGTGGCGAAGAAAAATCAGCAGAAGCGGCTTTTCCAGCGACATTTCCCGCAAAGTTTGGCCGCGATTGGTACGTATGCGCAGAGCAAGCGAGTGGACTTCAGGCGATGCCAGACGTAAAGACGCCGTGTGGCTAGTATAAGTGCGCCATAAGATCAGACCGAGGGGTAACAACCACACTGCTTGCACGGTGGCGAAGCTGCCCGCGAATCTCCATCCAAGATGCCCGTGCATCGCGCAGGATATGAGCCACAATGGCACCGCCAATTTGGCCAACCAACCGACCAGCACGACGGGCCAATGATGGATCGGGTTGGCTGCGGCGGCGAGATAGCCGATACCGATCATTGCCGACATCAAGCCGACGCACTGCCAAATCTCTGGATAACGGGGGGTGGCGAGGCCGGCAAAATGAAACATCCAGCCAGGCTTCCACATTGCTTCGAAACAGACAGCGAAACTGAAAATGGCGGCGGAAACCAGCACGTACGTCATCCAACGGGATTGACGAGTGCGAATTTCGAGGTCGAACTGCTGGGTGTCCATGCGTCTGCTTACACAGGCGGAGGCAAAGTTCTCCTTGAGATCCCATCCTCCTGTTGAGGGTTGGATGAAATCGGGCGCTCTTTCGCTCTTTAATTTTTGATAGCAAACTCATGTGCTCTATTGAAGTTAAGCAGTGATGCCGATGGATGTGGAGTTTACGGAAGCGGGGATATTTCTGCCGGAAATAGAGCTCTGGCTGGATAGCACCGATCCCTGCGCGGCCACGTGGATTTCGCACGGACACAGCGATCACGCCAGGGGATGTCACGGGGTAGCCATTGGAACGCCCGCCACGCTGCGGTTTTATCGGATGCGGCTGTGGCTGGGTGAAAGCGACCAGGAGCCACAGCTAGTTTCGCTGGAGTTCGGGGAGAGCATGGATTGGCACGGCGCGCGATTGACGGCGTTTCCGGCAAGCCACATTCTGGGCGCGGCTCAATTACTGATTGAATATCGAGGCGAACGACTGGCGTACACCGGCGATATCAAGCTGCGACCACCTCTGTGCGGCGAGACGACGCAATCGCAGTCGTGCGATCGGCTGATCATCGAATCGACGTTCGGTCTTCCCATTTATCGTCTTCTCACGCGTGAGGAGGGTGCGCAAAGAATTGTAAACTTCGCTCGAGCGTGTCTGAACGAGGGGGTGGTTCCGGTGTTCATCGGCTACGCGTTGGGCCGCGGTCAAGAGATTGTAAATGTGTTGACAACAGCCGGAATTGTGACAGCGGTGCACGGCGCCATTGCGAAATTCATACCCGTGTACGAGGAATATGGCTATCAATTTCCCGGTTGGGAGCCGTACGAAGCGCAAGCGATTGCCGACAAGGCCTTAGTTGTGGTTCCGGCGCATGGCTCGGCGCTGACGGCGAGCCGCAAAAACGTGCGCATTGCCTATGTCTCGGGTTGGGCGGCGCTCGATAATGCCCGCACGCGATCGGGAGCGGAAGAGCTGATCCCTTATTCCGACCACGCAGATTTTGACGAACTGCTGGCGCTGGTGGAGCAAAGCGGCGCAAAAAGGATCGATGTCGTGCATGGGTACACCGCGCCATTTGCGCACATTTTGCAAACCCGTGGCTACCAGGCGGTAGCGCCGGTTCGGGCCGGTAGCCGGACTAATGTGGAAGCGGCGGAAGGCTAATGGACGAGCTGGCACTGGTGTGCGAAGAAGTTGGCAAGAGCGCCAGCCGGCTACGAAAGATCGCATCGCTGGCCGCTTATTTCCGGAAGCTGAATGACGACGACCTTGCTTTAGCCGTTCAATTCTTGAGCGGCGGCCCCGTGGCGCGGGAGTCGCCAAATCATACGCTGTTTGCAAAAGACGAGAAGGTGAAGTTGTCGGTCGGTTATAGCCTGCTGCGTGAATCGCTGCAGGCGGTGACGGGGTGGGATTGGGAAACGCTGCGCATTTGCTACTCGGAAGTGGGCGATGGCGCCGAAACGGCAGGCCTGCTGCTGCGAGGCATCGCGGCGGAACAGCCGCTGACTCTAAAGGAGGCCGATGAGATTTATCAGAAGATCTTTCGCGCCCGCTTGACCGCGCGTAAGTTGGAGATTTTGATTGAGACGCAGCGCAGTTACCGGCCGTTGACCATCAAATATTTTCTGAAGGTGATCACGCGGGGATTGCGGATCGGGCTGCAGGGGAAGTTGGTGGAGGAAGCGGTTGCGGCCGCTTGCGAGGTGTCGCACGAATCGGTGCGCGATGCCGCCAATCGACTGGGCGATCTGGCACGAGTGGCGATAGCGGCACGCCGCGGTGAACTGGCCGAAATTGAGGCGCGTTTATTCCATCCGATGGAGTTCATGCTGGCAAAGCCATTGGAGCGGGTGGAGGACCTAGCCGATCCATCAGATTGGATTGTTGAGGATAAATATGACGGTATCCGTTCGCAGGCGCATTTCGAGAACGGACACGTGCAGATCTTTTCGCGCGGGATGGAAGATGTAACCGGATCTTTTCCGGAGTTGCGTGACGCGTTGCGCGCGCTTGTGAGCAATGGACTGCTGGATGGCGAAATCTTGGCGTGGCGCGATGGCCGCGCGTTGAATTTCAATGTGCTGCAGCAGCGGATCGCTCGTAAAAAAGTTCGCGCAACGCTGCTAGCGGAAATACCGCTGGTGTTCATGGCCTATGACATATTGCTGCGCGACGATGAGCTGCTGCTGAAGAAGACCTTTGAAGAACGACGCAGCATGTTGTGTCAAACCTTGAGCGGCCAACCGATGCCGATATTGATTTCGCCGCAATATTCGATTGCGACACACGAAGATTTGGACCGGTTGTTTGGCGCGGCCCGAGCGCGCGGCAATGAAGGCCTGGTGCTAAAGCGCAAAGGCAGCATCTATGAACCAGGCAGACGTAGCGGCGCATGGCATAAGTTGAAGCGGCCATACGCGACTTTGGATGTTGTGATTACCGCCGCTGAACAGGGGAATGGAC